>JBJXEK010000243.1:0-2544 GCA_046155055.1 Novosphingobium sp. | reverse complement strand
GCTTGCGACGATCCGCGAAGCACAAGATGCGGGATCCCGCCTGGAACCAGCCTGCGCCGTGGCGGGTATCGATGCCCGTACCATCCAGCGCTGGCAAAACGAGGACCGCACGGTGCGCGATGACGGCCGTCCCGGCGCGGTGCATCCCCCGTCCGCGCATGCCCTGACCTCGCCGCCGAACGAACGCGCAAGCGTGAGGACCTGCTGATGGCCACCGAGCGCGATCTTGCCCGCATCCAGGCCGCGGTCGCGCGCAAGCGTCACCCGTTGCGCGGGGCGACCGAGATCGCGCTTGCGGTCGGCGCCGTGATCGACAGGCACAAGATGCGCAAGCACTTCGATCTCGACATTGCCGATGCCAGCTTCAGCTTTACCCGCAAGGCGGATGCCATCGCCGCCGAGGCCGCCGCCGATGGGCTGTATGTCATCCGCACCAGCCTGGCCCAGGCGGCACTGGGCGATGAAGATACCGTGCGCAGCTACAAATCTTTGGCCCTGGTGGAACGCGACTTCCGCTGCATCAAGACGGTCGATCTCCAGGTCCGCCCGGTGCATCACTGGCTGGCAGAGCGGGTACGGGCGCATGTGTTCCTCTGCATGCTGGCCTATTACCTGGAATGGCATATGCGCCAGAAACTGGCGCCGCTGTTGTCCGATGATGCCGATAAAGCGGCTGCCGAGGCTCTGCGGAGCAGCATCGTGGCGCAAGCCCAGCGCTCGCCTGCGGCGGTGGCGAAGCAGACCACAAAGATGACCCCGGATGGCCTGCCGGTGCACAGCTTCCAGACCTTGCTCGCCGATCTCGCAACGCTCTCGCGCAACACCATCGTCACCGCCGTGGCACCGGATTATGCGATGACGGTCACCACGCGACCGACGCCGGTCCAGCGGCGGGCGTTGGAGCTGCTGGAGGTGGTGGTGTAGCCAGTAGACGCAGTATTGAATTGAAGATTATCGTTGTTTGTCAGTCCTTTGTTGATTTTGAAAGACGGAAGTTCGGTCTAGCCGCCGTCGTCGTCATGCTGATGACGCCACCCCGCTGCAAGCGCGAATGGGCCGTCGGACTGATCAGCACTGTCGTCTCGAGCATCGGTGGCGGCGCGGCGGTCATCGAACACTTCGGGCTGCGCCATTGGGCAAACTCACCAATCGGCCTTTGCGCCGCGGGCGCCTGACCTTCGCCTGCGGGCTGCCGGGCCAAGGCTGTTCAATGCTTTTCGCCTGGTTGAGGTGAGTCCTTATTGCAACACCATCCGATCAAAGTGATGCGACTGACAAGAATGGGGATTCTCGGATCGCAGAAAGTCTGACTCCTGGAGCGGCAACCGAGGTGGAGGTTGTCGTGGCGGTATTCGCACCATTGCTGGGCTTGCTGGCGGAGGTTCCCGATCCCCGCCGCCGGCAGGGGCAACTCTACAAGCTGCCCTACGTGTTGCTGTTCTCCATCCTGGCCATCGTGACCGGCTGCAACTCGTATCGCGGCATCGTCACCTTCATCGACGTGCATCGCCGCAGTCTGAACACCGGCTTCGGCCTGAAGTGGCGCCGCGCCCCCGCGCACACCGCCATCCGCTATATCCTCCAGGGGCTGGACCCGGCCGCGGTGGAAGTTGTGTTCCGGCGCCATGCCGCTCTGCTCCAGGCCGCACGCGCCACGCCGGGACCGGGCAGCATCGCGCTGGATGGCAAGACGTTGCGCGGCAGTTTCGACAAATTCCATGATCGCGCCGCAGCCCAGATACTCAGCGCGTTTGCCACCGACTCCGCCCTCGTGCTCGCACATATCGACATCGCCGAGAAATCCAACGAGATCCCGGCGGCCCAGACCTTGCTCGCCGAACTCGGTATCGCTGCCGGCACGATCGTCACTCTCGATGCGCTGCACTGCCAAAAAAAACCTTCGAGGTCGCCGCACAAGCCAACATCGCGCTGATCGTCCAGATCAAAGACAACCAGCCGACACTGCTCCAAAAGGTTCAGGATATCGTCGCCACCACCGCGCCGATCGACACCGCCGACAGCCGCAACACGGGTCGCAACCGCGACGAACGCCGCACCGTCAGCGTCTTCGATCCCAAAGGAAAACTGGCCAACACCGCCTGGCATCTCCACGCTGCAGCCATCATCCAAGTCGAGCGCCGCGTGTTCGCCCGCGACGCCGCCACCGGCATGCTGCGCCAGTCCACCGAAACAGCCTGCTACATCTCCAACGCACCGCTCAGCGCCGTCCGTGCCGCCGAAGCCATCCGTGCGCATTGGCGTATCGAAACCACATCACACTACAGCCGAGACGTCACCATGGAGGAAGACCGTTCGCGCATCCGATACAACCCAGGCGTATTCGCTCGGCTCCGCAGCTTCGCCTTCAATATACTCAAAGCCAAAATGACCAATACCCTCGCTCAGGATCGCTACAGGGCTGCCCTCACAGGCATCAATGGCCTCCTCTCGCTCATCAAGAGAATTTAGCGTTGAACAGCCGTGGCATGGGGCGGGCCCTGTATTTCTGCGTTCCGCGCAATGACAAGCTTCTCGGCTATTGGG
>JBJXEK010000242.1:0-3383 GCA_046155055.1 Novosphingobium sp. | reverse complement strand
GAGCAGACCGCTAACCCAGAAATGGGCAGCAAGGGTGAAAGGGTGCGGTAAAAGCGCACCGCGCGACCGGTAACGGAAGCGGCAAGGCAAACCCCACCCGGAGCAAGACCGAATAGGGACTGCGCGCTCCCGAACCTCGCAAGAGTTATGGAGCAGGCTGGTTTTGGGCCAGCAGTCCGGGTTGGTTGCTTGAGCGCGCCCGGCAACGGGCCGCCTAGAGGAATGGCTGCCAGTGCGGATACGGTCCACGCCAAAGGGCAACCTTGGGGATACCGTCCGCGCTACAGAACCCGGCTTACAGGCCCCCTGGCAAATCGGGCCGCAAAGGCCCGCACGCCTCAAAGCGTTTTCCTCTTTGAGTTGAAGGCGCTAGGGAGCGGCTTATGTCCGGCGCGCACCACCACCACGATCATGCCCATGGGCATGACCACAGCCATGACCACAGCCACGCGCCCGCCAGCTTCGGCCGCGCCTTCGCCATCGGCATCGTGCTCAATTCGGCTTTCGTGGTGATCGAGGCGACTTACGGCGTCATTTCCGGCTCGATGGCGCTCGTCGCCGATGCGGGCCACAACCTGTCCGACGTGCTCAGCCTTGCCATCGCCTGGGGAGCCGGTGTGCTGGCCGCGCGCCCGCCCTCGGCGCGCTTTACCTATGGCTACAAGTCGAGCTCTATCCTTGCAGCGCTGTTCAACGCCGCGCTGCTCCTCGTCGCGCTGGGCGCCATTCTGGTCGAGACGATCCGCCGCCTGATCGAACCCGCCCCCGTCGCAGCGGGCCCGGTGATGATCGTCGCCGCGATCGGCATCGTGATAAACACCATTACAGCGCTGCTGTTTCTGCGCGGCCGCGAGAGCGACATCAACATCCGCGGTGCCTACATGCACATGGCCGCCGATGCCGCCGTCTCAGCCGGGGTGGTCGTCGCCGGGTTTCTGATCGCGCTGACGGGCGCGTGGTGGATCGATCCGGTCACCAGCCTCGTCATCGTCGGCATTATCGCTGCGGGGACCTGGGGTCTGCTCAAGGATTCGGTGAAGATGGGGCTGCACGGCGTTCCCGGCTCGGTGGACGAGCACAAGGTCGAGCACTATCTCACCAGCCTGCCCGGCGTCCGCGCGGTGCATGATCTCCACATCTGGCCGATGAGCACAACCGAAACCGCCATGACCGCGCACCTCGTGATCCCTAGCGGACATCCGGGCGACGGCTTCCTTACCGATCTCGCTCACGCGCTGGAGCACGATTTCAGCATCTGCCATTCGACCGTTCAGGTCGAAATCACCGACCATGCCGGGCACGGCTGTGCGCCAGGTTGTCTGCCAGCGAGCCTGCCAGCCAGCCTTGCAGTCAGATTCGCGCGATGAGGGCGACGCCGAGCGATATCGCGCGGCTGGTCGAAGCGATCCACCGACTAGGCCAGGGCGATAATTCCGCACTGCCTGTGATCTACCGCGCAACATCGGCGAAGCTGTTCGGCATAATCCTGCGTATCTTGGGTGATCAGACCGAGGCGGAGGACGTGTTGCAGGACGTATATATCAATCTCTGGCAGCACGCCGCGCGGTTTGATGTCGCGCGCGCCAGCCCGATCAGCTGGCTCGCCACCTTCGCGCGCAACCGCGCAGTCGACCGTCTGCGCCGCCTGACGGCGCAAGGTGCGGGGCGCCGCGAACCTATCGAGGCCGCCGACGAAGTACCCGACCCCGCACCGCGCGCCGACGATCAGCTTGTCGCTGCGGGCGAGGCACAGGCGCTTGGCCGCTGCATTGATGCCCTTGAGGCGCGCCAGCGCGAGGCGATCCGCGCCGCATGGTTCGATGGCCTCAGCTATCCCGATCTCGCCGCGCGGGCCGCTGTGCCGCTTGGCACGATGAAAAGCTGGATCCGCCGTGGCATGATCCAGCTGAAGGAGTGTCTGGAGCGATGACCGAGAGCGACCGCCTCGCCGCCGAACATGCGCTGGGCCTGCTGGAAGGCGAAGAGCTGGCCGATGCCCGCCGCCGCACGCTGCAGGACCCCGAATTCGCCCGCGCCGTGGCGGACTGGCAGGCGCGCCTTGCGCCGATGCTCGATGAGGTCGCGCCGGTTGAGCCGGGCCCGGACGTGTGGTCCCGCATCGAGTTGGCGATGGCGGCAAGCCCACGCGGCGAGGTTCTGCAGTTGCGCCGCGCGGTGCGGCGCTGGCAGATCGGAACGGGGCTCTCCTCTGGGCTGGCGGCAGCGGCTGCCGTTGTTCTGGCACTGCTCTCAGTGCGCCCGGCCCCTCCCATGCCAGCTCCCGTTCAGACGCAGGTCGCATCCAGCGCCCCGGCGATGAAGGCGCTGGCCGTCGCGCTCGCTCCGGGGCCGCAAAACGGCCCGGTCATGCTGGTCTATATCCCCTCCGAGCATCGCCTGCTGGCAGTGGCGCACGGTTTTGCCCGCCGCGCCGGGCATGATTATCAGCTCTGGCTGATCCCCGAAGGCGCCAAACCGATCGCGCTCGGCCTTCTGGAAGGCAATGGTGTGCAGGCCGTGGCTCTGCCGCAGAATCTCGTCCGAACGATCAACGCAAAGGCCAGTCTCGCCATCTCGCTCGAACCAACGGGTGGCTCGCCCACCGGATTGCCGACCGGGCCTGTGCTCACCAGCGGGAAAATCAACGCGACCTGATTGGACAGGTTGCATCTGCGCCGCGCTTGGCGGCGTATCTGGATCGGGGCGGATAAAGTCGCACCCAGGAGATCCATCATGACTCGTACCAAGATTTTTGCCCAGGGCCTCACCATGGCTGCTGCCGCCGCACTGGCAACTTTCGCCTCGCCGGTTCTGGCCGGCGGGATGAAGTACCCGATGGTCGGCGGCGCCGCCATGTATCCAATGAAGACGATCGTCGAAAACGCTGTCAATTCAAAGGATCACACCACGCTCGTCGCTGCGGTCAAGGCTGCCGGCCTTGTCGACACCCTGAACAGCGCGGGCCCCTTGACGGTGTTCGCGCCGACCAACGCAGCCTTTGCCAAGCTGCCCGCAGGCACGGTGGAGACACTGCTGAAGCCTGAGAACAAGGACATGCTGGTCAAGATCCTGACCTACCATGTGGTCGCCGGCAAAGTGACCGCTGCCGAACTCATCGCGCAGATCAATGCAGGCGGCGGTTCGGCGACGCTGACCACTGTCGCGGGCGGCAAGCTTACCGCCGCGATCATGGACGGCAAGGTCATGCTGACTGACGAGAAGGGCGGCATGGCCACCGTGACCCAAGCCGATGTGATGCAGAAGAACGGCGTGATCCACGTGACCGACACGGTCTCGCTGCCAAACTGAATGGGGCGGAACTGATTGGTTTGAAAAGTTAAGTCCTTCCCGGGCCCTCCTGGGAAGGCAGAGAGGGGCGGCCT
>JBJXEK010000241.1:0-3845 GCA_046155055.1 Novosphingobium sp. | reverse complement strand
GGTTGCCGATTTGCCCGTAAACGCCATAGGCCATCGTCATCAGCCGCCGTGCGATCACTTCAGGCTCGTCAAAGCCGGCAATGCGGAAAACGAGATCGGCCTCGCGCCGGGCAAGGCTGTAGACCCGGGCATCGGTCAGCACCTCGACCACCACGCCGGGATGCAGGCGGTGGAATTCCGCCAGCACCGGCGCCAGCACGATGCGCCCGAACCAGTCCGAACACGTGAGCCGCAACATGCCCTCGAGCCCTGCCTCACTCCCCGCAAGCGCGCGTGAGAGGGCCTGCGCTTCTGCCTCCATTCGCTCGGCATGGCGCAGCATAACCTCGCCGTCGTCGGTGAGTACAAAGCCGTCGCTGCTACGCTGGAACAGCGTGAGGCCGGTCGCATGCTCCAGCGCGCGAAGCCGCCGCCCCATAGTGGGCTGCGATTGCCCGAGCCGGCGCGCCGCCCGGCCCAGCGTGCCTTCGCGCGCGATGGCGAGGAACACCGGCAGATCGCTCCATTCGAGAGGCGGCCCGGCCATCATGGGATCCATTCATAAATGTATGAACATCATGCATTCTTCTAGATTTCAATTCAACACTGAAATGTTCATCCTCGGCCCATCAAGAGGAAATCGACTATGACTCATTCCATCCTGCCGCAATCCACCATGTTCGCCGCCGTCGTTGAAACCACCGACGCCCCCTTTATCACCCGTGAGATCGCACGCCCGGAACCGTCGAACAGGCAGGTGCTGGTCCGCGTCAAGGCCAGCGGCACCAATCCGCTCGACACCAAGATTCGCGCCGGGCAAGCCGCCCACGCCCGCCACCCCCTGCCGGCCGTGCTGGGCATGGACCTTGCCGGGGTGGTCGAAAAAGTCGGCAGCGGCGTATCGGGCTTCGCGCCCGGCGACGAGGTTTATGGCTTCACGGGCGGTGTGGGCGGTCTCCAAGGCTCGCACGCCCAGTACGTCGCAGCGGATGTGCGGTTGCTCGCACACAAGCCCTTCAACCTCACGATGCGCGAGGCAGCCGTGCTGCCGCTTGTCGTCATCACCGCGTGGGATGGCCTGATCGACCGCGCCGCCATGCGTCCCGGCCAAACGGTGCTGGTGCAGGGCGGCGCAGGCGGCGTCGGCCATGTTGCGGTGCAGATCGCACTGGCCCACGGCGCGCAGGTCTTCGCCACCGCGTTCGGCCACGATCATGACTATATCCGCAGCCTTGGCGCGGTGCCGATCGATGCGGCCCAGGCGGTCGAGAGCTACGTTTCCGAGCACACTGCAGGCCTGGGCTTCGATGTCGTCTATGATACCGGCGGCGGTGCGATGCTCGATGCCTCGTTCAAGGCGGTGCGGCGCTTCGGCCATGTTGTCAGTTGCCTGGGCTGGGGCACCCACTCCCTCGGGCCGCTTTCGTTCAAGCAGGCAACCTATTCGGGCGTCTTCACGCTCCACGCCCTGCTCGCCGACGAAGGGCGTGCACATTTTGGCAAGATCCTCACCGCAGCCGCCGTACTGGCCGAAGGCGGGCGACTACTTCCCCGGCTGGACCCGCGCACCTTCACCCTCGCCGAGGTGGGAGCAGCCTATGACGCGGTGCTTGGCCAGAACGGCGCCATGCGCCAGCGCGGCAAGATCGCGATTTCGATCGACTGATTCGATCGACTGACGCGGCACCTCGAAAGGAATGGCCATGACCGCAGCCACTGCCGCCCCGAAGCGCTCGCAGACCTCCGCCCGCGCCAGACGCCTTGCGGCCTATGAGCCGACCAGCGGTGCGACTCGTGCTTTAAGTGAGCCCCAACAACGGCACGCAGGCTGGTGATCCGGCGAAGGCGATGGCGGTTCTGATGCAGGCCATCCTCGCGGACGAGCCGTCCATGCGGCTGCCGCTCGGCCGCGATGCGCTGGCGCGGATCGATCGCAAGCTGGCGGCCCTTCGCGGAAACCACCGGCGTCGACGGTCAGCACGGCTGACAATGGTCGGGCGGGTCAAGCAAGCCTGCCCTGAACCCTCAGAGCTTCGCGACCGGCGCGTCGTCGCCAAGGTCCTCGTACCAAGCCTCGACCTCACCGGAGAGCTTGAGCGTGAGCGGGTTACCCTTGCGGTCCATGGTCTTGCCCGCCTGCACGCGCACCCAGCCTTCGGAGATGCAATACTCCTCGACGTTGCGGCGCACCGTGCCCTTGAAGCGAATGCCGATCCCGCGGCGCAGCTTGTCGCCATCGAAGAACGGGCTGCGCGGATTGATCGCAAGGTGATCGGGCGGCACGTCCGGACCCTCGGTAGCAAGAGCGGCGGTTTCGGATTCGGGCGCTGGGGCTTCGTCATTCATGGAAGGGCAAATATCTTGATCCCCCCACTTGTCAATCAAGCGCTGCCATGGCAGAGGCGCGCGCCTGTCCGGCCCGACCGTCGCAATGCGCGCGGGCCGCACGGGCGCGTAGCTCAGTGGTAGAGCACACCCTTCACACGGGTGGGGTCGCAGGTTCAATCCCTGCCGCGCCCACCATACCCCATTGATATTATGTCGCGTTTTCGTTGAAATGACGCGGAGCGGGAAGCCGCGTTGGCCGGTGGTCAGCGAATGGTCAACGCCGAACTTCCGCGCAGCCTTGCTGACCTGCAGCAAAAGGGAGGTGGCTTGGCAAAACTGGGCAGTGGGATAAGCGGATTTTCTGCCCGGCGGCGGCCATCGTGCCGCATGACAGGAGAGAAACACGCCGGAACCACAGCCCGGCTTTCAAAGCGAAGGTGGCATTGGCTGCCATGAAGGGCGAGAAGACGCTGGCCGAGTTGGCGCAGTTGTATGACGTTCGCCAAATCGAGGAAGAAACCGGCAGGCGATCCACTTATCCGTCTCCGATCGCTGTGCAGACCAACCCGGCCACCTCTATCATATAGACGAGTTGGTTGGCCGTATTGCCGATCCGCTGGAAACCATCGACTAGCCCAGCCCAAAGCCCCGCCCTGACCCGTCAAGAGGCGGGCCCTTAGGGCGGGGATGGAATCATTCCGCCCGATCAAGTCCGAACTGGCCTAGATACCATTTTTGGAACTTGAGGACGCTGCCCTCCTGATCGGAATAGCGTCCGGGGCGATAGCGACGGGACATGATGCCCGCCTGATTGTTCTCGGTGATCACCTTATCCTGCGTGGTGGTGGCGTGATACCCCCAGATCATTTTGTCGATATCCACCTGATCCTCGCTCGCGCGCCCATCGACCAGCCAGATCATCTCGACGTCCGTGGCCAAAGCGGACCTTGGGGTGAATTGGAAAAGGATGGCGAAATGGTCATCCGCGACAATCTGGGTAAAGGGGCTGAAGCTCAGATGCATCCGGCCGCCATCGGCCTGGGTGCGTTTGCCCATCAGGGGTGCGGGGGCGGAACCATCTTGTGTCTCAGATGCCCAGCCCTCCTTGTTCATGCGCTGCATCATGAGGCGCAGATGACTGCTGTCAGGGGCATCATCAATAGTGCCAATCGGACGACCAAGGGCCGCAGCGCTTTCCTCCCAAGCCTTTAGCCTTGGGGCGAAACTGGCGATGGCGTCTGCGGGACCGGAGCTTGGCCCAGCCCCTACCGCAACAATCGATTCCGCGCTGTGGATCGAGCAAAATTCCGGATGGGACGGAACGCAGTGATAGCACTCGAAGAAGTTCTCGACGACGAGCTTCCAGTTAGCGTCGGTCGGATAGCTGCCAGCATGGGCAATTCGGGCATCGGCGATGCCGTGATAATCGAGGATCGGCCCCATATCTCCGAAGGTGGCGTCGAAATCGTCGGGCTCGTCCTCGCTCATATTGATGAAGATCAGGCCGTGGAACACGCGGATGTGGCAGGCGAACAGGC
>JBJXEK010000240.1:0-4961 GCA_046155055.1 Novosphingobium sp. | reverse complement strand
GAACCCGCGCCGATCCAGCCACGCGATAGTTCTTCGCTGACGAGGCACATGACGAGCTTGCCGAGGCCAAGGCCGCCGTATTCTTCCGGGATGCAGACGCCGAACGTACCGAGATCGGCCATTGCCTGCACCGTCGCTTCCGGGATCAGCGCATTGGCGAGGTGCCAGCCGTGGGCATGGGGCAGGATTTCGGCATCGGTGAAGCGGCGAAACTGAGCGCGAATTTCATCGAGTTCGGCATCGTGCAGCGTCTCGCTGGGCCATTGGCCTTCGCCCAGTGCGGCGGCAAGCGCAGCGCGCGTTTCGGCGAGATCACTTTGCAGCAGCGGTGCGGCGGCTTCAGCGAGTGCGGCGGCGCTGATGCCGAGGTCTGCCGGGCGAAACGTCTCGCCCGGGCCCATTGGCAGGCCGCCCGTTAGCTGGCCGAGCGTTTCGGCAAACGCTAGTTGAGCGACCTTGGCATCGAGCGGATTGGTGCCGCCGCCTGCCTCGGCCCATTTGAGCACTGCTTCCAGGGACGCGACGCTGGTCGCGATCCACGCAAAGCCATGCGCGGCGCGCTGTTCCTGATCGATCGCGCGGTTGGCGAGGCGCTGTGCCAGCGCGGCGCGGGCCGTCTCACGGTAGGTTTCGGCTGCTTCCAGCAGCGCCTGCAAGTTCATGCTCAGGCCGCGCGCTCGAACACCGCCGCGATGCCCTGTCCGCCGCCGATGCACATCGTCTCCAGCCCATAGCGGCCTTCGCGGCGCACCAGTTCGCGCGTCAGGTTGGCGAGGATGCGCCCGCCGGTCGCGCCGATGGGATGGCCAAGCGAAATGCCCGAGCCGTTGACGTTGAGGATCTCGCGGCGGCTGTCGTCCGCGCTCCAACCCCAGCCTTTGAGGCAAGCGAGGGCTTGCGGCGCAAAGGCTTCATTGAGCTCGACCACGTCGATATCGCTCCAGCCGAGGCCATTGCGCGCGAACAGGCGCTCGACTGCCGGGACCGGGCCAATGCCCATGCGCGAAGGATCGCAGCCCGCAGCGGCAGCAGAATGGAACCAGGCGATGGGTTCAAGGCCAAGCTCTTCCAGCTTGTGTTCGGCGACGACGAGGCAGGCGGCGGCGGCATCGTTCTGCTGGCTGGCGTTACCCGCTGTGACGACCGCGCCGGGGATGGTCTTGGCCTCGATAGCCTTCAAGGCGCCAAGCGATTCCATTGTCGCATCAGTGCGATAGCCTTCGTCATGCGCGAAGATCACCGGATCCCCTTTCCGCTGCGGGATCGCGACGGGCACAAGCTCGTCGTCGAACAGTCCGGCCTTCCATGCGGCCGCGGCATTCTGGTGGCTGCGCACGGCAAAGGTATCGCATTCCTCACGCGTGATGGCGTAATCCCGTGCGAGGTTTTCCGCCGTTTCGATCATGCCCGAGATGACGCCGAAACGCTCGATCGGCTGCGACATCAGCCGCCCGCGCGTCAGCCGGTCATGCAGCATGAGACCGCCCACGCGTGTTCCGCGCCGTCCATCGAGCGTGTAGTATTCCACGTTCGACATGGATTCCACGCCGCCCGCGACGACCACATCCGACTGGCCGGTCTGCACCATCATCGCCCCGTTGATCACCGCCTGCAGGCCCGATCCGCAGCGCCGGTCCAGCTGATAGCCCGGCACTTCGAGCGGGAGCCCAGCGGCGAGCCATGACCAGTGGCCGATGGCGGGGGCCTCGGCATTGCCGTAGCCTTGCGAGAACACGACATCGTCCACGCGCGCAGGGTCGATCTTGGTGCGCTCCATCAAGGCTTTGAGGATCACCGCGCCCAGATCGCCCGCGCCAAGTGAGGACAAGCTGCCGCCGAACTTGCCGACAGCGGTGCGGATGGGGGCGACGATGGCGGCACGAATGAGAGTCATGACGGGGTTCCTACGATGCCGGCTTCGATGAGCCGGGCAATGGCTTCAGGATCAAGCGCAAGGTGCCGGGCGAGCACATCGCGCGTGTCTGCGCCCAGCAAGGGGGCAGGGGCAGGGGGCAGGCGTTCAAGGCCGGGGAACGTGGCGAATGCGCCAGCTGCGGGATAGGCAAAGCCGCTGGGGTTATCGGCACTCGGCGCGAACATCGGGTTTGCCCCAACAAGGCGCGGATCGGCGATGGCTTCGGGCATGGTCTTGTAAGGGCCGTGCGTGACCCCGTCCTTGTCGAGCTTTGCAGTAAGCTCTGCATGGGGGAGCGCGGCGATGGCTGGGCCGATCAGCGCATAAATCGCATCACGGTTTTTAAACCGCACGCCGTCGTCGCCCTTGAACGACACGCCGAGCGAGGCTTCCAGCGCAGCAAGGCCGGATTGCAGGCCGAGCGCGCGCACCAGCCCCTGCCATTGCCGCTCGTTGATCGCGACGATCATCACGCGTACGCCATCTGCGGTCACAAAATCGCGGCCAATCGTGCCGTAAACGCCGTTGCCAAGCCGCTCGCGGTCCACACCGTTTTGCTGCACTTCAGCGACGCGGCCAAGATTGGCGGATGTGCCCATCGCAATATCGGTCAGCGGCAGGCGCACTTCGCTGCCAAGCCCGCTTTGCTCGCGGCGGCGCAAGGCCGAGACGAGCGCGAACGCACCGTAAGCGCCGGTGAGCAAGTCCCAGGCGGGCAGTACGTGGTTGACCGGCGCGGGATCGTGTTCGGGGCCGGTCAGCGCGGGATAGCCGACGACCGCATTGGCCGTGTAGTCCAGCGCGATGGCGCCGTCCGGCCAGCCCATGACACGCACGGTAATGAGGTCTTCGCGGCCCTGCGCCAGCGTATCATGCGCCAGAAAGCCTCCAACGGGCAGGTTGGTGACCAGAATGCCAACGCTGCGGATAAGCTTGGTCAGCAGCACGCGCCCCTCAGGCTGTGTGAAATCAAGCGCCAGGCTGCGTTTGGCGCGGTTGAGGTTTTCCCACGAGAGCGAGTGGCCTTCGGGCGTAAGCGGCCAGCGCTTGAAATCCTGGCCGCCGCCGATCTGATCGACCCGGATGACTTCCGCGCCGAACTGCGCGAGATAGAGCCCGATGGTCGGCGAGGCGACGAACGAGGAGACCTCGATCACCGTGATGCCGGAGAGGAGATTGTACATGAGCGGGCGGTTCCAAGCATCCGTTGTGATTTGGCCCCTGCTGTAATCAATCGAGCGGTTAAGCCAAGGGGCTAGGTGGGATGGCAAAGCGCGAATCCTGCGCTAGTCGGGCACAGGCAGCGCCGTCCGGTTCACGATGGGGCGCAAAGCGAAGCTAGTGGTCACTTGCGCCACCCCGGCAATGCGGGTCAGCCGCTTGCGCAGGAAATCCTCGAACGCGGCGAGCGAGGGGACGAGGACGCGCAGCTGGTAGTCCGCCTCGCCGGTCATCAGGTAGCAGTCCATCACTTCGGGAAATTCGGCAACCGCACTTTCGAAGGTTGCGAGGTGGGCATCGTCCTGCTGATCGAGCCTGATGCGCACGAAGGCGTTGACGGGGAGGCCGATGGCTTCCGGCTCCACGAGCGCGACATAGCCGGTGATGATCCCGCGCTCCTCCAGCGCGCGCACCCGGCGCAGGCAAGGGCTGGGGCTGAGGCCGACATCCTCGCACAGTTGCTGATTGGTGAGGCGGCCGTTGTGCTGAAGGCGGCGCAGGATATTGCGATCAATCGCATCAAGATCGGAATTTGGCATTATCTTTTACTCATGCAGGATCAGTTGGCAGATCATGCCAATAGAATGCCTGCATGAGGTGAACTTCGCAAGACGCTGCGCCGCGCCGCGCGCTATGGTTTGCGTGTGCATCCCGAAGCCGGATTCGCCCACCACTGGAATCGAAAGCCTGCCATGACCGCTGTTCTCGCCGATCCTCAAGCCGATCTGATCCCTTCGATCGAGGCGCTCGATGCCCGGCTGCGCTGGCTTTCTGCGTGGACGGTGCACAATGCCAACAATCTGCGCGAGAAGCGCGACGGGATGAAAGTGGGCGGGCATCAGGCCAGCTGCGCCTCGATGTCGACGATCATGGCCGCGCTCTATTTCCATGCGCTGCGCCCGCAGGACAAAGTGGCGGTGAAGCCGCATGCCGGGCCGCTGCTCCATGCGATCCACTATATGCTGGGCAACCAGTCGCTGGAGCAACTGCAGCGGTTTCGCGGGCTGGGCGGGATGCAGAGCTATCCCTCACGCACCAAGGACCGCATTCCGGTCGATTTTTCCACCGGCTCGGTGGGGCTTGGTGTGGCGATCACGGCCTTTGCCAGCCTGGTGCAGGATTACCTGATCGCACAAGGTCATCTGGCCGAAGCGAATGCGGGCCGGATGATCGCGCTGATGGGCGATGCCGAGCTCGACGAGGGCAATATCTATGAGTGCCTGATCGAGGCCTACAAGCACGATATCCGCAATTGCTGGTGGGTGGTCGATTACAACCGCCAGTCGCTCGACGCGACGACGATGGACCGCATGTTCCGCCGGTTCGACGATATCTTCGAAACCTGCGGCTGGCGGGTCATCACGCTGAAAAGCGGCAAGCTGCAGAAGACGGTGTTTGCAAGGCCCGGCGGCGCGGCGCTGGAAGACTGGATCGATACGTGTCCGAACGCTGAATTTGCCGCACTGACCTATCAGGGCGGCGCGGCGTGGCGGACACGGCTCACGAAGGATCTGGGCGGTCTGCCGAGCACTCGTGCGCTGATCGAGAGCTTTGACGATCCCGCATTGGCCCAGCTGATGACCAACCTTGGCGGGCACTGCGCCGAGACGTTGATCGAAGCTTTTGCGCAAGCCGACGATGACAAGCCGACGCTGTTCATTGCCTACACCGTGAAGGGTTACGGCCTGCCGCTGGCGGGGCACAAGGACAACCATTCGGGCATGATGAACGGCCCGCAGATCGCGCAATTGCGTGAGAGCCTGAACATTGCGGAAGGCGCGGAGTGGGAGCCCTATGGCGGGCTGGGCGCGAATGCTGCTGCGCA
>JBJXEK010000239.1:0-2796 GCA_046155055.1 Novosphingobium sp. | reverse complement strand
GATGATTGCGCTTGAACTCCTGACCGACCGCCTGCGAGAGACCTGGCAATGAGGGCAGTTCCCGCCAGCCTGCTGGCGCTGGCACTCGCCGGTTGCTCCACCACGCCCGCCGAGGACGCGGCGGATGCCGCGCCGGTTGCGCTGGTCAAGGTTGCAAGAGCCGAGGCGGGGACCGTGAGTGAGAGCGTGACGCTCTATGGCACGGTGGAAGCCGGCACGGGAAACAGCGCCGCACTTTCCGCACCGGTCGAAGCCAGCGTTGTCCAGATCCTTGCGCCTGTCGGCACGCTCGTTGCAGCAGGCACACCAGTCGCGCGGATAGCGCCGAGCCCGCAAGCGCGGCTCGATCTGGCCAAGGCCGGGGCAGATGCGCGCGCCGCCACGCTCGCCGCCGCACGCGCGGAACGGCTGCGCCGTGACGGTCTGGCTAGCGACGCCGACGTCGAGACTGCGCGCGCAGCAGCGACCAGCACCGGCGCGACCCTGACGAGCCTCATAGCCCGCGCCGGCCAGCAGGTGTTGCGTGCGCCGGTGGCGGGCTATGTCCAGACGGTGGCGGTGAGCCCGGGCGATCTCGTCCAGCCCGGTGCGGCTATCGCCGCGATTGCCCGCAGCGGCGCAGGCCGCGCCCGCTTCGGCATCGATCCCGCGTTGGCACGGCGCGTGGCAATCGGCACCGGCCTGACCGTGCGCACGGCGGGCGGCGAGCGCAGTTTTGGCACCAAGGTCATCGCAGTCGATCCGGTCGTCGATCCCGCCACCAGGCTTGGGGCGGTGTTTGCTGTGGTTCCGCCTGCCATTGGCGCGGGCGAAGCGCTGAGCGCAGTGCTGGCGCTGCCGGGGAACCCCGGATCGCCTGGCAGCGCGGCGCTGAGCGTGCCCTATGTCGCGCTGCTCGACGATGGCGGGCAGGCCTATGTCTACGTCGTCACCGGCCATGTCGCGCACCGCCACGACGTGACCGTGGGCGCGAGCAATGGCGACCGCGCGGCAATCACGGCGGGCCTTGCTGCGGGTGACACGGTGGTGACCGAAGGCGGCACTGCGCTGGAAGACGGAATGAAGGTCCGCCTGAAGTGACAGCGCTGGCGGGCTCGTTTGCCCGGCATTCCCGCGCCATCGCATTGGCAGTGGTGCTGCTGACGCTGGGCGGGATTATCGCTGCCACGCGCATGCCGGTCAGCCTGTTCCCGCTGCTCTCCTATCCGCGCGTCGTGGTCTCGATCGACGCGGGGACACGCGATGCAGGCCAGATGGCCGCCGAGATCACCCGGCCGATCGAGATCGCGCTCCGCACCGTGCCGGGCGTCACCCACCTGCGTTCGACCACGAGCCGGGGCTCCGCCGAAGTCGCACTCAACTTTGCCTGGGGCGACGACATGGTCGCGGCTGCGCTTTCCACCGAGGCCGCACTTTCGGCGACCCTGCCCGATCTGCCGCCCGGCACCCGCTTTGAAGTGCGGCGCATGGACCCCACGATCTTCCCGGTGCTGGGCATGGCACTTACGTCCGATAGTCTCGATCAGGCCGCCTTGCGCCAGATCGCGGAACTGAAGATCCGCCCGGCGCTGACCAGCGTTCCGGGGGTGGCGGGCGTCGATATCCTTGGCGGGGCGCCGCGCGAGATTTCGGTCGATGTCGATCCGGCGAGGCTTGCGGCGCTTGGCCTATCCGTCACCGCGATCCGCGATGCCTTGGCGAACACCAACATCATCGAGGGCACCGGGCGGATCGAGGACCGCCACCGGCTCTATCTGGTACTCGCCGACGAGCGTGTGTCTAGCAGCGCGGCGCTGGCTGAGATCCCGATCAAGAGCACGGGTGGCGGCGTGGTCACGCTGGGCCAAGTCGCGGCGATCCATCCCGCGACAGCGCCCGATTTCACCCGGGTCACCGCCAACAGCCACGCGGCGGTGCTGATCAATGTGCGCCAGGCGTTGGCGGGCGATACCGTGGCGATCGTGCAGGCGGTGGATGCCCGCCTCAAAAGCGCGGGGATTCCGCCGAGCGTCCGCGTCTCGCCCTACTACGACCAGAGCGAACTGGTGACGGGCGCGACCGAGGCCGTCCGCGATGCGATCCTGTTCGGAGCGGTGCTGGCGGGGCTGGTGCTGTTCGTGTTCCTGCGTTCGTGGCGGCTGATGCTGATCACCGCGCTCACGCTGCCTGCGGTGCTCGCGGGCACGGCGCTGCTGCTCTATGCCTTCGGCCTCAGCTTCAACATCATGACCTTGGGCGGGATGGCGGCCGCCGTGGGCCTGATCATCGACGACGCGGTGGTCATGCTCGAACATGTGATGCGGCGCATGGAGGAGGGCACCGCACCGGATGTCACCAGCCGCCTCGCCGCCGCTGCCGAAATGAACCGCCCGCTGCTCGGCTCGACGTTCGCGACAATGATCGTGTTCCTGCCGCTTGCCTTTGTAACCGGCGTCACCGGCGGGTTCTTCAAGGCGCTGGCCGTCACCATGGTCGCCAGCCTCGCGCTCTCGCTGCTTTACGCGCGCGTCGTGATACCACTGATCGCCGCGAATTGGCTGCGCGATGAGGATGTCGCCGCTGCGCGCCGCGCGGAACGGCTGACGGACCGCGCTGTGCATGCCTATGATCGCGGCGCTGCGCGCGTGTTGGCCCGGCCCGGCCCTGCCGTGAGCCTTGTCGCGATCGGTGGCGCACTGCTGGGCTGGCTCGCGTGGAACCACGTGCCCTCCGGCTTCATGCCCGCGATGGACGAGGGCGGCTTCGTGCTGGACTACAAGGCGCAGCCCGGCGCGGCGTTGACCGACACGAGCCGCC
>JBJXEK010000238.1:0-5579 GCA_046155055.1 Novosphingobium sp. | reverse complement strand
GTCGCCCGCGCGCCTTGCATCAAAAGTCCCCCTTTTGGTGAGCTTAAGCACCATGCGGAACAGGAGCAAGCCGACTAAGCAATTTTTCGCCCAGCGACCCCGACCGGTCACCGCCAGCGTTTGTTTGCGTCGCTCACTCTAAAACAAAAAGGCCCGCAGCCAAAGACCGCGAGCCTTTTATGTTTAGTTTGTCAGCAAATCTTTGAATTCAGCCTGCCGGCGAATCCGTCACCTCGAAACCGTTATCGTTTTTGGTAATTAAATAAGTGGTCAAGCCAGCGAGACCAGCCGCAGCTATCGCCAGGGGAATGGTCGAATAAACCCCGTAGGAAGCGTTCGATTCAGCGCCAGCAGGCGCCTTCGAGCGCTTGGTACTGATCTTCTTCGTAATGATCTTCTTGGCAGAAACCACGCTAGGGAACGAGCCCTGCGCGCGGATGGGCTCTGCATTGGCAGTGCCTGCGAGAGCCAAGCCAAGCGAGGCGGCACTGGCCAGGGCGATCTTGAACATGTTCATCGGAGACACTCCATTAAGCTTACGTGGAAAACCTTAGGGGCTAAAAGTGATTCGTTCAACCCGAATATTTCGGAGGTGAAGTGTTTCTGCTGCAAATGCGAAGTAGAGAAAGTGTCGCAAACTGGAACAAAAGAGGCGGTTGAGCCTACCAATCTCGCAGATGCAATCGGTTCAACGCACCTCTGGCACGGTTAATCGTCAGAACGCGCGATCGTGAACCAAAACAGCAAACGTTGCGAAGATAATCCGGATATCGCGAATAGCGGTCCATCCATCGAGATACTCGAGATCGGCCTGTAGCCGGCTGCTCAAATCGGATTCCAAGTCGGTGGCGCCGCGAAGGCCGCGGATTTGTGCAAGACCGGTCAAGCCTGGCTTGAGCGAATGCCGCAGCAGATAGCGCGGATCGACTTCCCAGAAACGCTTTTGCCCGGCGAGCGAACCGATGGCGTGCGGCCGAGGCCCCACGATGCTCATGTCACCGCGAAGAACGTTCAACAATTGCGGTAATTCGTCGATGCTGGTCTTGCGGATGAAGCGACCGATTCGCGTGATGCGGTCATCGTCGCGACTGGCCGACCGCGCACCCGCTGCATCCAGCTTTTCGACCCGCATCGAGCGAAACTTGTAGATCCAGAACAACCGGTTGTTGCGGCCCTGCCGCTGTTGCAGGAAAAATACGGACCCCCGATCCTCGAACCAGATCATGAGTGCCACGACCAGCAGAAGGGGCGCCAAGGCGACCGTCGCGCCTCCGGCGATAGCCAAGTCCATAGCGCGTTTTACCACTCGCGAGCGTAGACCCAATGGTCCCACCGAAACCACCAGAGACCCGAAACCATGTCCGCGCCTTGCGCCGAGCACGCCCATTTCCTGCACTTCGGGATCGACAATCTCACCGCTGATGTTCGAGCCCTTGAATACCAAGGCCCAGTCCTTGCGCCGTTCGCTCGGGCAACTCACGATGACCCGGTCCATGTTCGTCATGAACATGCCGAGCCGGTCCAGCATGTGGGGATCACTCCTGTCTGGCCGCAGACGGTGTTCGCGCGTGTCGATGTGCCAGGCATGCGGCAACCGCACCGGTATGCCGCCATCATCGAT
This sequence comes from Novosphingobium sp., assembly GCA_046155055.1. Taxonomy (GTDB): domain Bacteria; phylum Pseudomonadota; class Alphaproteobacteria; order Sphingomonadales; family Sphingomonadaceae; genus Novosphingobium. The sequence goes on along the minus strand of JBJXEK010000238.1, from coordinate 3,958 downwards.
GACAAGGACATTCTGGGCTGTCGGGCCGCAACCCGAGCGGATCATCGGCTGCACAACGGCACGCACCCAGGCTAGTCCGCCTGCGATCACGGCAAGGCCGACGATCGTGGACACGCGCGAGAACTGCTCGCTCGACTTGGTGAAGAACGCCACGAAGACAGTCAGGGTCAGCGCGAGCATAATGGCGATCAGCGACCGTGCCTGGCTGAACCGGAGCGATGTCAGCGACTGAATCGAGTACGTCCGCGTCATAAGCGCCGCGCTCCAATACAGCGGTACGTAGAGATTGATCTGTTGCAGTGTCTGCGGATCGTCCGCGCGACCGATATAGAGCACGCTCACCGTCAGCAACGATGCCACGATCACCAGACCGTCCAGCAGCAGCAGCAGCAGGTATGCCTGCAGCCGACGGCGTTCGAGTGAAGGGGCGAGGGGAAGTTTGAGCTGACGCTTGGCGGAGGCCGAGTCGGCGCCGTCGCGCCGCGCAAGGCTGCCGACGGTATCCCTATCTCGCTCAAGGGTAGTCATGATCGTAGCACCCTGTTTAACCGCCAAAACTATGCGTTCCAGTTGTGCGACCCGGTTAATCTCAAAGTTTTTTTGACAGAATCACTCGATATCGGTGGAATTGCTGCGGTGCAATACCTACTCGTTTGCCACCCAAACACAAGCGTAGTCCGCCGCGCGCACGCCACGGCTCATCCCATTGCAACTAACCAAATGGGCGCGATTAGCGCGATGCCGCGCGAGCGATCTCGGCAAGTCCTTGAGAAAGCATTAGTTCTGCGTTGCGGTTATCTGAGAGCAGATCGCGGTGCAGGGACATTAGCCGTTCCACAAGCCGCCCCAGCTTGCGGCCACGCCAGCGCCTGAGTTGCTGCGCGAGATCGGCCTTGTCTCGAAAAAAGACACGCCGGGCCGACATTTCCTGCTCAAGAAAGCCGTTGATGTCGCCGCGACCGTGCATCCGTCCGGCAAGCTGGGTCAATTGCGCCGCGCGCCGCTCGAACGCCAGGAGGAGACCAACCGGGTTGAGCGCCAGTTCGTGCATACGCGCCAGTTCGCCGGTGAGCCGGCTGGTGTCGCCGCCCAGCACGATGTTGACCAGCGGCAGAAAGCCGTCGTCCTCGCTGACGGCGCCGATGGCATCGAGTGCAGCGGCGTCGGCGTTTCGCGGGGTCTGGGGGCTGGAATCGAGATAAAGTGCCAGCTTCTCGAGCTCGCTTCTGGCCATGCGGGTATCGAGTGCAGCCGCGCGGGCGATGCGTTCGGCAAGCTCGTCGGTCAGGCGCAGGCCGGCAGGCCCTGCCATTTCGCGCACCGCCAGGGTGACCGTCCTCACATCGGGTGGATGGAACATGGTGACCAGCGCATCAGGCCGGTCTGCCAACAGTTTGGCGATGCGGGACTTGTCGGTCGCCGACGTTGCCAGAATGAACACCGGCCATCCCGCGACCGGGCTGGCCAGCAGGATTTCTACCGCATCGTGCGCCTCATCCCCGGTACAGCGCACATGGATCTGCCGCTTGTCCCCGAACAGCGAAACCGAACGCGCCTCATCGGCCAGACGGACCGGATCGCGGCGCAAATCCGCGCCAGCAAGGTCGACACGCTCGAATGCGCCTTGCTGCGCAGCAATGGTTGCGGAGAGCTTGGCAGCGGCATCGTGCGCACCGGCCTCGTCGGGGCCGCAGAAGTAGAACACGCTGGCATCGGCCGCCGCGCGTGCCATCTGGCTCGTGAAGCTTTTCTGGGTGCCTTTCATGCGGAGACTGGGCGAGCCCGGTGCAGGTTCCGGTACATCGGCCTACCCGGCCTTGCGCAGCTTTGTCGCCACGCGCGTGACAATCTGCGCCGCCACTTCATGGCTGAGATTCTCGAGCGCGGTCTGCTCGGCCGCAATGACCGCATATTCGCTCGAAACAATGTCGATACCAGCGTCCGCGCCGGCGGTTGCATCGAGAATGATCTCGCCCGATGCCGTGTCGACGAGCTGGTAGCGCGCTCGCAAAGTCCGCCGCTCCCGGGTAATGGCATCGGTAGACAAGAGGCCAAGGCCCTGCAGTTGTTCGTCAAGGCGCACGTCTAGCCGGTAGCGCGGGGTGCCCTCAGCCCCAGCCCGCAGCCGGTCGATCAGTGCCGAGCGGACCAGCCAGCCCGCCTTGCCCTCGATCGCGGAGACGTTCACCCCGGCCAGCGCACGCGCCACGGCGCCCTGGCCGCCGCCCGCATACATCGGCGAGAGACCGCAGGCCGTCAGCGAGGCGCAAGCCAGCGCGAGGGGGGCGAGCGCCATGAGGACAGTTTTAGGCGACGCTTCAGGCAACAAGGTTCACCAAACGATCAGGCACCACGATCACCTTTTTCACTTCAGCCCCATCGAGCGCACGCTGCACCTTGTCCGAAGCAAGGGCAAGGCGTTCAAGCTCCTCGCGCCCGGTGCCCTTGGCAACAACCAGCGTATCGCGCAGCTTGCCTTTGACCTGCACGGCCACTGTCACCTCGTCATCGACCAGCAGCGCCGGATCCACCTCGGGCCAGGCGGCCTCTGCAACGAGGCCTTCCCCAAACGCTGCGAAGGCTTCCTCGGCGAGGTGCGGCATCATCGGGGCGATAAGCAGCAGCAGCGCGCGGATCGCAGCGGTGCGGCTCGCTGACGGCGCAGCCTTTTCGGTCGCGGCAGTCAGTTCATAGATCCGCGCCACGGCCTTGTTGAAGCTCAGTGCTTCGATATCGTGCGCCACGGCGTGCACCGTCTGGTGCGTTTTGCGCTCCAACGCGGCATCCGCACCGTTTGCGCCGGCGTCCGCCGCGCCGAACAGGCGCCACAGCCGCTGCACAAAGCGCCAGCAGCCCTCGATCCCGGCTTCGGACCAAGGCAGATCGCGCTCGGGCGGGCTGTCAGACAGCATGAACCAGCGGATCGCGTCGGCCCCATATTTCGCGACGATCTCGTCGGGGTCGACCACGTTTTTCTTGGACTTGGACATCTTGATCACGCGGCCGATTTCGACTGGTTCGCTGTCCGCCCTGAGAAGGGCCGAATCGGCATCGCGCTCGACCTCGGCAGGCGAAAAGTAGATCGGCTGGCCGTTCACCGGATCGGTGCGTGAATAGGTCTCGTGCGTCACCATTCCCTGCGTGAACAGGCTGCCGAACGGCTCGGTCACTTCGATCTTGCCGATGCGGGCCAGCGCGCGGGTCCAGAAGCGGGCGTAGAGCAAGTGCAGGATCGCATGCTCGATGCCGCCGATATACTGCTCCACCGGCAGCCAGCGGGAGACCACAGTGGGATCGAACGGCCGGTCATCGGGCTGGCTGGCAAAGCGCAGGAAATACCACGAGGAGTCGACAAACGTATCGAGCGTATCGGTCTCGCGCCGGGCGGGACGGCCACACTGCGGGCAATCGACGTGCTTCCATGTGGGGTGCCGGTCGAGCGGATTGCCCGGCACATCGAAAGTCACGTCCTCGGGCAGAATGACCGGCAAGTGCTTCTTGGGCACCGGCACCACGCCGCAGACCTCGCAATGGATGAACGGGATCGGCGTGCCCCAGTAGCGCTGGCGGCTGACGCCCCAATCGCGCAGGCGCCACACGGTCTTGCCCTCGCCCCAGCCTTCGGCTTCGGCGCGGGCGATCACGGCGGCCTTGGCTTCTGGGACGTCCATGCCGTCGAGGAAGCGGGAGTTCACCAGCTTGCCGGGGCCGGTATAGGCCTCGTTTCCTTCGAAAACGGCATTGGTCTTGTCGCCGTGGGCGACGACACGGATGACCGGGAGGCCATACTTGCGGGCAAAATCGATGTCGCGCTGGTCGTGCGCCGGGCAGCCGAACACGGCGCCCGTGCCATAGTCCATCAGCACGAAGTTGGCGATGTAGACCGGGAGGGTCCAACCATCGTCGAATGGGTGCAGAACTTCGTAGCCAGTATCGAAACCGAGCTTCTGTGCGGTTT
>JBJXEK010000237.1:0-6210 GCA_046155055.1 Novosphingobium sp. | reverse complement strand
GCCCCGTAATAGTTGGGGTGGTAGTGCGGACGCAGGCCGGGGGCGCCTTCGTCGGTTCCGCCATTGGCCAATGCAGCCGTGTGGAACGCATCAACGGTCACCCGGTCCTTCCCGAGAAAGGCGATATGGGTTCCGCTTCCGTAGCTCGCCGGGTTGCCGTCAAAGGTGGGGCCGATGAAGGTCTTGGGGCCCGCGTCTTCGCCAAAGGCGACTCCCTCATCATATTCGAACAACACAGACTGGCCGAGCGCGCCCATTACCGCTTGCCAAAAAGGCTTTGCCCGGGCCCAGTTGTTGGTGCCGAGCGTGACATGGCTGAACATAGTCATTCTCCCGTCTCAATCAACAAAGGCGATATCATCCACATGCAGTTCGGCGGCAGGGCGTGATCCCCAATCGTCAATCCTGGCGCGTCCGGCGACCCACAATCGCCGGTCTCGTCCTGCACCCAGTATCGCTTGGCCAAGTACCGTTTCTGACTGGCGGAAGGCAACGGTCTTCAATGATCGCCCGTCATCTCCGGCCATGACCGCGCGCACATGATTTGTCCCGACGATGTCGGCCTTGATAACACGCATCGGTCCGGCGGCGATACGCGGCGCAGGCCAGCCCATGCCATAGGGCCCGCCTGCCTCCAGAGCGTCAACCAAGGCTGGCGTCACCCCACCGGTTGCGACCACAGCATCAAGCAACAAGTTATGATCCTCTCCCGATCTGGCGACATCAGCGGCAAGCCGTTCTTCAAGGAAGTCGGCAAAGGCGTCGATCCGGGTGGCGTCGATCGTCAGCCCCGCCGCCATCGCGTGCCCGCCACCCGCGACAAGGAACCCTGCGTCCTTGGCTGCGAGCACGGCGGCGCCAAGATCAACCCCCGGGACTGACCGGCCAGATCCCTTGCCGATACCCTCTGCGTCAATCGCGATCACAATCGCCGGGCGATTGAATTTTTCCTTGAGCCGCCCCGCGACAATCCCGATCACACCGGGATGCCAACCGCTTCCGCTGACCAGCGCAAGCGCACGATTGCCCTGGCCGATGGCCTTCGCCTCGGCTTCTTCCTGAACCCCGGCTTCGATCACACGGCGTTCGTTGTTGAGCTGATCGAGTTCTTCGGCGATCGCCCGCGCTTCATCCGGATCGCTGGTGGTGAGCAGACGCACACCGAGATCGGATTTGCCGACGCGTCCACCGGCGTTTATCCGCGGCCCAAGCGCAAAACCAAGGTCGGAGCAGACTGGTGCGCGCTTGAGCCTGGATGCGGTAATCAGCGCGTCGAGCCCGACGTTGCGCCGCCTGGCCATGATCTTGAGGCCCTGTGCGACAAACGCTCTGTTGAGCCCGCGCAACTGGGCGACGTCCGCAACCGTTCCCAACGCGACAATATCCAGCAATTCAAGAAGGTTGGGCTCGCTTCTTGCTGAGAAATGCGCGCGTTCGCGCAACGCCCGGATCAGGGCGGCGCCCAAAAGCCAGGCCATGCCCACGGCGGCCAGATGGCCGAAAGCCGCGCCTTCGCCCTCATCAAGCCGGTTCGGATTGACCAGCGCGAACGCGGCGGGAAGCTCGGTCGCGCATTTGTGATGATCGACCACGATCACATCGATCCCGGCATCTCTGGCCATCGCCAGCGCTTCGAAGGCCTGCGCCCCACAATCGACAGTCACGATCAGCGTTGATCCGCCCTGCGCGAGCTTCACCAGCGCCTCGCCGGACGGTCCGTACCCTTCCATCAAACGGTCGGGGATATAGGCACCCACCTCAAGCCCGAGATCGCGCAGCAAACGGATAAGAAGCGCGGCAGACGTCGCCCCATCAACATCATAGTCGCCAAAGATCGTCACCGTCTCTCCAGAATGAACCGCATCGGCCAGCCGCGCGGCGGCGGCATCCATATCGCGGAAAATCGAAGGATCGGGCATGAACGCCCGGATCGTCGGATTGCGATGCGCCGCCAGTGCCTCTGGCGGGCATCCCCGGGCGAGCAGCAACTGATCGACCAGATCGTCACACTCTCCAGCCGCCCCGCGCCAGCCCCAAATCTGGCCCGTGACCGACCGTGGGAAGGAAAGGGGGGAGGGCATGGCTCGGGCTTAGGCGGAACCCCATCACTGCCGCAATGGTTTACTTGGGCTTCTCCGCCTTTTCTGGCGGCGGTTTTGCATCGATCGAGAGACCGTCGCGATCGAGTTTGAGGTTTACGCTGACATCGCCCAGATTCGTATCGAGCGAGATGCTGCTATCGTTGCCGAGGATGAGGCTGCTGTCATTGCCTAGTTCGATCGGCGGGATTGCGAGCGTTTCATTGGCCTCGTCCGCTGCCGGCTTGGGCGGCGCAGGCAGCCCTGCGCCGCTGATCGCCCTGATCATGAATTCGCGCCATATCCGCGCCGGGACGTTGCCGCCATTGATGCCGCGCAGGGACGTATTGTCATCATTGCCGACCCAGACGCCAACCACCAGATCGCTCGCAAAGCCGATGAACAGCGCATCGCGATTGTCCTGGCTGGTTCCCGTCTTGCCAAAGGCTGTGACGCGCAGCGCAGCGGCGTGGCCGGTGCCTTGATTGATCGGCGCGGCGAGCAATTCCATCAGCATTTTTTGCGTGTTCGCGCCAAAGCTGCGCTCGGACGACAATAGTTTGCCAAGGAAGCCGGGCTGGGTCACGGGTATGGCGTGCGGCGTGACTGGATAGTGCTGCGCCGCCACTGCGGCATAGGCTGAGGTCAGTTCGAGCAAAGTTACTCCCGAAGTGCCCAAAGCGAGGCTCGGGTCTGCGGAAAGCGGGCTGCTGATGCCAAGATCATGCGCGGCCTTGAGGACCGCCGCGTCGCCGAGCTTCTGGTAGAGTTTGACCGCCGCCACGTTGCTTGACCGGGCAAATGCCTGTTTCAGCGTGATTTCGCCTCGATACCGCTCGCCGCTATTCTTGGGCCGATAACCGCCGGTGGTGATCGGGCTGTCATCAATCTTGCTGTCGGGCGTCATGCCGGCGCGGAGGGCGGCAAGGTAGACGAACAGCTTGAAGGTCGATCCTGGTTGGCGCCGCGCCTGGGTGGCGCGGTTGAAGGGCGATTTGTCATAGGAACGCCCGCCGATCATGGCCACAACTTCGCCGCTCGGTCGCATTGCCACCAACGCCACCTGCGCATTGCCCAGTGGCGCCTGCGCGATGACTGCGCGGGCGACCTTCTGGAGTCGGGCGTCGAGCGTAGTCTGGATCTTCTGCTCGCCATAGGATTCTTCCGCTACGGCTCGCGCCTGCGGCATGGCCCAATCGGCGAAATAGGTGCCGGTCGGCAGGCCTTGTTGCTCGCGCCGGTCGATGGCGGCAGGAGAGGCGGTCTTCGCCTTTGCCTCGCTGATAAACCCGGCGGAGGCCATGGCATTGAGCACCATCTGCGCCCGTTTTTGCGCAGCCTTCGGGTTTTTGGTCGGTGCCAGCCGCGACGGCGCCTGCACTAGCCCTGCCAGCAACGCCGCCTGCGAGAGCGTGAGCTTTTCCGGTTGGCGATAGAAATAATGAAGCGAAGCCGCCCGCAGCCCATATACATTGTCGCCGAAATAAACGTTGGAGAGATAGCGTTCCAGGATTTCATCCTTGGTCAGCCACGCCTCAAGCCAGAAGGCGATCAGCATCTCGCGGGCTTTGCGGGACAGGCTGCGCTCTGGCGTGAGGAAAGTGATCTTGGCCAATTGCTGTGTGATCGTGCTGCCGCCTTGGGTGCCGCCGCTGCCCATGTTGTTCAACGTCGCGCGGATGACACCGCGCGGGTCGATGCCCCAATGCGAATAGAATCGCCTGTCTTCGATCGCGATGAACGCCTGTCGCACTTGCTTGGGCAACGCTGCAATCCTGACCGGCTCGCCAATGATCGCGCCGTTCCGCGCAAAGGGCTGACCGTCGGCGGCAAGGAGGGTGAGGGCAGGGGGAGCGATCGGTTGGAGAGACTTGGAGAGCGGGGCGGTCAGTACGAGCCATATGAACAACAGAACAAAGACCATCGCCGACGCCACAAGGCCGCGCTTGATCCACCACCAGCGCGTGCTCCAGCGCGAAGGTGGCACGGGCGGGGCACCGTCCGGCTCGTCCTCAAAGGGCGCGATCCAATCGCGGCCATAGGTGGGATCATCGGCGTGAAGCAACGGACCGGACATCGGCGCTGTGTTATCAACCTAAAACAGCGCTGGCGAGAGGAAAATTTCGCCTAGACTGCCTTGCGATGTTCGCCCTTCACCCAGCGCACCGTCCCGGAACTGGCGCGCATCACGACGCTTTCGGTCGTCATCGTGCCATTGGTGAGCCGCTTGACGCCGTCGAGCAGGGAGCCATCGGTCACGCCGGTCGCAGCGAAGATGCAATCACCCTTGGCCAGTTCCTTGAGATCGTAGATATAGTCAAGGTCGGTGATGCCCCATTTACGCGCGCGGGCTTTCTCATCGTCATTGCGAAACAGCAGCCGACCCTTGAACTGGCCTCCGACGCAGCGGAGTGCTGCTGCCGCCAGCACCCCTTCTGGCGCGCCGCCTGATCCCATATACATGTCGATCGTGGTGTCGGGATCGGTCACCGCGATCACGCCCGCAACGTCGCCGTCCGGGATCAGCATGATTCCGCAGCCAATGCCGCGCAGTTCGGCGATCAGTTTCTCGTGGCGGGGCCGGTCGAGCACGCAGACAATGATCTCGTTGGGCTGAACGCCCTTGTGCGCGGCGACTGCGGCGACATTCTCGGTCGGTGTCTTTGCCAGATCGATAATGCCATCCGGATAGCCCGGACCCACCGCCAGCTTGTCCATATAAACGTCGGGCGCGTTAAGGAGGTTGCCCTCTTCGGCCACCGCCAGAACGGCCAGTGCATTGGGGCCGGCCTTGGCCGTAATCGTCGTGCCTTCGAGTGGGTCGAGCGCAATATCGATCTTCGGGCCGGTGCCGATGGCGCTGCCGACCTTTTCGCCGATAAAGAGCATCGGTGCTTCGTCGCGCTCGCCTTCGCCGATGACGACCGTGCCATCCATCGCCAACTCGTTGAGCGCAGCGCGCATCGCTTCGACAGCGGCAGCATCAGCCGCTTTTTCGTCCCCGCGGCCGATCAGCTTGGACGCCGAAATCGCTGCGGCTTCGGTAACGCGAACCATTTCGAGAACGAGGACGCGGTCGAGGACTTTGGAGGCAGTGACCATCATAAATCGATTCCTGTGAAAAGTTGAGCGACGGATAGGTCGGGAGAGGTTAAAAATCGAGTATCGGCATCATCATTGGCGTACCGACAAGGCTGGGCGATCCCGCAAGCGCCGCCAGTGCTTTAGTTACCGCGCTTTCGGGCCCTTCATGCGTGGTCATGACCACCAGTACGCCCCCGCCCGGTGCTTCGCCCCGCTGGATCAAGCTTTCGATCGAGACGCCTGCATCACGCATCGCGGCAGTGATTTCTGCGAGGACACCGGTGCGATCAGCCACTGCAAAACGCAGATAGGCGCGGCCGACTCGTTTACCGGAATCGGCAGTTCCCGGATGGGCAAGGCTCGCGACGGGCATGGCGAAGGCCGGGCCATATTCGCCGCGCGCAATGTCAATCAGGTCGGCAACCACGGCGGATGCCGTTGGCCCTTCGCCGGCACCACGCCCCTCGAAGAAAAGCCGCCCGACGAAATTGCCTTCCGCCACCACGGCATTCATCGAACCTGCAACATGAGCCAAAGGATGCGTCACGGGAACGAGGCAAGGATGGACCCGCTGAAACAAGCCGTCTGTGCCCGCATCGGCCAGCCCGACCAATCGGACGCGGAACCCGAGCGCCCGGGCCTGGGCTATGTCGTCTGCCATGACGTTGCGAATCCCTGTGCACTTCACTGCACCGAAATCGAGCCGCGTCCCGAATGAAAGCGAAGCGAGGATCGCTAGCTTGTGGGCGGCATCAATGCCGTCGATGTCAAAGCTGGGATCGGACTCGGCATAGCCCAGCGCCTGCGCATCCGCGAGTACAGCGGCAAAGTCGCGCCCTTCGCTTTCCATCGTGGTCAGGATATAATTGCAGGTACCGTTGAGGATGCCATAAACATGGGTGATTTCGTTGGCCGCAGCACCTTCACGCAATCCCTTGATGACGGGAATTCCACCGGCCACCGCCGCTTCGTATTTGAGCGCTACATCGGCCGCTTCTGCGGCCCTGGCCAACGCGATGCCATGATGCGCGATCATGGCCTTGTTCGC
>JBJXEK010000236.1:0-10029 GCA_046155055.1 Novosphingobium sp. | reverse complement strand
TCGATCCTACCTGGCAGCCCCGCCAGCGCCTCTGCCAGCAGCCCCGCAATCGCGAGCGAGGACATGCGCACAGCATAGACCGTCAGGAACAGAAACCGGCTCTCCGGCCCCAGCAGCCGCGCGCAATCGGCGATGAGCGGCGGCAGGTTTTCCTCTAGCCGCCAGACTTCGCCGTCAGGCCCGCGCCCGAACTTGGGCGGATCGAGAATGATCCCGTCATAGCGCCGCTCGCGCCGCACTTCGCGCGCGGCGAACTTGGCCGCGTCATCCACGATCCAGCGCACCGGGCGGTCTTCCAGCCCGGCATGCGCCGCATTGGCCCGCGCCTGCGCCACTGCCTTCTTCGAGGCATCGACATGCGTCACTGGCCCGAAGCGCGAAAGCGCCATGGTGCCGACACCGGTGTAGCCAAAGAGATTCATCGTGCTGGCATCGCTGCGCCCGGCGAGCCGTTCTCCCATCCAGTCCCACACCGGGGCCATATCAGGGAAGAATCCGAGATGGCGGAACGGGGTGCACTGCGCGGTGAAGCCGATGCCGTTCCACGCCAGAGGCCAGCCGTCACGCGGAACCGGGTTGGCGTAAGTCCAGCGCCCACCGCCATCTTCGTCTGATCCGGGCACGAATTCACCGTCGGCCTGCCATACTGCCTGGCGGGGGGCCCACAGTGCTTGCGGTTCGGGGCGGATGAACCGGTGGGGGCCATAGCGTTCGAGCTTGCGGCCATCGCCGCTGTCGATCAGCGCGAAATCGTCCCAGCCCTCGCCCACCATGAGCTTGGCCTGCAGGTCTAAGTCCGCCACCTTAGCCGCCGCGCGGAGTGGCGCGCTCGGCGATCCAAGCGCGTACGGTGTCGTAATCGCCGGGCAGGCGCGTAAAGGCCTCCTCGCGCTCGAACAGATCGCCCATCCGCGCGGGCAGCGAAGGCCGCACACCCGTTGCGCGCTCGACTGCATCGCGGAACTTGGCCGGATGCGCGGTTGCCAGCGTGACAATCGGCACATCGGCGGCAAGGCCGGTTGCCTTGCGCGCGGCATACAATGCAATCGCCGTGTGCGGATCGAGCACTTCGCCGCACGCCTCGTGCGCCCAGCGCATCGCCTGCGCCATGTCTGCGGCATCGGCGCGCGCGCTGGTGAACAGCGCAGCGGCGTTCTCCCGCTGCGCATTGGTGAGCTGCATCGCCTTGGTGCTCTCGAACTGGTGCATCTGCGCCGCTTGCGCCGCGCCGTCGCGGCCGCCGGCATCAAACAGCAGCCGCTCGAAGTTGGAGGAGACCTGAATATCCATCGAAGGCGCGGCGGTCTGCGTCACGGTGCTCGCCGAATAGTCGCCGGTGGAAAGCGCGCGGTGGAGGATGTCGTTGATGTTGGTCGCCACGATCAGCCGCTCGATCGGCAGGCCCATCTTCGCCGCGACATAGCCTGCGAACACATCGCCGAAGTTGCCCGTCGGCACGCTGAACGCGCACCTGCGCGCCGGGCCGCCCAGTTGGAGCGCAGCGGCAAAGTAATAGACCACTTGCGCCATCAGCCGCGCCCAGTTGATCGAATTGACCGCGGCAATGCCGAAGCGGCTGGTCATCGCATGATCGTTGAACATGCGCTTCACCATCGCCTGCGCATCATCGAAGCTGCCGTCGATGGCGATATTGTGCACGTTGGGCGCGAGCACTGTGGTCATCTGGCGGCGCTGGACGTCCGAAACGCGGCCGTGCGGGTGGATCATGAAGATGTCGACCTTGGCGCGCCCGGCCACCGCGTCGATCGCGGCCGAGCCGGTATCGCCCGAAGTTGCACCGACAATGGTCAGATGGTCATCACGCCGTCCGAGGAATTCCTCAAACATCAGGCCTAGCAGTTGCAGCGCCACGTCTTTGAATGCCAGCGTGGGACCGTGGAACAGTTCCAGCAGCCACTGCCGCTCATCCAGCTGCACCAGCGGGGTGACAGCGGCATGGGCAAAGCGGCCATAGGCCTCGCGGGTCAGCTCGAGCAGGCGTTCGGGGGCGATGCAGTCACCGACGAAAGGCTGCATCACTTTCTGCGCCAGCTCGGCATACGGCAGACCTGCCATCGCGGCGATCTCGCTTTGCGTGAAGCTCGGCCAGCGTTCGGGCACATAGAGCCCGCCATCGGACGCGAGGCCAGCGAGGGTGACGCCCTCAAAATCGAGCGAGGGCGCCTGGCCCCGGGTGCTGACGTACTTCATGGACCTGCCGGTTAGCGGGCGGAGGCCGGACGCGCAAGGATTTGGGCGCGGGGCGACCTCCCACAATCAAGGGGAGGGACTTACGCCGAAACCCGCATCCGCTTCATCAGCGCCAGTGCATAGATCACCAGCGCCACCCCGGCGAAGAGGAACCACTGCACGGCATAAGCGAGGTGGTTGTTGGGGATGTCGTTCGGATCGGGCCGGGCGTTGGGCGCAAGGCCCGCAACCGGGGGATCGGCAACAAGGCGCGGCCCCGGCGCGATCCAGCCTGTGACCACTCCGCCATCCCAATTCGGCGCTGCCGGATCGCGCGACCAGCCCAGCACAACCTTCGCCGCATCGCCGCGCGCTGTCCGGCATTGTGCATAGTGGGCAAGACCAGCCTCACCCTTGCTGTTGCGCCCCGATTGGGTCGTCATGCCGCCAACGTTCAAGCAAACCAACCGGCTGCGATGATAGAGCGCGTCTTCCGCGAGCTCGGAACGGACAACAAACGGCACTTCGGCGCTGGAATTCTGCGCCGCCGTATACCGCGCCAGCATGGCTTCCTTCAGCTTCAGCCGGTCGAGCTGCCAGATGCCGAGGTGGATCATGTATGCCACCGCGATCAGCACAATCACCGTCGGCACGATCGGAACGCGCTTCATCGCAAAACTCCCGCGGCGCGCAGCCGCATAATCAGCACGGCGGCCTTGGCAAGGCGCAGCGCCGCAATCATCGTCAGCGGCACGATCACCACCAGCGCCGGAAACAGCAGCCACAGCGGCGGATGCAGCGTATCATCTACGCGCAGTGCCCCAGCCATCAGCAGCAGCGTCACCGGAAACAGCACCAGATAGAGCCCGCGGCCCTTGGGCTCGTAGTCCTCGAACGCCAGCCCGCAGGCCCGGCATCTCGGCGCGAATGCAGCTGGCGCATCCCACAAGTTACGCGCCGTGCAGCGGGGGCACCATGCGAAAAGTGCAGCGCGGATGATCCCGCCCTGCCCTTTCGTATCTTGGTTTTTGCTTTCGCTCACCGGGGTCCGATCACTCGATCGGCGCGCCCCAGCCGCCCCACACGTAGATGGCGACGAAGAGAAACAGCCACACCACGTCGACGAAGTGCCAATACCACGCCGCCGCTTCGAAGCCGAAGTGCTGGCGGGGGGTGAAGTGGCCCTTGTAAACGCGCGCCTGGCACACCGCGAGGAAGATGGTGCCGACGATCACGTGGAAGCCGTGGAACCCGGTCGCCATGTAAAACGCCGAGCCATACGTGTTCTCACCGAAGGGGAACGGCGCGTGCATGTATTCGTAAGCCTGGATCGACGAGAACAACACGCCGAGCACGATGGTGGCCCACAGGCCTTGCTTCAGCCCTTCGCGGTTGCCGTGGATCAGTTCGTGGTGCGCCCAGGTCAGCGTGGTGCCCGAACACAGCAGGATCAGCGTATTGAGCAGCGGCAGATCGAACGGGTTCATCACCGCCTCGATGCCCTTGGGCGGCCACACCCCGCCAACCACTTCGGTCAGCTGGTTGGGAAACAGCGAGAAATCGAAGAATGCCCAGAACCAGCCGACGAAGAACATCACTTCCGAAGCGATGAACAGGATCATGCCGTAGCGCTGGTGAAGCTGCACGACCGGCGTGTGATCGCCCGCATGGGCTTCCTTGATCACGTTGCCCCACCACGAGAACATGGTGAGCGCGACCCCGAAGAAGCCGAGCATCAGTACGATCTTGCCGCCAGCCATGGCGTGCATCGAAAGCACACCGCCGCTCGTCATCGTCAGCGCCGAAATGGCCCCGACAATCGGCCAGATATCGGGCGGAAGGATGTGGTAATCGTGGTTCTTGGTGCCGGCCATGATTGTCTAGTTCCCCCGTCGGATACGGATGCCAAGTCTGGATTCAGGCGCACCCGCAAGGAGGCACGCCCGGTGAAATATGATGTGCCTTTATCGAGACCGGACGGCGCGGTCCAGAGGCTTTGGCGCGGAATTCGCGGCGCTGTCTGCCGCCTCCATGAAGGTGTAGGACAGCGTGATTTCCGGCACATCGCGGGCGTTCGCATCATTCAGCATTTCGGGATCCACGTAGTAGATCACCGGCATGCGCGCCTGCTCACCCGGCTCCAGCCGCTGCTCGTTGAAGCAGAAGCACTGGATCTTGTGAAAATAGGCCCCGGTTTGCTCGGGCGTGACGTTGAAGATCGCGCGTCCGACAATCGGCCGGCTCGAGGTGTTCTTCGCGATGAAGAACGCCATCTTGCGCTCGCCGATGTGGCCGTCCTGCGTGACCTGCTCGGGGCGGAATTGCCACGGCATGCCGCTCGCGACATTGCCATCGAAGCGGATCGTGATCGGCCGCGCGGTGGCCTTGATCGCGGCACCCTGCGCGGCAGTGGCGCGCTGCGTGGTGCCGTTAAACCCGGTCGCTTGGCAGAACATACGGTAGAGAGGCACCGATGCGAACCCCAGCCCCAACATGGCCAAAGCCGCGCCGCCCGCGATCAGACCGACCTTGCGGTTCTTGCGCGCAGCGATGTCGAGCGCGATCGCCATCAGGAATGGAACCTTGCCATCTCGGTGATCTTCACGATCGAGATCGCGAAAAACAGGATCACCAGAAAGCCCAGCACCAGACCCATGGCCCGGTTGCGGCTGCGCTGACGGGCGCGCAACTGCTCGGTCTCGTCAGAGGTCAGGGGGCGCGTTGTCGGTGTCTCGGTCATGCTTGCAAACCATAGATCGTCGCGAAGCGGTCGACGACCAGCATTGCGAACAGGATGAACAGGTAGAAGATCGAATAGGCGAACAGGCGCTTCTCGGGCTTCATGCCATCGCCGGGTGTGCTGGTGCGCAGCCCCACCTTGAACGAAAGCCACAAGAACACCGCGCCGAGCAGAAAAGCAGAAAGGCCGTAGATCCACCCTGTTCCGCCGATGAACCACGGCGTCATTGAAAGCGGCAGAAGCGCGGCGGCATAAGCGAGGATCTGCCAGCGGGTAGACTTCTCACCGGCCACCACCGGCATCATCGGAATACCGGCCTTGGAGTAGTCGATCTGCACAAACAGCGCGAGTGCCCAGAAGTGCGGCGGAGTCCAAATGAAGATGATGAGGAACAGCAGTACCGGCATCAAAGTGATGTGCCCGGTCACCGCGATCCAGCCGATCAGCGGCGGAAACGCTCCAGCACCGCCACCGATCACGATGTTTTGCGGCGTGCGCGGCTTTAGCCAAACGGTGTAGATCCACGCATAATAGAAAATCGAGAAGGCAAGAATCCCGGCCGCCAGCCAGCTGATTGCCAGCCCCATGGTCATGACCGAAATACCGGAAAGCGCAAAGCCGAAGTCGCGCGCGGAGTCGCGTTGCATGCGTCCGCTGGGAAGCGGGCGACGCGACGTGCGCTTCATTACCGCATCGAGATCGGCTTCCCACCACTGGTTGAGCGCCGCCGCCCCGCCCGCGCCAACCGCAATGCACAAGATCGCGGTGAACGCGAGCACCGGGTGCAAGGTCCCCGGCGCGGCGAGCATGCCGCATAGCGCGGTGAAGATAACAAGCCGCATGACGCCCGGCTTGGTCAGCGCAAAGAAGTCGCGCCAATCGGTCGGCATCACCATTGCTTGGGGAGGCAGGGCTTCGGGGTTTGCGGGTATCATGATCGGCGGCCTATAGAACCGGGCGGGGCGGAGGGAAAGCGAAACGGTGCGCGCCCAAGGGGCAATGCGTGTTCCAGGTGCGGACAGCGCCAAAACAAAGGGCCCCGGATTGCTCCAGAGCCCTCGTGTTTGGTCCGACGGTCCGGCCGATCAGTGCGCGACGGCGTCCTCGATAACCGGGAGCGTTTCGAACTGGTGGAACGGCGGGGGGCTCGACAGCGTCCACTCAAGCGTGGTTGCGCCTTCGCCCCAGTAGTTGCCTACGGCCTTCTTGCCGGCGACGAGCGAGTAGGCGATGTTGATAAAGAACACGACCATTGATGCGGCCATGACCTCGTAGCCATGGGTTGCAATCGTGTTCCAGTACTCGAACGCCGGGGCATAGTCGGGATAGCGGCGCGGCATACCCTGAACGCCGAGGAAGTGCATCGGGAAGAAGATCAGGTTCACGCCGATGAAGAAGATCCAGAAGTGGATATGCGCCAGCAGTTCGTTGTGCATGCGGCCGCTCATCTTCGGGAACCAGTAGTAGAAGCCCGCGAAGAGCGAGGTCACCGCGCCGAGCGAGAGCACGTAGTGGAAGTGCGCGACTACGTAGTAGGTATCCTGGAGGTTGTCGTCGATGCCGCCGTTGGCAAGCACCACGCCGGTCACGCCGCCGAGGGTGAAAAGGAAGATGAAGCCAATCGCCCAGACCATTGGCGACTTGAATTCAAGGCTGCCGCCCCACATCGTCGCGATCCACGAGAAGATCTTGATGCCGGTGGGGACCGCGATGACCATGGTTGCGGCGGTGAAGTACATCTTCGTGTTCACGTCGAGGCCGGTGGTATACATGTGGTGGGCCCACACGATGAACCCGACCGCGCCGATGGCGACCATCGCGTAAGCCATACCGAGGTAGCCGAACACCGGCTTCTTCGAGAAGGTCGAGATGATCTGGCTGATGATGCCGAAGCCCGGCAGGATCATGATGTAGACTTCGGGATGGCCGAAGAACCAGAACAGGTGCTGGTAGAGAACCGGGTCACCGCCACCGGCCGCGTTGAAGAACGTCGTGCCGAAGTTGCGGTCGGTCAGCAGCATGGTGATCGCCGCAGCGAGAACCGGCAGCGAAAGCAGCAGCAGGAAAGCCGTAACGAGCATCGACCACACAAACAGCGGCATCTTGTGCAGGGTCATGCCCGGCGCGCGCATGTTGAAAATGGTGGTGATGAAGTTGATGGCACCCAGGATCGAACCTGCACCCGCAAGGTGGAGCGAGAAGATCGCGAAATCGACCGCCGGGCCGACCGAGCCTGAGGTCGAGAGCGGGGCATAGACCGTCCAGCCCGTGCCCGCGCCCATGCCGGTGCCGCCAGGCATGAATGCGGAGATCATCAGCGAGCAGAAGCCCGCGACCGTCAGCCAGAATGAGATGTTGTTCATGCGCGGGAAGGCCATGTCCGGCGCGCCGATCATCAGCGGCACGAACCAGTTGCCGAAGCCGCCGATCAGCGCAGGCATGACCATGAAGAACACCATGATCAGGCCGTGGGCGGTGATCAGCACGTTCCACATGTGGAGCGTGGCGTTGAAATCCTGCGAGTTCCCACCGAGGAAGTTCGTCCACCAGCCAAGGTACTGGATCCCGGGATGCGCGAGTTCGGCGCGCATGATACCCGAAACGCCGCCGCCGATGATGCCCGCGAAGATCGCGAAGATCAGGTAGAGGGTCCCAATGTCCTTGTGGTTGGTCGACATGAACCAACGTGCGAAGAACGCGGGCTTGTGATCAGCTCCATGCGCATCGTCATGATGCGCGTTGAAGGTCTCGTGGTCGGCGGGAATGGTGGCCATGGTGGTCTAACCTTGTCCTCGAAATCGGTTACGCTGCCAGAATCAGGCAGAGGGTGCAGGCTTGGCGGGGGCTGCCGCCGTCGTGGTAGCTGCGGCAGCCGGACCAACCGTACCGCCTTGGGTTTTCACCCATTCTTCGAACTTGGCGCGGGGCAGAGCTTCGACCACGATCGGCATGTAGCCGTGGCGGGCGCCGCAAAGTTCGGAGCACTGGCCATAATAGACACCCGGCTCTTTGATGAAGAGCACCTTCTCGTTGATCCGGCCGGGCACAGCGTCGAGCTTGAACCACAGCGACGGCACGGCGAAAGCGTGGATCACGTCGGACCCGGTGGTCTGCATGCGGATCGGCTCACCCACTGGGACGACCATGCGGTTGTCGGCGGCCAACTGCGGCTGCTCGCCGCGCTTCAACGCTTCGGCATCGGACAGGATGTTCGAGATCACTTCGAACCCGCCGTTGTCCGGGTAGGTATAGCCCCAGTACCACTGGTAGCCGGTGGCCTTCACCGTCAGCGCGCCCTTCGGCGCCGGCGTATACTGGTGGGCCAGCAGGCGGATCGAGGGCACCGCGATCACCACGAGGATCAGGACCGGAATGACCGTCCAGATGATCTCGATGAAAGTGTTGTGCGTGGTCTTCGACGGCACCGGATTGGCGCTCCGCCGGAACTTGACCATGGCAAAGAGCAGCAGGAGCAGCACGAACAGCGTGATGAACACGATCACCGGCATCAGCAGATAATCGTGCATGGCGAGCGCTTCGCGGCCGGTGTCCGAATACTGAGTTTGGAACGTGTAGCCGCCGGCAACCGGCTGGCCTTTGCCCGCAGTGGGCTTCATCGGCGTGTACGAACCCTTGTCCACGGGCGCAGCTGCCGGGGCCTGACTTGCCGCAGCGGCAGGTGCCGGGGCAAGCGTAACCGGCGCAGCAGGGACCGCGGCTACAGCGGTCGCAGCAGCGGGAGCAGCAGCAGCAGCCGGTGCAGCCATCGCTTGCGGCGCGAACGCGAGCAACGCCGCGAGGCCGAAAGTCTGGATCGCATAGCCCATGTTGCGGGCAGTGTGGGAAAGACTCATGGTATACCGCTTTCGCTTTTTATGCTGTCGCGCCCGGCACTTGAGCCTAGCGCACCCTGTCGAAATCCCTGAATTCCAGCGGCCTATACGCGCGGTCGCTCCAAGCCTCAAGACGCGTAGCGCATATTTTTGAAGCCTAATGCCTGCCCGAAAGGCCTACGGCGGCCTGCCGGACAATCAGTCCCTTGCCACGCCTCCCCCATAGCGCCATCGCATTGCCTTCGCTATGGACCCTTTCCCACAGCTTGAAAGCGGGCCGCGTGAGCTCGCCTGGATTGACGGATCATGCAGGAAGACGACATCCTTTCCGAGTTCCGCGCGAGCGAGGCCCTGCTCGAAGGGCACTTCCTGCTCTCGTCAGGACGGCACAGCGCGCATTATCTTCAATGTGCGCGCGTACTGATGGACCCGATGCGTGCTGCGCGGCTCGCCTCCGCACTCGCCGCCACGCTGCCGCGCGATTTGCGCCAGCAGATCGGCAAAGTGATTTCCCCAGCCATGGGCGGCGTGATCATCGGGCACGAGATGGGCCGCGCGCTTGGCGTGGAAGCCATGTTTGTTGAGCGGCCGACCGGCACGTTCGAGCTGCGCCGCGGCTTCTCGCTGAACCCGGGTGAGAAGGTGCTGATGGTGGAAGACGTCGTGACCACCGGGCTTTCCAGCCGCGAGGCGATTGCGGCCATCGAAGCTGCCGGCGGCGTGGTGCTTGCAGGCGCCGCGCTCGTTGACCGCTCGGCCGGCACGGCAGATCTCGGCGTGCCGTTCTACCCGCTCGTCAGCCTCAATTTTCCGACGTACGCGCCGGACGACGTCCCGCCCGAGCTGGCCGCGACCCCGGCGATCAAGCCCGGGAGCCGCGCTGCCTGATGAACGATTCAAGCCCTCCGCGCCTCCGCCTCGGCGTCAACATCGATCACGTCGCCACGATCCGCAACGCGCGGTGGACGTCGGAATCTGGGGGCGATCATCCCGATCCGGTGCGCGCGGCGCAGATCGTGGCCGCAGTGGGCGGCGACGGCATTACCGCGCACCTCCGTGAAGACCGGCGCCATATCCGCGACGAGGATATCGCGCGGATTCAGGCCGCGACCTCGCTGCCGCTGAACTTCGAAATGGCCGCGACCGAGGAAATGGTCGCATTCGCGCTGCGCCACAAGCCGCACACCGCCTGCATCGTGCCCGAACGGCGCGAGGAACGCACCACCGAGGGCGGGCTCGATGCCGCTGGCCAGCACAACCGCCTCG
>JBJXEK010000235.1:0-4446 GCA_046155055.1 Novosphingobium sp. | reverse complement strand
GCGTCTGCGCGATCGCTTCGCCGAGGTCGAACGTAGTGCCTTGGTAGACAATCTCGTCGCAATCTTCGGCGGTGAGTTCGATTTCCTCGTCGGGCACCACTTCGCTGCCCCCATTTGCCGGGCTTGGCACGAAGCGCAAGTGGATGGGTTCGTCGATCCGTACCGGGACGTCCTCGGCAGAGACGCGGCAGGCTTGGATCACATCGGCGGTGAGGCGGCCATGCGCGGTCACGCGTTCGCCCTCACGCATCAGCTGGACGTCGGCCTGCATGGCCGGGATCGCGGTTATTCCGAAGCGCCCGGAAAGGCGGCGGCGGGCGTCGGCATCGGGCTGCAGCACCAGCGGCGCATCGGTGATCTGGCGCAGATCGACCATGCAGCTATATTCGGGCTGCATACCCGGCACGCTCATTGCCCGATCTCGCCCGCCAGCACGCGGTAGCCCGGCACAAGCGACAGGCCTGCGGCGAAGGCCCGCGCACGCTGCGCCACGAGCAGCGGCGATGCGCCCAAGACCAGCGTGACATTGCGCCTGACGGCCTCGGCCATCGCATCTTCGCCGCCGTTCATCGCCTCACGGTAAGCATCCAGGCGGCCGCCCAATGTGCCCATCAGCTTGCCGATGTGTTTGCCAAGCCCGACATCGCCGACCCCTTGCTCGCGCAGCTGGCCGTCCATGTCCTGCACGAAAAGCTCGGTCAGCCAGACCGAGGGCGCGATCAGGTTTTCCTCGCGCTCCATGCGCAGCATCACGAGCGAGAGCACGAGCGTGATGAGATCGAACCGCCCGGCCAGCGTATCGGCGACGCCGCACGTCCGGTACCATTCCTTCTCGCGGGCGATCGCGACAACGCGGTGCCACAGCTCGCGCACGGTATCGCGATCATCCTGCCGGGTGCCGAACAGGCGGCCCCCGAAAAGATTGGCGATGAATGACATGGTGGTTTGGTCCTTCAAGTTTTTGGGCCGTTCAGCGCGGATTCAATCTGCGTCGGGCGTTATGGATTGCAAGCGCACCGGCCACCATTGCAGTAATGTGCTGTGCGCCCTAAGGCTCCAAGCGATATAGGGCGCGGACGCGGTTTGGCAAACGCCCCGATCGGGCACGGCGCGTGCCAACCAATGCATAGGCGGAGTGATACATGCGCGGTTACGACTGGATGAAGCAGGCTCTTGGTGCGGCAACGCTCGGTACGCTCGCGTTCGCGGCGGGCGGCTGCGCGAGCATCAAGGACCATCGCGGCTATCTGGTCGATCCGGCGCTGACCGGCTCGATCCAGCCCGGCATCGACAACCGCCTCTCGGTCGAGCGCTCGCTGGGTCAGCCGACCTTCAAAAGCGAGTTCGGCAAGCCGACCTGGTACTACCTCTCGATCGATACCAAGCAGGCTCCGTTCAAGCGGCCGCGCACCGGCGCACAGACCGTGCTCAAGGTGAACTTCGACGAGAAGGGCAATGTCTCCAGCGTCGAACGTGGCGGGATGGAGAAGGTCGCGCAGCTTGATCCCGATGGGCACAAGACCCCCACTCTCGGCCGCACACGCAGCTTCTTTGAGGACCTGTTCGGCAATATCGGTTCGGTCGGCGCAATCCCGGGTCAGGTGGGTCAGGGCGGCGGCGCTCCGGGTGGCTCGGGGCCGAACGGGAGTTGAGGTGTGCGGCGTTCATGCTTGAACGTGGGTTAGTCCCTCCCATATTCGGTGCATGAACGAACAACACGCCAGCCACGGGCTCGTGCAGTGGCACGGTACCACCATCATCGGGGTCAAGAAGAACGGCCGCACCGTCATTGCCGGTGACGGGCAGGTTTCCATGGGCAATACCGTGATGAAGCCCAATGCCCGCAAGGTCCGCCGCATCGGCGCTGTAGGCGAAGACGGGCAGGGCAAGGTCATCGCCGGGTTCGCCGGGGCGACTGCCGATGCTTTCACTCTGTTCGAGCGGCTGGAGCGCAAGCTGGAGCAGCATCGCGGCCAGCTGATGCGCGCGGCGGTCGAGCTTGCCAAGGACTGGCGCACCGACAAGTATCTGCGCAATCTGGAAGCGCTGATGATCGTCGCGGATGCCGAAACGATGCTGATCCTCACCGGCAACGGCGATGTGCTGGAGCCGGAAGGCGGAATTGCAGCGATCGGTTCGGGCGGGAACTATGCGCTCGCGGCCGCCAAGGCGCTCGATCCCTATGAGGACGATCCCGAGAAGATTGCGCGCCGGGCCATGCAGGTCGCGGCGGAAGTCTGCGTATTCACGAACGACCGTGTGACGCTGGAACAAATCTGAACCTTTGCCGACCCGGAAGACCCACCCCCAGCCCCTCCCGCAAGCGGGAGGGGGGCGAGAAAATCCATGAACGAAGCCCTGACCCCCAAAGCCATTGTCGCCGCGCTCGATGCGCATATCGTCGGCCAGAACGATGCCAAGCGCGCAGTCGCGGTGGCCCTGCGCAACCGCTGGCGGCGGCAGAGGCTCTCGCCCGAACTGCGCGACGAGGTGACGCCGAAGAACATCCTGATGATCGGGCCGACGGGCTGCGGCAAAACCGAGATCAGCCGCCGACTGGCGAAGCTCGCCGAAGCACCCTTCGTGAAAGTCGAGGCGACCAAGTTCACCGAAGTCGGCTATGTCGGCCGCGATGTGGAGCAGATCGCGCGCGATCTGGTCGAGGAAGCAGTGCGTCTCGAGAAGGAGCGGCGCCGCGGCGCGGTGCGCGAGGCTGCGAGCAAGGCGGCAATGGACCGGCTGCTGAAAGCGCTGGTGGGTGACGGCGCGAGCGAGGCGACGCGCGAAAGCTTCCGCCAGCGTTTGTCCGAAGGCGCGATGGACGACGTCGAAGTCGAAATCGAACTGGAGGATCAACCCAGCAAGCCCATGGAGATTCCGGGCATGGGCGGCGGTGTCGGCATGATCAACCTCTCGGAGATGATGGGCAAGGCCTTCGGCCAGCGGCCGCTCAAGCGTCGCAAGCTGCGCGTGGCGGATGCGTGGGACAAACTGGTCGATGAAGAGGCCGAAAAGCGCATGGACCAAGATGATGTCGCCCGAGCCGCGCTGATCAACGCCGAGACCAACGGCATCGTGTTCATCGACGAGATCGACAAGATCGCGGTCTCGGATGTGCGCGGCGGATCGGTGAGCCGTGAGGGCGTGCAGCGCGATCTGCTGCCGCTGATCGAGGGTACGACGGTTGCGACCAAGTATGGGCCGATGAAGACAGACCACGTGCTGTTCATCGCCTCGGGCGCGTTCCATGTGGCCAAGCCCAGCGACATGCTGCCCGAACTGCAGGGCCGCCTACCGATCCGGGTCGAGCTACAGGCGCTGGGCGAGGACGATTTCGTGCATATCCTCTCGTCCACCCGCGCCAATCTGGTCGAGCAGTACCGTGCATTGCTGGGGACCGAGCAGGTGACGCTCGACTTCGCGGAAGATGCGATCCGCCAGATCGCGCGGATCGCCTGTCAGGTGAACGAAGGCCTGGAAAACATTGGCGCAAGGCGGCTGCAGACGGTGATGGAAAAGCTGCTTGAGGAGATCAGCTTCGACGCCGAGGACCGGACCGGTGAAACTGTGAGGATTGATGCAGCGTATGTCTCGGACAAGCTGGCCGGGCTGGCGGGCAATACCGATCTTTCCAAGTATATCCTTTGAGCTTTGCATTGCTGGCCGCGAGCGCTGCTCATTTCGAGCAGCTGTGCGCCGGGCTGGCGCCGGAGCCAGGCATCGAGTTGCCATCCACGCCCTTGGCGCAGGACGGTGTTTTACCGATGCTGGCCGGATTGGCAGCAGGGATCCGCGGCGCTTTCGATCCTTGTGCCTGGCTTGTGCTCGATGGCAAGCGCCTGGTCGGGCTGATCTCGCTGACTGCTGCTCCGACGATCGGCACGATCACCATCGGCTATGGTATTGCGCCGAGCGAGCAGGGGCGCGGCGCAGCCACCGGCGCAGTTGCCGCCTTGCTCGACTGGGCGCGCAGCGATGAACGCGTGTGGCGGATCGAGGCGGAAACCGGCACCGCCAACGTACCCTCGCAGCGGGTGCTTGAACGCAACGGCTTTGCCCAAGTCGGCGAGCGCACTGTTGCCGAAGACGGCGCGCTCTTTTGCTGGCGGATCGCGTGGTAGCGCCTTCCGCCGTACCTGATACAAATGGCTTCGAAGACGCCTAGGCTGGAACCAGTTCAGCGCCGTCCGAACTGTCCGCAAGCTGGGGCGTCGTTGCTGCCATCGGGGCCAGCAGACGTCGGAACACGGGGGCGGCGAGCCACATGACGAGCCCCGCGCCAGTACAGATCACGGCATTGAGCAGCCAGAACGGGGCGGGGGTGAGCGTTTCATGCAGCCCGCCCATCCAGCCGCTGATGAGGCTACCGGCGGCGACTGCCAGCATGCAGACCCCGACCAGCGTGCTGCGCAGCGATTGCGGCGCGCGCGTACCGAAGAGCCCGAG
>JBJXEK010000234.1:0-8491 GCA_046155055.1 Novosphingobium sp. | reverse complement strand
GGCTTATCACCTCATCGGCGTCGCCGGGCTGCCGACCTACAACCGCGGCGTGGCGGATCACCAGTACCTCTTCGTCAACGGGCGGCCCGTGAAGGACAAGCTGCTGATCGGCGCGGTGCGCGGCGCCTATGCCGATATGCTCGCGCGCGACCGGCACGCGGTGCTGGCATTGTTCCTCGAGGTTCCGGCTGAGGAGGTGGACGTCAACGTCCATCCGGCCAAGACCGAAGTGCGCTTCCGCGATCCTGCCTTCGTGCGCGGCATGATCGTCTCGGGCCTGAGGCAAGCACTCATGACCGGCGACCGCCGCTCCGCCCAGTCCCCCGATGCAAGCGCGATGCGCGCGTGGCAGGCCGAACCGCTCGCGCCATCCCCTTTGCCGCAGGCGGGCCTGTTCTGGCAGGCACATGGCCAATTTCCGGCACCCCGCGTATCCGAAGCCGGGCAAGTCTGGCGCGGCTACGAATCATCCCTTTTGGCACCGTCCGCCCGCGCCGAACCCGCTGCCGAGCCGGTGCCTGCCGCCAGCTACCCGCTCGGCGTCGCGCGCGGACAGGTCGCTGCGACTTACATCGTCGCCGAGGCGGAGGACGGTCTCATACTGGTCGATCAGCACGCCGCGCACGAACGCCTCGTCCTTGAACGCCTGCGCGCTGCGGGAGCAGGGGAGGGACCAGAGTCCGGGAAGGGCCCGGCGCAGGCCCTGCTCCTGCCCGAAGTGGTCGAACTCGACGAGCCCTCCTGCGACCGTCTCGAAGAAGCCGCAGCGGAACTCGCTGCCTATGGCCTGTCGCTCGAACGCTTCGGCCCCGCCGCCATGCTGGTGCGCAGCGTGCCGGCGGTGCTGAAAGGCGGTCCAAAGGGCCTGGATGTGCAGGCCTTGGTTCGCGACGTGGCCGATGATCTCGCCAAAAACGGCCTCGATCCGGAAAAAGGGTCGCTGCTGCTCGGCGAACGCCGCGATCTCGTGCTGGCGACGATGGCCTGCCACGGCTCGGTCCGCGCAGGACGCATACTCTCGGTCGCCGAAATGAACGCGCTCCTGCGCGAGATGGAAGTGACACCGCGCTCAGGTCAGTGCAACCATGGCCGGCCGACGTGGATCAAGCTGGCGCACGGCGATATCGAAAAGTTGTTCGGGAGGAAATGATGCGCCGTATTGTTCGGGTGGATGGTCTGGTTCTCGCGCTCCTGCTGGCCGCCTGCGGCAAGGGAGCACCGCCCCCCTTGCCACCGCTCAATGCCATCCAGCCCGAAGGGATCGACTACCCGACGATCAAGGCGAACAATCTCTTCGGCAGCGGCTGCAATTTCGTCGCCGATGGAGGCGGCCTGGCCGCGCTGGTGCTCGCGCAGGAGAAAGAGGCGATCATCAAGCTCGATGGCAAGATCGTGCGTATTCCGGCGGATACGGGCAGCCAGATACTGCCCGCAACGGCTCGGACCCGCTACATCAATGCCGACCACATCCTGATCCTTGCCCCGATTCCCGGCGGCCCACCTGCGGAGATCGGCCAGATCCAGAGCCTTCCCATCAGACTCGCGATTGTCGACGCAGCCGGCAGGCCGCAGTTCACGGCCAAGGGCATCGTGCAGTGCAAACCGGGATCATGACAATTTGCTTGACAAAACGAACCAAATAGGCTAAATGCCCCGCCAGATCGGGAGCGGGCTTGGCCGGCCTTGCCTTCGCTCTTTTGGCCGCTGGCCCCTTTTTGGGGCTATGCCAAAGCGACCGGTGCGGGCTGCGGGTAAAGAGCTTTTGCTCAGGATGCGGGGCGTTTCCCGAAGACCTTGATCAGGCAACTTACCGCGCCAGCACAGGATCAAATGCCACAGGCGTCTGGGCCTCCCAGCGTCTCACGAAACCGGCAGGCAGGCGAGCCGCTCCCCGGTTTCGGGTCTTGATCGACATACAGGCTGAGCCGGGTCAGGACTGCCCCATCCGGCCACTCGCACAAGATGCAGCCATGGCGCCCCTCCCGCAGCGCCCCTCTCGCAGGGGCAATGCAGGCGCCGCACCGGTCGCGCGATCTATCCTTCCTGCCCGAGGCCCACGCCGGTGCGCCGTGAAATCCAACATGCCGGGGTCTGACCAATCCGTCTCCCCTCCAACAGCCGTCATCCCCGCGAAGGCGGGGATCCAGTGCACCACAGCGCTACGCCGCTCTGGATCCCCGCCTTCGCGGGGAAGACGAAGGATGGTACCGGACGCGACTAAACCTCAGTCCGTCCCCGCCGGATCGCGTGTGGCGATCATGCCCAGCGCTTTCATGCTCATCACCAGTTCGTCGTGCTGGTTGAAAACCTTGGTCTCGCCGCGCAGGATGCCGCGCTCCGGCTTGGTCTTGCTCCGCCGTTTTTCGAGCAGGACATGCTCGCAGCGCAGCGTATCGCCGGGATAGACCGGCTTCACCCAGCGCAGTTCGTCGACCCCCGGTGAGCCGAGCCCGGCTTGGCTGTTGGCCTTGAGGTTGGCGACGGTCATCGACATGGCCATTGCCGCCGTATGCCAGCCGCTCGCCGAAAGCCGCCCGAAATGCGTGGCCGCCGCGGCCGCGTCATCCAGGTGGAACGCCTGCGGATCATACTTGGAGGCGAATCCGATCACCTCCTCGCGCGTCACCGCATAGGAACCGTACTTGCTCACCGAGCCGACAACGAGGTCTTCATAATACTGCAAGAAACCGCTCCGCTCAGACGTTGAACTTGAAGTGCATCACGTCGCCGTCGCGCACCACGTAGTCTTTGCCTTCCTGCCGCAGCTTGCCCGCATCGCGCGCCGCCGTCTCGCCGCCGAGGCTTACGAAATCATCGTAGGCGATGGTCTCCGCCCGGATAAAGCCGCGCTGCATGTCCGAATGGATCTCGCCCGCCGCGTCCGGTGCCTTGGCCCCGGCATGAACCGTCCATGCGCGCGCTTCCTTGGGGCCGACGGTGAAGAACGTCAGCAGGTGGAGCAGTTCATAGCCCGAGCGGATGATCCGCGCGAGCCCGGCTTCCTCCAGCCCCAGCGCGCCGAGGAAATCCGCGCGCTCCTCCACCGGCATCGTCACGATCTCGGCCTCGATCGCGGCGGAGACAACCACCGCATTCGCGCCCTCGCTGGCCGCCTTCTCGAACACCCGCGCGGAAAACGCGTTGCCCTCGGATGCCGCATCTTCCTCGACGTTGCACACATAGAGCACCGGTTTGGCCGTGATCAGCTGCGCCTGCGCGAACACGCGCGCCTCTTCCTCGTCCTTCGGTACAGTCAGCCGCGCCGGCTTGCCTTCGCGCAGAAGTTCCAGCGCCTGCCCGAGCACCGAGGCGGTGATCTTTGCCTCCTTGTCGCCTTGCGCCGCCTTCTTCTGCGCGGCCGGCACCCGCTTTTCGAGGCTTTCGAGGTCCGAAAGCATCAGCTCGGTCTCGACCGTTTCGGCGTCCGAGATCGGATCAATCTTGTTGTCGACATGCTGGATGTCGATATCCTCAAAGCAGCGCAGCACATGGACGATCGCGTCCACCTCGCGGATATTGCCCAGAAACTGGTTGCCAAGGCCCTCGCCCTTCGAAGCCCCGCGCACGAGGCCCGCGATATCGACAAAGCCGAGCTGGGTCGGGATGATTTTCTGGCTGCCCGCGATCCGCGCCAGTTCGTCCAGCCGCACATCGGGCACGCCGACATTGCCGATATTCGGCTCGATCGTGCAGAACGGATAGTTCGCCGCCTGCGCCGCCTGCGTCTCCGTCAGCGCGTTGAACAGCGTCGACTTGCCCACGTTCGGCAGCCCGACAATCCCGCAGCGAAAGCCCATGAAATGATCCTTGTTCGTCGGACCGGACGCAAAACGTCTTGTCCGATCTTGTAACCGGCCCGATGGTATCCCGGGGCGACAAGGTCAAGGGGGCGTTGTGCGATGAAATACGGGTTGGCGTGGTTGATGCTGGTGCTGGCGGTCTTCACCGGCAGTTTTGCGCGGGCTGCGGATGGCGCAGCGCATCAGGCGCAAGCGGTGAAAGTCACCACGCTTTCGACCATGCTGGCGGACTTGGACGGTTTCGGCGAATGGGGCTATGCCGCGCTGGTCGAAGTCGATGGGCACCGCATCCTGTTCGATACCGGCGCCAACCCCGATACCGTGCTGCGCAATGCAGCGGCGCTGAAGATCGACCTCTCCGATGTGGAGGACGTGGTCATCTCGCACTTCCACAGCGATCATACCGGCGGGCTGATCACGCTGCGCAAGGCGTTGATGCAGAAAAACCCCGCCGCGCTGTCGCACCTTTACGTCGGCGAGGGCATTTTTGCACCGCGCTACACGGCCAAGGGTGTCAGCGATGATGAAAACTCCTTTCCCGCCGTCGCCAGAGCCTATCTCGCCACCGGCGGCAGGATCAGCGAAGTGGCCAGCCCCGCCGAGATCGCGCCGGGCGCCTGGCTCACCGGGCCGGTCCCGCGGCCCCATCCGGAAACCAACTGGAGCCCGGGTGAATTTGTCAAAACGGGCGGCAAACTCGAGCCCGACACGCTGCACGAGGATACCTCGCTGGTGATCGCGGCAGCCAGTGGCACCGTCATCGTCACAGGCTGCGGCCATGCCGGGATCATGAACATCGCGGACGATGCCCGGGCGATCACCGGCGATGCCCGGCTCGTCGCAGTGATCGGCGGCATCCACCTGTTCAGCAAGCCGGATAGCGTGCTGGTGGAAACCGCCGCACGGCTCAAAGGACTCGCCTACCTGCTTGGCGCACATTGCACCGGGATCGAGGCGACAGTGCGCCTGCGCGAATTGCTGGGCCTTGATCGGCACACGGCGGTGGTCGCGGCGGTCGGCTCCAGCTTCACCTTGGGTGCCGGCATTGCCGCGGGCCGAATCGCGGGCTGGGCGGGCTAGCCGGAGACCCGTTCTTCACTGAAATTTCAGGGCTGTGCAGGTATGAATCGCGGACATGAAACCCGCCCTTCTATCCGCCTCGCTTTTGGTCGCCCTGCTCCTGACCTCAGCGTGCTCGCGCGCCGATCCGGCCGAGCAGTTCGCCGCGGCCCGCAAGGCCTTCGCCGCCGAAGACTTTGCCGCTGCCCGCACCAGCGTTCTGGCCGCGCTCGAGGCAGAGAATGCCAACCGCGAGATGCTGCTGCTGCTCGCCCGCGCACAGCTCAAGCTGGCCGATGGCGACGGCGCGCAGGCGACGCTCGTGCGGCTCGAGGAAGCCGGTGCGCACAGCGCCGAGATCGTGCGGATGAAAGCCGAAGCCGCGATCCTGCGCGGCCAGCCCGAAGCCGCGCTCACCGTGCTGGGCCAGGACAACGATCCCGAAGCCTGGCGCCTGCGCGCTGCGGCGCACACGGCGCTCGATGATTCCCCCGCCGCGCTTGCCGCGCTGCGCCGCGGCCTCGCCGTCGGCGGGCAGAACTTTGCGCTGATCCATGATTACGCGGCGTTTCTGCTCTCGGCCGAGGACTTCAAGGGCGCGGCCGCCGCGATCGACACTTTGCGCAGGCTCGGGCCGAAGCAACTCGATACGCTGATGCTGTCAGGCGAACTCGCGACCCGGCTTGGCCGGCTGGACGAGGCGAAGCGCGATTACAGCGCTGCAGCCAATGCTTTCCCCGCGCGCGTCGAACCGCTGACCGCGCTGGCCACGCTCGCCGACATGCAGGGCCAGGTCGATGCAGCGATCGCGCTGGTCGAGCGGGCGGCGAAGCTCGTGCCGGGCAATCCCGAGGTCATTGATCTGCGGGTGCAGTTGGCGTCCGAAAAGGGCGATTGGGAAACTGTGCGCAAGACGCTGGCGCACGACGAGGCGACGCTCGACCCGCGCTCGCCCAATGGGATGTCCTATGCCGAGGCGCTGCTGCGGCTGGGCCATCCGGAGCAGGCACGCGCGATTTTCGCCAAGGCGTTGCTGCTCTCGCCGCAGAACCCTTATGCCCGGATGATGCTGGCTGAGGCGCAGCTGGCAACCGGCGATGCGGTTGCCGCGCTGCGCACGGTCGCCCCCTTGTCAGACGGTGTGCTGGCTGGCCCGCGCGAACTCGATCTGGCCTCACGCGCGGCGCAGGCAGCGGGCGATCCTGCCGCAGTGCCGATCGCCGCGCGGCTCAAGGGGCCGCAACTCAAGCAGAACCAGCAGCTCGCTGCCGCCGGTCAGGCCGCGCTCACCCGGCAGGACTGGAGCGGAGCGCTGGCCGCCTATCGCCAGATCCCCGGCTATGAGGGTGATGCCGAAGTGCTGCGCCGGCTGGCTTCGGCCGCAGTCAGGGCAGGGCAGGCAGATGCAGCTCTGGGCTATGCCGACCGCGCGCTGGAACTGGCACCGCGCAATGCAGATATGCTCCACACCGCCGCGCTGGTGCGGCTCGAGACCGGGCGTGACCGCGATCAGATGCTGCGGCTGATGAAGCAGGCAAGTCAACTTGACCCAGCCAACCACCTGTTCCGCGCCGACCTCGCCCGCGCAAGCGCAGCCGGGGGCTGAAAAAAAACTGCTGCCCCGATCCCCAGGGCAGCAGCTTCATGGCAGTTTCAATAGATGTCCTGCCCGGAGAGGTTCTCGCTTGCGCGGGAAACCAGTTCAGCTCTCAGAGCTGGGGCAGGGATACCGGCCGATCAGCGGCGGCGGCGACGCGCCACGGCCAAACCGACAAAGCCGAGACCCATCAGCCCGAGCATGCCCGGCTCCGGAACGTCGGTGCCGCCAGTGCTCGACGTGGTCGTACCGCCGGTGGTCGAGGACGTCGTGGTCGTTCCGCCCGTGGTCGACGAAGTGGTCGTGCCGCCGGTCGTCGAAGAGGTCGTCGTGCCGCCCGAAGTGGTGGTGCCGCCCGTGGTGGTCGAGCTCGAGCTTGAGCTGCCGCACATGCCAGAGCCGGACTTGTGGCCGCAGTTGCAATAGTGCGTGTGGGTGAACCAGGCCGAAGCCGGGGTCGAGATGGCAGCAGAGCCCAGCAGGGCGGCGGTCGTCAGTAGAATGCGCTTCATGAGAAAATCCCCCTTGCCAAAATTGCTTGGTTAAGCCCTTCCTACGCAAACATGGTGCCAAATGGGAAAAAGCGCGGGTTTCGGTGGTTAACGGCCGAAGTAACGTTACGAAAGTGTAAGCGCGGCCGACGGATTTGAGCCTATTGCTGGCGCAGCGCGACATCGTTCATGAAGCGCGCGGCATCGCGCCCAGCCAGCCACGCAGCCTCCGCCGCCACCGCGCCGAGCATGGTAACCAGATCATCCTGCTCTGCCTTGGCATAGTTGCCCAGCACGTAGCCGGTCACCCGATCTTTGTGCCCGGGATGGCCGATACCGAGCCGCACGCGCTGGAAATCAGGTCCGATATGCTGATCAATGGAACGCAACCCATTATGCCCGGCGGCGGAGCCACCCGTTTTCACCTTCACCTTGAACGGCGCGAGATCGAGCTCGTCGTGAAACACGGTGAGCGCATCCGGGCCGAGCTTGTAGAAGCGCAGCGCCTCGCTCACCGCGCGGCCGCTTTCGTTCATGAAGGTGGCGGGTTTGAGCAGGATCACACGCGCGCCGCTAATGCGGCCATCTTGCGTCCAACCCTGAAATTTCTTCTGGACCGGGCCGAAATCGTGGAAATCAGCGATGGTATCGAGCGCCATGAAGCCGACATTGTGCCGGTGCAGCGCATATTGGGGTCCGGGGTTGCCGAGACCGACCCACAGTTGCATCGAAGCATCTCCTGCGGGCTTGCGGCCCCTCCCGCACAGGAAGGGGCCGGGGAGCCGTATCTTAGGCGGCAGGCGTCTCGCCGCCTTCGCTGCTCTTCAGCGCCGAAGGGGCAACGATCGTCGCGATGGTGAAATCGCGGTCGGTGATTGCCGAAGCCGAGCCAGCGGGCAGCGTCACGCTGCTGATGTGGATCGAATCGCCGATCTCGACACCGCTGACATCGACCGCGATATCGTCGGGGATCTTGTCCGCGTCGCAGATCAGCTCGAGTTCATGGCGCACGATGTTGAGCACGCCGCCCTTCTTGAGGCCGGGCGACTTTTCTTCGTTGATGAAGATCACGGGAACCGCGACCTCGACCTTCGCATTGGCGGCAACACGGAAGAAATCGGCATGGAGCGGACGCTCCGAAACCGGGTGGAAGGCAACGTCCTTGGGCAGCGTGCGCACGGTCTCGCCGCCCACAGTGAGCTCGACAATCGAATTGAAGAAATGCCCGGTGCCAAGCTGGCGGCGCAGTTCCTTCTCTTCGACGTGGATCGCAACAGGATCCTGATTGCCGCCGTAAATCACGGCGGGGGTGCGGCCTTCGCGACGCAGTGCACGGGAGGCTCCCTTGCCTGCCCGATCGCGCGTCTCGGCCGACAGATGCAGCGTCTCGCTCATGCTGTATACCTTCCGAAAATGCTGGTTGTACCGATTTCCGCCGCCACGCCTCCAGGGATGACCATGCACGGGGAAGCGGCGGCCCTTAGCGGCTTGGCGGGAAAAAGCAAGGGTAGCGGGGCTCTTTGATCCAAAACTGCGTTTCGGAT
>JBJXEK010000233.1:0-14176 GCA_046155055.1 Novosphingobium sp. | reverse complement strand
AATTCGATCGATTGCATAATTTCTGCCTGCTGGATGGCGCAATTGTTCTTGCAACGTTCCACGGAATCAAGCGCTGGTCAACTCCCGGGAGCGCGCGGGCGATGGCCCTCGCATTCTCCCTTATTGTCTCACTCCGCCGCGATCCCAGCCGCCTTGAACATGTCCGCCTCGTCCTCAATCACCAGCTCGTTCGCCGGTTCGCTGGCGCGCGCGTTGCGGCGCGAGTCGAAGCTGGACCACACGGTGTTCCAATCACCGCGCGTGGCGGCTTTGGAGTATTCGGTGGCGCGGGTTTCGAAGAAGTTGGCATGCTCGACACCGTTGAGCAGCGGGGTGAGCCAGGGGAGGGGGTGTTCCTCGATCATGTAGATCGGCTGGAAGCCCAGCTGGCCGAGCCGCCAATCGGCGATGTAGCGGATGTACTTCTTGATTTCCTTCGGGCTCATGCCGGGCACCGGGCCTTGCTCGAACGCGAGGTCGATAAACGCGTCCTCGAGCCGCACGGTCTTCTGGCAGCAATCGATGATGTCTTCCTTGACCGCCTTGGTCAGGCAGCCGCGCTCGGCCACGAAGGCGTGGAATAGCTTGGTGATGCCTTCGCAGTGAAGCGATTCGTCGCGGACCGACCACGAGACGATCTGGCCCATGCCCTTCATCTTGTTGAAGCGCGGGAAGTTCATCAGCATGGCGAAGCTGGCGAACAGCTGCAGGCCTTCGGTGAAGCCGCCGAACATCGCGAGGGTGCGGGCGATATCCTCGTCAGAATCGACGCCGAACTGCTGGAGATAATCGTGCTTGGCGCGCATTTCCTCGTATTCGAGGAACATGCCGTACTCGCTTTCGGGCATGCCGATCGTGTCGAGCAAGTGGCTGTAGGCGGCGATGTGCACCGTCTCCATGTTGGAGAAGGCGGCGAGCATCATCTTGACCTCGGTCGGCTTGAACACGCGGCCGTACTTGTCGTGGTAGCAATCCTGCACCTCGATATCGGCCTGCGTGAAGAAGCGGAAAATCTGCGTGAGCAGGTTGCGCTCGTGATCAGAGATCTTCTGCGCCCAATCGCGGCAATCCTCGCCCAAGGGCACTTCCTCGGGCATCCAGTGGATCTGCTGCTGGCGCTTCCAGAACTCGTAAGCCCAGGGATATTCGAACGGCTTGTAGGAGTTGCGGGCTTCAAGAAGAGACATGGGGCAGATCCTGTTCGAAGTGACGGTTCAGATATAGGGCTGGGCGGGCCGGTGCGAAAGCGCGCGGTCGGCAGGGAAAAGGGGCAGGACCGGGTTTTCCACCGGCGGAAAGGACTACTTCCAGAACCAGCGCGGTGTGAGCCCGCGCGCGCCGCGGTTTCGCCACATCTGGATGTACATCCACAGCCCCGAAAAGCTGAAGAAGATCATCGCGAAGCCCGAAAGCAGGCCGATGGCGACGCCGAGTGGCCCGAAGGTCTCGCCCGAGTGCAGGTGGTGGAAGAGCCCGACCAGTGCGCGCGGATCGCCCGGTTTGGGCTTGGGCCGGCAGCTGTAGTCCGGCGGGCAGGTGAACGACGGTTTGGCCTTTGATTGTGCCGCCTTGGGCCGGTCGTCGTCCCCGCTCAGCAGCGGCAGGATCTGGCTGATGGTGCCAGTCACGGCGATCCAGAGCAGGAACACCCCGAAGAACACCGAAACCCAGCGATGGAACTTGCGCATTGATGAGTATCTCTTGCGATTGCGAACTATTCGCAAGTGTAGCTTGCCCGAGCGTGATCAGGCAAGCGGGTGCCGTGTCGCGGATTGTATCCGTGCCATCGAACGGGGACGACCGACCAGTCATGCCGCCGCACCAACCGAAGGATTGAACCAGAACTCGATTTCGGAGGTCTCTTCGTCGAAACGGGCAGAATGCGGAACGCCCGCGCGCACTTCGTACCAGGCACCCGGGCCGTAGCTGGTATCCTCGCCCGCGATAGTCAGCAGCAGCATGCCTTTGGTGATGACACCCCAGTTGTCGGTATCGTGGCTATGCTCCTCGATCACGGTTCCGGCCGGGTAGCTGGCGAACAGCACTTCGCAGCCTTCGGCCGCCAGCCGATTGGCTTGGAAGCGGCCGGCAAAGACTGGCAGCGATGTCACGAAATCGGGAAATGACGGCATCGACGACCCCATCCTGAATCTGCCTTCACGGCCGCTCCGTCACTGACAGGCGAGGCATTCCTCATAGTCGGTCGGGCTCGCCAACTCGATCACGGGCGCTGCGGCGGTGTTGTCCGCCTCCACCCCACCAGCAAACCCGGCGCGCTGCACCGACTTCGAGCGCAGGTAGTAGAGCGACTTGATGCCCTTCTCCCACGCCTGGAAGTGCAGCATCATGAGATCCCACTTGTCGACATCGGCGGGGATATAGAGGTTCAGCGACTGCGCCTGATCGATATAGGGCGTGCGGTCTGCCGCGAATTCGAGCAGCCAGCGCTGGTCGATCTCGAAGCTGGTCTTGTAGACGGCCTTTTCCTCCGGCGAGAGGAAATCGAGGTGCTGGACCGAGCCGCCGCGTTCGAGGATCGAGTTCCACACATTGGTGGAATCCTTCGATTTCGTCTGGAGCAGCTTCTCCAGATAGGGATTCTTGACCACGAAGCTGCCCGAGAGCGTCTTGTGGGTGTAGATGTTCGCCGGGATCGGCTCGATACAGGCAGACGTGCCGCCGCAGATGATCGAGATCGATGCGGTGGGGGCGATTGCCATCTTGCAGCTGAAGCGCTGCATCACGCCCATATCGGCCGCATCGGGGCAGGGGCCGCGTTCCTGCGCGAGCATGAGCGAGGCTTCGTCTGCGGCCTGCGCGATATGGCGGAACATCTTGAGGTTCCACGCCTTGGCCATCGCGCTTTCAAAGCCGATGCCCTTCATCTGCAGGAACGAGTGGAAGCCCATCACGCCCATGCCGACCGACCGCTCGCGCATCGCGGAATACTTGGCGCGGTCCATCTCTTTCGGTGCGCGATCGATATAGTCCTGCAGCACGTTATCGAGGAAGCGGAGCACGTCCTCGATGAACACACGGTCGCCCTGCCACTCGTCCCACGTTTCGAGATTGAGCGACGAGAGGCAGCACACCGCGGTGCGGTCGTTGCCGAGGTGATCGCGGCCGGTGGGCAGCGTGATTTCCGAGCAGAGGTTCGAGGTCGAAACCTTGAGCCCAAGATCGCGGTGATGCTTGGGCATCATGCGGTTCACCGTGTCGTTGAACACGATGTAGGGCTCGCCGGTGGCGAGGCGGGTTTCCACCAGCTTCTGGAACAGCGAGCGGGCATCGACCGTGGCGCGGATCGAGCCGTCCTTGGGGCTGCGCAGATGGAATTCGCTGCCATCGCGCACCGCTTCCATGAACGCGTCGGTGAGCAGCACGCCGTGGTGCAGATTGAGCGCCTTGCGGTTGAAATCGCCGGACGGCTTGCGGATCTCGAGGAACTCCTCGATTTCCGGGTGCGAAACATCGAGGTAGCAGGCCGCCGAACCGCGGCGCAGCGAGCCCTGGCTGATCGCGAGCGTCAGGCTGTCCATCACCCGCACGAAGGGAATGATGCCGCTGGTCTTGCCGTTTAGGCCGACAGATTCGCCGATGCCGCGCACCTTGCCCCAATAGGTGCCGATGCCGCCGCCGCGGCTGGCGAGCCATACGTTCTCGTTCCACGTATTGACGATGCCTTCGAGGCTGTCGTCCACCGAGTTGAGATAGCACGAGATGGGCAGGCCGCGCCCGGTGCCGCCGTTCGAGAGCACAGGGGTGGCAGGCATGAACCACAGCTTCGAGATGTAGTCATAGAGCCGCTGGGCATGCGCCTGATCATCGGCATAGGCATCCGCGACGCGCGCAAAGAGATCCTGATAGGTTTCGCCCGGCAGGAGATAGCGGTCGTCGAGCGTGTCCTTGCCGAACGCGGTGAGCAGGCTATCGCGCGACACATCGGTGGCGATGACGAAGCGGCGCGTGTTGATCGTCTTGGAATCCGAGACGGGCTTGGCGGCAGCCGCCAGCGCACCGGCAGCCCCTGCGGTCATGGCGGCGACCAGCGCCTCGCTACCCTTGTCGTCCGTGCTCATGCCGATTGCCTTTTCATTCTTCGTCGCCGCGCTTGTGGCTGGCACCGTGTTGCTCGCGAAACCCAGTTCGCTTTGGCCCAGTTCGCCTTGACCCGCATCGTCCAGCACTTCGGTGCCGTCCCCAGTCCTGAAATCCACGCCACAACCCCTGTTCATTCCGCCGGCGACTATGCGCCGGTCTGCTTCTTAACCACAGGACCGGCTGGCCTTGGCCGAGGGTCCCCTGCTGCTTCGTCCGCCGCCTTGCCCGCACCGCCAAGGGCGAATCGAAGCGCGAAAGTAATCGTACTCCTGCCGGAACAAAAGGAGAATAAAAATCCCCGTTCGCCGCATTCAGGCATTGTCTTTGCGGCCAGTGCCCGGGCGCGGCGGCTGGGCAGCCACTATGACAGCACGCAAACTGCCCGCTGCTGCTCGAAACTAGGTTTAGAGGTTCCCCCTGGACCCGACCACTACCTATAGTGCCTCAACCGGAATCAGACACAAGAGGGTAAACAGCGCGTAACCGATTCGCTTCGTCGCAAACACGATTCGTTTCGTCGTGATGACAGCCATGCTGCAGTGCAGCGACGCGTGCTGGAAGCGGCAGTTCAAGCCCCAATATGGGGTTCGTCGAATAAATTTGCGAGCGGCGGTGGTTCTTGTGGACAATATCCCTGTCCAGACCGCAATGCGGATTGTCCGCGCGATTATCCACCGGCCATTCGGTGTGGGAGCTATCGGGCGGGAGCCAAAGGCCACAAGCCAAAGGGAGGCCATCCGTGTTCAATCTCATTTCGATCGTGTTCAGTGGTCTCGTGGTCGGGCTTGCCGCCCGCTTCCTCTATCCCGGCGCGGTCGAGATGGGGCTGGGCCGCACGATCCTCCTCGGCATCGCGGGCTCGCTGATCGCGGGCCTGGCGGCAAACTGGGGCCGACGCGAAGGCGCAAGCGGGATCAACCGGGCCGGATGCCTGGCTTCGATCGTGGGCGCGATGGTGGTGATCTTTATCGGGCGGCATTTGTAAGGGGGGGGCGGCGGGCGCTTCAATGCCTCCGGCGGGCAAGGGCCATCGCCCTTGCATCCCCGTGAATCAGGCTGGAGCCCAGCCCGATGCGGAGTGCTTGCCGCACAGCGGCTTTAAGGCCTCCGGCGGAGCGCCGGCACATGACGGTGCCGTTCCCCGCCCACCTGGACGGTATGGGGTTGCAAGGGCGCTGGCCCTTGCCCGCCGGAGGCCCTTCGGCCTCATTGTCTTGGGAGAGACGTGACTGCCTCGCCCGAACGGGGGAAGGGCAAGAAGGAAGCGCCTATCGCCTTCAATCCGGCACGAGGATCGTGTCCCTCGCGGCCGGCTGGGTCTGCGGGTAGTCCTCGTTGAAGTGCAGCCCGCGGCTTTCGCGCCGGGCGCGGGCGCTTTTCACGATGAGTTCGGCGGTCTGGAGCAGGTTGCGCAGTTCGATCAGATCGGAGGTGACGCGGAAGTTGCCGTAGTAGTCGTTGACCTCGCTTTTGAGCAGCTTGATGCGGTGTGCCGCGCGCTCGAGCCGCTTGTTGGTGCGCACGATTCCGACATAGTTCCACATGAAGCGGCGCAGCTCGGTCCAGTTCTGCTTGATCACCACTTCCTCGTCGGAATCGCCGACGCGGCTTTCGTCCCAGGGGCGCAGTTCGGGCGGCGGTGCGAAGCTGTCCCAGCGCTCGAGTATGTCGTTGGCCGCCGCATCGCCGAACACGAAGCATTCGAGCAGGCTGTTGGAGGCGAGGCGATTGGCGCCGTGGAGGCCGCTTTCCGAGCATTCGCCGACTGCGTAGAGTCCGGCGAGATCGGTGCGGCCGGCCAGGTCGATCAGCACGCCGCCGCAGGTGTAGTGCTGCGCCGGCACCACCGGAATCGGCTCGCGCGTCATGTCGATGCCGAGGCCCATCAGGCGTTCGTAGATATTGGGGAAGTGGCCGCGGACGAACTCGGGGTCTTTGTGGCTGATATCGAGGTGGACGTAATCGAGCCCGAGGCGCTTGATCTCGTGATCGATCGCGCGGGCGACGATGTCGCGCGGGGCCAGTTCCTCGCGCGGGTCGAAGCGGGGCATGAAACGCTCGCCGCCGCCGGGGACGCCCGGGGGCAATTTGAGGTGCCCACCTTCACCGCGGACAGCCTCGGTGATGAGAAAATTCTTGACCTCGAGATTGTAGAGGCAGGTCGGGTGGAACTGCATGAACTCCATGTTGGAGACACGGCAGCCCGCACGCCAGGCCATCGCGATACCGTCGCCGGTCGCGCCGCGCGGGGCGGTGCTGAACAAGTAAGTCCGGCCCGCGCCGCCGGTGGCGAGGATCGTGGCGCGCGCGGCAAAGCATTCGACTTTTCCGGTGCCGGTATCGAGCGCATAAGCCCCCCACACCCGGCGATCCCCGGCGCCTTGCGCACTGGCTTTCTCGACCAGGTGACGGTCTGTAACGAGATCGACCGCGACCATATCGGGCCGCAGCGTGATGTTGGGATGGGCCTTGGCCGCTTCGATCAGCGCTTGCTGCACGGCCCAACCGGTCGCGTCGTCGACATGGACGATGCGGCGGTGCGAATGCCCGCCCTCGCGCGTCAGGTGGAGCGTGCCCGATTCGGCGTTGAACGGCACGCCCAGCCGCTCAAGCTGGCGAATCGCTTCTGGCGCATGTTCGACCACGAACTCGACCGTCTCGCGCCGGTTGAGCCCGGCGCCGGCGACCATCGTATCGCGAATGTGATCGTCGAACGTATCGCCTTCATCGAGCACGGCGGCGATGCCGCCCTGGGCCCAGGCGGTCGAGCCGCCATCGAGCCCGCCCTTGGCGAGCACGAGAACCTTGCAGCGTTCAGCGAGCACCAGCGCGGCGGTGAGGCCCGCTGCGCCCGAGCCGATGATCAGGACATCGGGCAGGGCATCCTTGCGGAAGGTCTCGGTCATGCCAGGGCAGGCCGGGCGACGGGCGCGGCATTTTCGCGCGCGCGGAGTGGGCAGTAGATCACCGCCGCTTCTTGCCTGCACCCGCCGCGTTTGGGAAGCGCCAAGACACACAGGCAAAAGTGAAATTGTTCGTTTTACGATCCGTTTTGGACTTATTTTTGCACCTGCGAAATGGTAGCACTACATATCAACCTCAAACAGTGGACCCCGATCCGATGTCCTGGCGTCTGCTCTATTGTCTGTTCAATCGTCATCGCCCCAAGTCTGCCAGCGTGCGCTGGAGCGGTGTGTTCAATTTTGGCGAGTGCCGGAGTTGCGGGCGGATGATCCGCAAATCCGGCAGGGGCTACTGGAAGCGCCTCGACGGTCCGGTGCCTGAGCCGCAAGACTGATTTATCAGAGCGTTATAGACTTCCAGCGCCGTATGCGCAGGCAGGGACACCTGTGCCGCGCGTGTCAGGCAGGAGCACTCGTCAGCTTGACGAAGACATCCTCGAGATCGGCCTCGTCGGTCGAGACATCGACGATCGCATAGCCCAGCGCCTGGACCAGCGCGAGCACTTCGCCAGCGTTGATACGGTCCATGTTGTAGGTCACGCGCAGCTCGCGTTCACCAGAAATAACGCTTTTCACGAAGGCCGGATGCTGCGGCGCAGCATCGATTGGTCGGTCCAGACTGAGCACCACGATCTTCTCGCGCATCATCCCCACCAGCTCGCGCGTCGGCTGGTTGGTGATGAGCTTGCCGTGGTTGATGATCGCGATCCGGTCGCACAGTTGCTCGGCTTCCTCGAGATAGTGGGTGGTGAGCACCACGGTCATGCCCTGGCTGTTGAGATCGGCGACCAGTTCCCAGAGAAGGCGCCGCAGCTCGACATCGACGCCGGCCGTCGGCTCGTCGAGCACGAGGATCGGCGGGGTGTGGACCATGGCCTTGGCGATAAGCAGGCGGCGCTTCATCCCGCCCGACAGCGAACGGGCGTAGGCATGCGCCTTGTCCGCCAGATGGACCGATTGCAGCAGTTCGAGCGAGCGCCGCATGGCCTTGGGCACGCCGTAGAGCCCCGCCTGAATATCGAGCACTTCGAACGGGGTGAAGAACGGATCGAACACGATCTCCTGCGGCACGATTCCGATCGAGGCCTTGGCGTTGCGCGGCTCGCGGTCGATATCGAAGCCCCAGATCTCGACCGAACCCGAGGTTTTCATCACGAGGCCCGCGAGCGTGTTGATGATGGTCGATTTGCCTGCACCGTTGGGGCCGAGCAGGCCGAAGATCTGCCCTTGCGGCACATCGAAGCTCACGCCGCCGAGCGCCAGCTTGCCCTCGCCCGAATCTTTGCCGGCGGGCGCGTAGCGCTTGACGAGGTCGCGGATGCGGATGGCGGGGGTTGCAGTCATGCCATTCTCCCTGCCCCGTGTGGTCGCCAAGGTAAAGGGGTCGCAATCGGCCTGCTTGTCGGCGCGGCGTGGGTTTGCTAGCGCGCGGGTCCATGAACAGCACGCCCAAAGCCGCCGCTCCAGAGACAATCCTGACCACCTCCACGCGCGTCCGCTGCGATGGCGCGACGGACATTCGGGGCGGGGCCGCGCTAGGCCATCCGCGTGTCTGGCTCGAGATCGATGAGCGGGGCTGGGTGGATTGCGGCTATTGCGACCGCCGCTTCGTGCTCAAGGGCGGCCCGGCGGACCACGTGTAAGCTGTTGCCTGTGATGGCAGTAGCGCTTGGCGTTAGCGCTGCCTATATCTCGGTAGATGACACAAACCTCAGACCCACGCTCGCTGCTCTATCGCCCCGGCCTGCTTGACCCCGATGAGGCCCGGCGGCTTACCGCCGCGGCGCTTGGCGCGTGCGATGATGGGGAGCTTTATCTCCAGTTTATCGCCAGCGAGAGCTTCGGGTTCGACGATGGCCGGCTGAAGACCGCGGACTACTCGCGCGACGCCGGGTTCGGCCTGCGCGGCGTTTCGGGCGAGATGACCGGCTTTGCCCATGCCAACGAGATTTCCGCTGCCGCCATCGCGCGCGCCGGAG
The DNA here is from genome assembly GCA_046155055.1 of Novosphingobium sp. Lineage (GTDB taxonomy): Bacteria > Pseudomonadota > Alphaproteobacteria > Sphingomonadales > Sphingomonadaceae > Novosphingobium. The sequence goes on along the minus strand of JBJXEK010000233.1, from coordinate 5,133 downwards.
AGACGCTTAAACTGCTCGATCCGGCCAAGGGCGCGCCCGCGCCGCCGCCGCGCCAGAACAACCGGCACCTCTATACCGATGCTTCGCCGCTCGATGCGGTGCCGTTTGCGGCCAAGGTCGCGCTGCTCGAAGCCATCGACGCGGCGGCCCGCGCCCGCGATCCGCGCGTGGCGCAAGTCTCGTGCAGCCTCGCAGCAAGTTGGTCGGTGGTTGAGATCGTGCGCGCTGACGGGTTCGTTGCGCAGGATGTGCGGCCACTGGTGCGGCTCAACGTCTCGATCGTGGCTGAATCGGGCGGGCGGCGCGAAACCGGCAGTTTCGGCATGGGCGGGCGGCGGCTTTATGACGACTTGTTCGATCCCGCCACGTGGAACCGCGCGATCGACAGCGCGCTGGCTCAGGCGCTGGTCAATCTGGAGTCAGTCGCGGCCCCTGCGGGAGAGATGACCGTGCTGCTCGGGCCTGGCTGGCCCGGCATCCTGCTGTACGAGGCGATCGGCCACGGGCTCGAAGGCGATTTCAACCGCAAGGGCACCAGTGCTTTTTCGGGCCGGATCGGCGAGCGCGTGGCGGCAGACGGGGTGACCGTGGTCGATGACGGCTCGATTGCCGGAAGGCGCGGTTCGCTGACCATCGATGACGAGGGCACGCCCACCGAAGAAACCGTGCTGATCGAAAACGGCGTGCTCAAGGGCTATATCCACGACCGCATGAGCGCGCGGCTGATGGGCCTCGCGCCGACGGGCAACGGCCGCCGCGAAAGCTATGCCCATGCGCCGATGCCGCGGATGACCAACACATTCATGCGCGGCGGGAACGACGATCCGGCCGAGCTGCTATCGCGCGTGAAGGACGGGATCTTTGCCAAGTCGTTCGGCGGCGGGCAGGTCGATATCGTTTCGGGCAAGTTCGTGTTTTCGTGCACCGAGGCCTACCGGGTCGAGAACGGGAAGATCGGCGCCCCGATCAAGGGCGCGACCCTGATCGGCGACGGGCCGAGCGTGCTGACACGCGTGACCGGCATCGGCGGCGACATGGCGCTTGATGAAGGCATCGGTGTGTGCGGCAAGGCAGGCCAGAGCGTGCCCGCAGGCGTGGGCCAGCCGACCTTGCTGGTCGAGGGGCTGACAGTGGGCGGCACGGCCTGACCAGACGGCGCTCCCAGACGCCATTCGCTGTCTCGAAACGCGACGGTCCCTCCCCGCAGAGGGAATGGCGCCGAGCTTGCCCGATGGTCTATACGACCCCTAGGGAAACTACAGTCAGCGACGGTTAAGCTGCCTTGGTGCACCCTTCGAGCAAGCACAGTCGAAAGGCCCAGGTCATGGCACATATCGCACGCAAATTCGGGATCGCCGCTGCCCTCGCCGCTACCCTTGCCGCGGCGGTGCTGGCCGGTTCTGCCGCAGAGGCCCGCACCCGGCTGACTGGTGAGGAGCAGTTGGCCAAGCTGCTGGAAGGCCGCGTTGCCGGCAAGCCGGTCGATTGCATCACGATGACCAACATCGGCGCCTCGACCGTGATCGACAAGACTGCGATCATTTATGGCAGCGGCCGCACGGTCTATGTCCAGCGGCCCCGGATTGGTGCGACATCGCTCGATTCGAACGATATTCTGGTAACCCAGCTGACGACCTCGCAGCTCTGCAGCATCGACACGGTGCAGATGCGCGACCGCAACAGCCACTTCTGGCGCGGTTTCGTCGGGCTGGACAAGTTCGTGCCTTATACCAAGCCGGCCAAGGTCGCGCTGGCGAACTGAGGGGGCCGCTGGAAATTCTGTGCCAGCCCCATTATGGGGTTGGCATGACTGTCCCACTTCGCCTCGCCGCCCCTGCCGATACCGCCGCGCTAGCCGATCTCGGGCGCCGCGCGATCACCGCCAAATTCCAGCACCTTTACAAGCCCGAGGACTTCACGGCGTTCCTCGAAAGCGCGCACAGCGAGGCCAAGGTGGCAAAGGAACTTGCCGATCCGGGCATGCGCATTGCGGTGCTGGAAGAGGACGGCGCACTGATCGCGTTCTGCAAGCTCGTGCTGGCGAGCACGCTGTCCGAGGGATACAGCGACGCGCGCAAGCCGCTGGAACTCAAGCAGCTCTACACCGATCCCGCGCGGATCGGGGGCGGGCTGGGTTCGCGGCTGATGGACTGGGCGATGGCCGAGGCGACGCGCGAAGGGGCGGACGAGGTTCAGCTGACGGTTTACAGCGAGAACCCCGAGGCGCAGCGCTTCTACCAGCGTTATGGCTTCGCCAAGATCGCCGACATCGAATTCTGGGTGGGCAATCACCGCGATCCGGAGTTCCTTTATGCCTGCAAGCTGGCCTCAAAAGATGCTGGCGAAGGCGATAGCCTTGGCGCGGCCGAGCAGGTATAACCACCCCCATGTCCTCCATCCGTCCCTGGCGCGATATCGCGCGCCGCAAGAGCCGCCAGATCATGGTCGGTGCTGTCCCCGTCGGCGGCGATGCGCCGATCACGGTGCAGACCATGACCAACACGCTCACCTCCGATCCGGTGGCGACGATCAACCAGATCCGCCGGTGTGAGGATGCGGGGGCGGATATCATCCGGGTCTCGTGCCCCGATGTCGAAAGCACCGCGGCGCTGGGCAAGATCGTACGTGCGGCGCGCATTCCGATCGTGGCGGACATCCATTTTCACTATCAGCGCGCGCTCGAAGCAGCGGATGCGGGTGCGGCCTGCCTGCGCATCAATCCGGGCAATATCGGCAGCAATGCGCGCGTCGCCGAAGTGGTGCGCGCGGCCAAGGCCAACGGCTGCGCGATCCGCATCGGCGTGACCGCGGGCAGCCTCGAGAAGGACTTGCTCGAAAAGTATGGCGAGCCCTGCCCCGAAGCGCTGATCGAATCGGCGCTCGATCATATCAAGCTGCTGCAGGATCATGATTTTCACGAATACAAGGTGGCGGTGAAAGCCAGCGACGTGTTCCTCGCGGTCGCGGCTTACATGGGGCTGGCCGATGCGGTCGATTGCCCGCTGCATCTGGGGATTACCGAGGCGGGCGGGCTGATTGGCGGCACGGTCAAATCCTCGATCGGGATGGGCAGCCTGCTCTGGGCGGGCATTGGCGACACGATCCGCGTCTCGCTTTCGGCTGAGCCTGAAGAAGAAGTGCGCGTCGGCTTCGAGATCCTGAAGTCGCTTGGCCTGCGCACGCGCGGCGTGCGCGTCGTCTCGTGCCCGAGCTGCGCGCGGCAGGGCTTCGACGTGATCCGCACCGTGGAAGCGCTCGAAAGCCGGCTCAGCCACATCAAGACGCCGCTGTCGCTTTCTGTGCTGGGCTGCGTGGTCAATGGCCCGGGCGAAGCGCGCGAGACCGATATCGGCCTGACCGGTGGCGGCAACGGCAAGCACATGGTCTACCTTTCGGGCGTGACCGACCACACGGTGCAGAGCGAGGACATGCTCGATCACATCGTTGCGCTGGTCGAGGCCAAGGCGGCGGAGATGGAAGCGCAGGCGACCGACGCGGGCAAGGCGGAAGTCGCGGTCTGATTTTGCCCTACCCGGGCATGGGCTTCGCGAATTGCTAACGCCTTTGCGGGCACAGTGCCCAGGCCATGAACCGGTTCATTTTCCTTGCAGGCATCGTGCTGCTGGCCGCCGTGGTCATTGCGCCCGTGCTCCAGCAGCCCGCAGCGGCGGATGCCAGGCAGGTGGCCGGGGCGAAGGCGGAGCATGCCTCGCCCTGGAGCAAACAGGCTTCCGTCCCCGCGCGCACCGCATCTGCGGAGACGGTGGAGATCGAGCGGGATGCGCAGGGGCAGTTCCATGTCGAAGTCGATGTTGGCGGCGAGACCGTGCGGTTCCTGGTCGATACGGGCGCCGATGTGGTCGCGCTGACCGAGGATGATGCCGACCGACTTGGCATCCGGCCCGATGCTGGCGACTATCGCCCTATGCTGCAGACCGCCTCGGGTACTGGCATGGGCGCGCCGGCGCAGATCGCGCGGCTGACGATCGGCGGGCGTGACCTTGATGATGTCGAGGCGGTGGTCGTGCCTGACCTGCCGGTCAGCCTGCTCGGCCAATCGGCGCTGCGGCGGCTGGGCAGCGTGACGCTCAGGGGTGACCGGCTGATCATCACGGGTTAGAGGCGGCGGCTGAACACCAGCTGGGAGCCCCTGCATGCCGATTGCGATACGTCCCGCCACATCCGCCGATCTGCCGCTGATCGCCTCGCTCATCCGCGGGCTTGCAGACTATGAGAAGCTGGCGGATGAGGTGCATTTTGACGAGGCGGTGCTGGGTGAGAAGCTGTTTGGGTTACGTCCTTATGCCGAGGTGCTGATCGGCGACCTGGATGGCGTGGCGCAAGGTTTCGCTTTGTTCTTCCACAATTTCTCGACGTTCGAGGGCAAGCCCGGGATTTACTTGGAAGACCTGTTCGTGCGGCCCGAGGCGCGGGGCAGCGGGCTGGGCAAGGCGCTGCTGGCCAAGCTCGCCGCACTGGCGGTGGCGCGCGATTGCGCGCGGCTGGAATGGTCGGTGCTCGATTGGAATGCGCCTGCGATCGGCTTTTACCAGACGCTTGGCGCGCGCTTGATGGACGGATGGACGGGCATGCGGGTGGACGGCGCAGCGCTGGTCCAACTTGGGGCACACCTCGGCGCAGAGGCTGGAAAACCGGACTGAAACGCCGTACAAGCTTGGGTATGACGGGTTTGGTGGATAGACGCGGGCTGATCAAGGCTGCTGCCGCAACGGTTGCGGCCGCAGCCTTGCCCGTGCGTGTGTTCGCGCAGCCCTATAGCATAACCGAGCAGAACCGGCGCATTCTGGCCGTGGCGCAGGAGCAGGTGGCGCGCGCCGGTTCGGTTTTGTGGCGCAAGGATATTGTCGGGATCGCCGATTTCGCGCTGCCTTCGGCGATGCCGCGGTTGCATTTCGCCGATCTGGAAAAGGGCGCGGTGCGCTCGTTCCTGGTGGCGCATGGCAAGGGTTCAGACCCCGAGCATGACGGCTTCCTCAAGCTTTTCTCCAACGACGTCGGCAGCCTCGCCACCTCGCGCGGGGCGTTTATCACTTATGAGTGGTACAAGGGCAAATACGGCACCTCAATCCGCCTTGGCGGGATCGATCCGGACAACAACCACGCGCTCGACCG
>JBJXEK010000232.1:0-3351 GCA_046155055.1 Novosphingobium sp. | reverse complement strand
CGCACCAGCGAACTTGCCTCGGGCACGGCCGAGCGCATCTTGGCAATCTGCCCCAGCGCCAGATCGAGCGACCACCCCGGCGCGGCCAGTCCGCGTGCGGCGCGGCGGCGCTGCTCGGCGGTCTCCTCATCCAGCACAAACCCGAAAGCATGCAGCCGCGCCAGATAGGCTTCGGCATCCGCAGTGGTTTCCACCGGGTGCTGGCTATCGAGAAAATCGGGAATTTCGAAGTATTTGCCCTGCTGCTGGTTGATCAGATAGGGCTGCTGCACACTCTCGATGCCAAACGGCGCGCCCGCCAGCCGCTGCTCGAACATATAGGCAATCACGTCGCGGTTGCGCTGCCCCGCTGCGCTCAGCGCTGCCGGATCGAAACCGCGAATTTGCGCCAAAGCCCGCTGATCAAAGGCGATTTCCGCCTCGCGCCCAGCTTCGCTGTTATCGCCTAGCCTCGATCGCAACGCCGCACGCACACCGCTATCGAGGCCGAGCGAGGTCGCGTTGCCGGGGGTGAGCAGCAGATTGTCGTAAAACAAGCGATCGACCAGCGCGGCAAACGCCGGATCAGCGCTGCCTTGGGCCAGCGCACCGGCCGGCCAGGTCAGGCCCCAGGCAACGGCGGCTGCGGTAGCACCGCCCAGAAATTCGCGTCGTTCCATAGCCTTGAATTCCCTGAACGGTTCTTGTTAGCGACCGCTTGGCACGGTTGGTCCATTTCGGGCAACACTCTTTCGAGCAAAACGCCCCCTCACCCCAACCCATAAAACCGCGCGACCCGGTCCAGTGCCAATTCCAGCACCAGCTTGCCGCTGCGGGCAGGCCAGGCCAGCGCCTTTTCGGCTGCGGGCACGCCCTCGCCTGCGCAGACCACGCGCCACAGAATATCGGCGAGGCCAGGCCCTGCCGCCGCCACCGCCCCGTCAAACCGCCGCCGCGCCGCCAGTTGGCGTTCGCCGCCGGTCAGCCCCGGCTCCCCGCCCCCGATGCGCACCACATCCCAGCGCATCGTGACCGAAGGGGCGAGCTCGGCGCGTTCCCAGTCCGCGCGCAGCCGCTCGCCGGCCGCGAATTGCACATCGCTGAGGTGCCCGCGCGCATGCAGCCAGGTCAGCGGCGACTCGGCCAGGTTCACCTTCACGGTTCGTACGGCGCCGCGTCCCCCGCCGGGCCGCACCCCATCCTGCTGCCGCGGGCCCTCTTCGGTCAGTTCACGATCAGCCAGAAACTGCGCCATTCCACTCTCCAATAAAGAACATAAAAAGAACAAATGCCCTCTTGCCGGAGACGCATGCTTGTAGGAAAGCACAAAAACTGTATGTTTTAAGTCAGCCCTCCCAGAGCCCTCGAAGAGTGCGCCATTCATGATCAACCGCATCCGCGATATCCGCCGCCAGAAGGGGTTCACGCTCGCCGATGTGGCGGCGCGCTGTTCTCCGCCGACCACCGCCCAAACCATCGGGAGGCTGGAAACCGGCATGCGCTCGCTGTCGCTGGTGTGGATGAACCGCATCGGTGCCGCGCTCGAAGTCGATCCCCAGCTTCTGGTAAAGGCGGATGAAGCCGCCGAACCGCAGATCATCGCCCGCCTTGCCGCCTCCGGGGCAGAGGCTTTGACCAAACCGATGAGCGCGGTGTTTCCGGTCGGCCCAGGAGAAGCAGACCTCGTGGTGATGACCGTCGAGGCAAGCGCCGGGGAGTATCGCACCGGCGATCAAGTCTGGCTGCGCCAGCTTGGCCCGGACGATTTCGGCCGCGCGCTCAACCGCGATGTGCTGGCCCCCCGCCCCGGAGGCCGGTTCGCGTTTGGCCGGATGATCGACAGGGACGGCGAGCGGGTTGCGCTTCTCCCGCCCGGCATTGGCCAGCGGCAAGTGGTGATTGATCATCCCGCTTGGCTCGGTGTTGCCGAACTGCTCGTGCGCTCGCTCTAGGTTCAGGCATCCCCCCGTTGAAGCGCCGCCTGTTGTCGATCTCGACGCTGTACCCCGCGCCGACCCGCCCCGGGTTCGGCCGCTTCGTCGCGCGCCAGATGGAAACGCTGGCCGCGCGCGGTGACTGGGACGTAACAGTGATAAACCCGGTCGGCCTGCCGCCCCCACCGCTGCGCGCGATGGGCCGTTATGCCCAGCTTGCGGCTATACCAGCACAGGCGGCGCAGGCTTCGGTTTCCGTCCACCATCCGCGCTTCCTGCTCGTGCCGGGCCTTTCGGGGCGCTTCAATCCGGCGCTGATAGCCCGCGCGGTGCTGCCGCTGGCTCGTGCGCTCCATGCCGAGTCCCCGTTCGATCTGGTCGACGCACAGTTCTTCTATCCCGATGGCCCCGCTGCAGCGCGCGTCGCCGGGGCGCTCGGCCTGCCCTATGCGATCAAGGCACGCGGCTCGGATATTCACTTTTGGGGAGACCGCGCTGCGGCGTGCGCGCAAATGCGACGCGCTGCCGCCTCAGCCGCTGCTTTACTCGCGGTATCGGGCGCTCTGGCGAACGACATCGCGGCGCTCGGCATCGCGACAGCCAGCGCCATTGCGGTGCATTACACCGGGCTCGATCATGCCCGCTTTCAGCCCATCCCGCGCGCAGAGGCCCGCCAGCGCCTTGGCGACTTGCCTGGGCTTGCCCTGCGCCTCACAGACCGCCTCGCAGTCAGCGTCGGCGCTCTGCTGCCAATCAAGGGCCAGTCCCTCGCGATCCGCGCGCTGACCAGCTTGCCAAGTGATATCCAGCTCGCGCTTGCTGGCACAGGGCCGGACGAAGCGGCGCTGCGGACCCTCGCTGCCAGCCTTGGCATTGCGAGCCGCGTGCACTTTCTCGGCTCCGTGGACCACGAAACCTTGCCTCTGCTGCTGAGCGCGGCCGACGTCATGGTGCTGCCTTCAGAGCGCGAAGGACTCGCCAATGCCTGGATCGAGGCACTCGCCTGCGGCACCCCGCTAATCATCCCCGATATCGGCGGCGCGCGCGAAGTGCTGGACCGACCCGCCGCTGGCCGCCTCGCCGCGCGCACGCCCGAAGCGATTGCCGCCGCAATGACTGACCTGCTCGCCGTTCCTCCGCCGCAGGCAGACGTCGCAGCCTGCGCGCAGCGCTTCAGTTGGGACGCCAATGCGGCCGCGCTTGCGGCGATCTACGAAGGCGTTGTTTCTGGCCGCTGAGGTTTCAGGGCACTAAGCGCGCTGCCGGATCAAACGCCCTCGCGCGCCATCCGCTCTTGCCTGTCGATGGCGGTCTCGGTCGGCACAAAGCTCTTCGGATTGACCTTGAGCCAGATCAGGATCGGCGCGGCCATGTAGATCGAGCTGTAGGTGCCGACGAAAATGCCAAGCGTAATCGCGGCGGTAAAGCCGAAGATCAC
>JBJXEK010000231.1:0-7859 GCA_046155055.1 Novosphingobium sp. | reverse complement strand
ATGCCACCCAATCCCAAGTGGAAAAAGCACCCACCACACCTCGCAGAATCGCCCCCCAAACCCTAACCTCTCCCGATGCCCCACACCCCCTTCGTCCCGCTGCGCATCTTCTCCTCCTACACGATGCTCGACGGCGCGATCGACCCGAAGGCGATTGCCAAGACGGCGGCGGAGCGCGGGTTTCCGGCTGCTGCAATCACCGATCGCAACGGGCTTTATGGCAGTGTCGCCTTTGCCAAGGCCTGCTTCGATATGGGCGTGCAGCCGATCATCGGCACGATGCTCGCGGTCGCGCGGCCCTCGCGCGAAGGGGCGGCACCCACGGGCTTCGGCGCGAGCGCGCCGACCATCGACTGGCTCGCGCTCTATGCGCAGGATGAGGCGGGGTATCAGAACCTCTGCCACCTCGTCAGCCACGCGCACCTCGGTCGTCCGCTCGAATTCGAGGCCCATGTCCCGCTGGCAGAACTCAAAGGGCGGACCGAGGGCCTGCTTTGCCTGACAGCGGCAGGTGAGGGCGCGCTTGTGCGGCTCCTCGCAGGCGAACAGGCCCTTGCGGCAGAGGCCTATCTGGCCGAGCTTGAGGCGCTGTTCCCACAGCGGCTCTATATCGAACTCGCCCGGCGCGGCGATGCGAGCGAAGTGGCCGCCGAGGCCGGGCTTATCGATCTGGCTTATGCGCGCGACATTCCGCTCGTCGCTACCAACCCGGCCTGCTTTGCCGAACGCTCGTTTTACGCAGCGCACGATGCGCTGCTGTGCATTGCCAGTTCAACCCACGTCGATAGCACCGATCGCCCGCGTTCCTCCAACGAATGGTGGATCAAGGGCGGCCCGATGATGGCAGAGATCTTCGCCGACGTGCCCGAAGCGCTGGCGAACACGCTCATTGTCGCGCAGCGCACCGCGTTCAAGCCGCCCTATCGCAAGCCGATCCTTCCCAGCCTTGCAGGCGATCAGGAAGGCGAGGCGCGGATGATGGCGCAGGATTCGCGTCACGGTCTCGTTGTTCGCCTCAAACCCTACTACACGGAGCCGTGTCACGAGGAACTGGCCGCGTTCCTCCTGCTCGGCGCCGAAGCCAGTCCGCAGCCCGCTGACTATCCCGCGCTGGCCGAAGCGGGCGTCTGGGACGAAATCATCGGCTACCGTGACCGGCTCGAATTCGAGATCGGGATCATCAATCGCATGGGCTTCGGCGGCTACTTCCTGATCGTGGCCGATTTCATCAAATGGGCCAAGGAGCAGGGCATTCCGGTGGGGCCGGGCCGCGGTTCGGGTGCGGGATCGCTGGTCGCGTGGGCGCTCACCATCACCGATCTCGATCCGATCCGGCTCGGCTTGCTGTTCGAACGCTTCCTCAATCCCGAACGCGTTTCCATGCCGGACTTCGATATCGACTTCTGCGAAACCCGGCGCGGCGAAGTGATCCGCTATGTCCAGCAGAAATACGGTGAGGACCACGTCGCTCAGATCATCACCTTCGGCAAGCTGAAGGCGCGCGCGGTGCTGCGCGATACCGGCCGCATACTGCAGATGAGCTATGGGCAGGTCGACCGGCTGTGCAAGCTGATCCCCAACCACCCGACCGACCCCTGGCCGCTGCCGCGCGCGCTCAACGGCATTTCCGACCTCAAGCGCGAATACGACCGCGATCCCGAAGTGCGCCGCCTGATCGATTTGGCGATGCAGCTCGAAGGCCTGCCGCGCAACAGTTCGACCCACGCGGCGGGCGTGGTGATCGGCGACCGGCCGTTGGCGCAGCTCGTCCCGCTTTACCGCGATCCGCGTTCGGACATGCCGGTCACGCAGTTCGACATGAAGTTCGTCGAGGAAGCGGGGCTGGTTAAGTTCGACTTTCTCGGACTCAAGACGCTTTCGGTGCTGCGCAAGGCGGTCGATCTGATGGGCAGGCGCGGGATCGCCATCAATCTCGATACCCTCGCTTGGGACGATGCGGAGGTTTACAAGCTGCTCCAGTCGGGCGACACGGTCGGCGTTTTCCAGCTGGAATCCGAAGGCATGCGCCGCACGCTGGCAGCAGTGAAGCCGACCAATTTCGGCGACATTATCGCGCTGGTTTCGCTCTATCGGCCGGGACCAATGGACAACATCCCGTTGTTTGGCCGCCGCAAGAATGGCTTGGAAAGCATTGAATACCCGCACGAAAAACTCTCGGTCATTCTCGGCGAGACTTACGGTATCTTTGTCTATCAGGAACAGGTGATGCAGGCCGCGCAGATCCTTGCGGGCTACTCGCTTGGTGACGCTGACCTCTTGCGCCGCGCCATGGGCAAGAAAGTCCAGGCCGAAATGGACGCACAACGCCAGCGCTTCGTCGATGGTTGCAAGGATGTTTCGGGAATTGATGCCAAGAAGGCCAACGAACTATTTGATTTGATAGACAAGTTTGCGGGCTACGGCTTCAACAAGTCGCACGCCGCTGCTTACGCGTTGCTCGCCTACCAGACCGCGTGGCTCAAGACGCACTATGCGCACGAATTTTACGCCGCATCGATGTGCTTCGATATGCACCAATCAGAAAAGCTGGCGGTGTTCGTGGACGATATGCGCCGGGCGGGCCTCGTGCTCAACGGGCCCGATATCAACCGCTCCGAAGCCGAATTCACCGTCGAGCGGACCGAAGACGGCTATGCCGTGCGCTATGCGCTCGCGGGCCTGCGCAATGTCGGCGAGAAGGCGATGGACGCGATAGTGGCCGAGCGCGAGGCGGCAGGGCCTTATGCGAGCCTCGACGACCTGTTCCGCCGCCTGCCCGCAGGCGCGATGAACCGGCGCGGGCTGGAAGCACTCGCCGCCGCCGGTGCGCTCGACGCGCTGGAGCCAAGCCGCGCCAAGATCACCGCCAATGCCGAACTGCTCATGGCCGTGGCCGATGAAGCCGCGCGCGCGCGCACTTCGGGGCAGGCAGGCCTGTTCGGTGCCGAGGACCACGCCGAGCCTGCCATGCGCCTCGCCGAAGCGGTGCCATGGACTCGCTCCGAGCAGATGGCGGCAGAGCGCGAGACCTTCGGCTTCTACTTCGCCGCGCACCCTGTCACCGAATACCGCGCCGTCGCTTCGGCCAATGGGGCGCGGTCCTATGGCAGCCTGATGGGCGGTGACGGCGATGCTGCGGGCGGACGCACCGGGGCGGTCATGGCGGCGCTCGTGGAAGGTGTGAACCGGCGCAAGACCAAGAAGGGCAGCGACTTCATCGCGGCCGATTTTTCCGACGGCAGCGGCCAGTTTTCCGCCTCGTGCTTTGAGGAAGCGCTGGTCGAGCCCTTCCAGCAGTGGGCGCGCGAGGGCACGTGCGTGCTGCTCAACGTTGAGCTCGACCGGCCCAATCCCGACGAACCGCCGCGCATCACCGTGCGCGGGGCGCGGCCACTCGCGTCGGTCAGCAGCGCCGCGCGCATGCTGCTCAAGCTCGACATAAGTCGGCCCGAGGCGCTCACCGAACTCGCTTTGCTGCTGCCGCGCGGCGGCGGCGGGAAGGGCGAGGTGATCGCCCGCCTGCGCACCGGCTCCATGCGCGAGCCCACAATCCGCCTCGGTGCGGACTTCGTGCTCGATAGCGAAGTAATCGAGCGATTGATTCCCGTCGAAGGCCTTGCCAATGTGGCGCTCACCGCGCGGCCGGATCGGCACTTGCGGCTCGTCGGGTAAAACAAGATCAAAAAGGGGATGGGTTGATGCAGCTGGGTGCCATGCAGGATTGGTCGCTGCGCGTGACTCGTTTTATCGATCATGCCGCGCGCGAACATGCGGGCCGCGAAATCGTCTCGCGCTGGGCGGATGGCAGCGAGAGCCGCACGACGTGGGCGGGCATCCGTCACGATGCGATGCGCATGTCGCAAAAGCTCGCCAAACTGGGGATCAAGCCGGGGGACCGCATTGCCACCTTGGCGATGAACCACCATCGCCATCTCGTCACCTGGTACGGCGCGGTCGGTGTCGGCGGGGTGCTTCACACGATCAACCCGCGCTTGTTCGACGACCAGCTCGACTATATCGCCAACCATGCCGAAGACCGCGTGCTGCTGTTCGATGCCGCCTTCGCGCCGCTGGTCGAACGCATGAAGCCGCGCTGGAAGACGATCGAGCACTACGTCTGCTTCGACAGCGCGGGGCCTGCCGAACTTTTCGAGGACTGGATCGCCACCGAGGACGGCCAAGGCGAATGGGCGGACGGCGACGAGCGCGATCCGTGCATGCTGTGCTATACCAGCGGCACCACCGGTAATCCCAAGGGCGTGCTTTATGAGCACCGCTCGACCGTGCTGCACGCCATGATCGGCATGACCCCGCCGCTCTTCAGTGTCGATTGCCGCACCGTCATGCTGCCCATCGTGCCGATGTTCCATGCCGCAAGCTGGGGCTTGCCGTGGGCCGGCGCTGCAGCAGGTGCCAAGTTCGTCTACAGCGCGGTCAACGATCCCGCGGTGCTTGCTGAACTTATGGAACGTGAGGGCGTGACCACCTCGGCGGGGGTACCCACCGTCTGGCTTGGCCTGCTGCAGCATTTTGATACGACCGGCAGGGACATTCCCGAAAGCCTGAAAACAGTCGTGTGCGGCGGTTCTGCCATGCCGCGTGCGATGATCGAGCGGCTGATGCGCCGCGGCATTCGCGTCAGCCACGCCTGGGGCATGACCGAGACCTCCCCCATCGGCACCTCCAGCGCCGAGACGTGGAACTGGGATGCGCTTTCGTTCGATGAGCAGGTCTCGGTTAAGGCAATGCAGGGCCGCGTGCCCTTCGGGGTCGAGCTGCGCTGCGTGGAGCTGGGTGATTACAACAAAGTGCTGCCCCGCGACGGCAAGACCTCTGGCGCGCTTCAGGTGCGCGGGCCATGGGTGGTGAAGCGCTACTTCAAAGCCGAGGCGGACGCGACGGATGCCGAACAGTGGTTTGACACCGGCGATGTCGCGGTGATCCATCCGGACGGCACGTTGCAGCTGACCGACCGCACCAAGGATGTGATCAAGTCCGGCGGTGAATGGATCAGCTCTGTCGAGCTGGAGAACGCCGCCGTCGGCTTCCCCGGCGTGGCCGAGGCCGCCGCCATCGGCATCGCGCATCCCCGCTGGGACGAGCGGCCGCTGCTGGTCGTGGTGAAGAAGTCGGGTGAGGACGTGTGCGACAAGGCGCTGCGCGAGCATCTGGCGGGCCATGTCGCCAAGTGGTGGCTGCCCGATGCGGTCGCGTTTGTGGATGAAATCCCGCACACCGGCACTGGCAAGATCAGCAAGAAGGACTTGCGCGAGCAGTTCCGCGATTGGCAATGGAGCGCCTGAAATGAGCGAGGCCTATATCGATCCCAGCCGCGAGAACTTCGACCGGTTCAAGGCTCTGCCGCGCAATACGCCGATCCACATGCTGAACCTGATCCGGTTCAAAGCACTGGCGACCTATCCCGAAGGCCATGAGCTGGCCGGCAAAGACCTTACTGGCGCTGATGCCTACAAGGAATACATGCGCACCATCCAGCCCGTGCTAGAGCGCGCGGGCGGTCACATCATCTGGGCTGGACAGTTCGAAGCGATGGTGACCGGGCCCGCTGATTGGGAATGGGACGAGACCTTCGTGATGGCCTATCCCGATGCCGCGTCTTTCATGGGCATGGTCAAGGATCCGGACTATGCGCCGGTCGTCGTTCACCGCCAGGCGGCGGTCGCGGATTCGCGGCTCGTGCGCTTCGGGCTTAAAGAAAGCCTCGCATCATGATCGTCGCCACCACCGAAGCCGTTGCCGGGCGCGAAGTCGCCGAATGCCTGGGGCAGGTGTTCGGGGTGGTCGTCCGCAGCCGCGGCATTGGCGGCAATATCGTCGCAGGGCTGCGCTCGATCATCGGCGGCGAGATCAAGGAATACACCGCGCTGGTCGAAGATACGCGCCGCCACGCGATCGACCGGCTTGTGATGAACGCCAGCCTGATGGGCGCGGACGCAGTGGTGATGATGCGCTTCGATTCGGGCTCGATCGGCCAGACTATGAACGAAGTGGTCGCCTATGGCACTGCGGTGAAGCTGAAGCCACTGTGATGCTGAAGCTGTGAGGCTTAAGCTGTGAGCCCGGGCGCGCGCTTTACCGCATTGGCGCTGGCTGGGGCGCTCGTGATCGGTGCTCTGGCGCTGTATGTCTACGACAGGCCCGATAGCGAGCCAGTTGTGTATATGCTGGGGCTTCAGGCCGCACTGATCGTCGTCGGCACGCTGTTCGAAGCTCGCTATCGCGGGCGGAAGCTGGAATTGCGCGGGCAGTGGCAAGCCACCGGCGAACGGGAGCTGGATACCGAGACCGGTATGGTTATCGAAGTCTGGTTTGATCCGATCAGCGGTGAGCGCCGCTATGTGCCTGCTGGGCACGGCCCGGAGTAGGGAGTCTGGCAGGCCTGCAAAAGCGGGCATTAGTAAGCATATTCTTAAGCAGCAGCGGGGTAAGTCCAGAAGGCCGAGGCAGCGACGGACAGATCCCATGGAAGCTTCAGATACTCAGACTTTCTGGCAAGCTATCGATCTTTGGGGCCGTGCGGTTCGCTCGGCCAACCTTCTGCTCGATCTGTGGTGGCTCTGGCTCGTGCTCGGCGTGGTGGTCTGGCTGGCTTTGCGCCTGCGCGCGCAGCACGCGCTCATTGCACAGCTCGATGAACGCGCTGATGCGGCCTTCGGCGATGTCGATGCGCTGCTGCTGGAGCGCAAGACGCTGATCGGCAATCTCGTCGAAGTCGTCAGGGCGTTCGCGGCCAAGGAGCATGATGTAATCCGCGACGTGCTCGCTGCCCGAATCGAGGCCATTGCCGCATTGGGCGAGGGGGCGATGATCGGCCAGCAGAACGCTGCATTCGTCCAGAACCTCGTCGCGATGGGCGAGAACTTCCCCGAACTCGAATCGGGCAGCCATTTTGCCACATTGCGCAGCGATCTGATCCGCATCGAGGACCGCATCACTGCCGCCCGCAAGTTCTACAATCTCGCAGTCGAGGAATTGAACGCGGTGGCGCGCGCTTTCCCCGGCAACGTCATCGCTTCTTTGATCCGGTTGCCGCTGCGCGAGAAGTTCACGCTCGGAGATCGGCGCGCTGCCTTCGAAGAGACTGCCCAGATCGCATTCTGATCAGGCGGAAGAACGCCCATGGCGCAGCACGGAAAGGCCTTGGGCTACGTAACCCACGCGGCGCAGAACCGGCGGCGCCTCGCGCGCTATGTGCTCAGCTATATCGCGTCGTTCCAGCTCATCGGCGCATTCGCGCTGACGGTGCCGCTGCTGCTATTCGATCCCCTTCATACGATCCTGTCTGATCCGGCGGGTTATGCGCTGCGCTATGCCTTGCCGCTCGCGCTGATCAGCGCGCTGATTTTTCGCCATATCTACCTCGGTCATGTCGATGCGGTGCGCGCGCTGGTCGATATCCGCGACGTGACCCGCATGGAAGAACCCCGCTTTGTCACGATCGCGGAGGAGCAATGCACCGCGCTTGGCGTGCGCTTCCCGCGCTTCGGGGTGATCGAGGAGGATGCACTCAATGCGCTTACTGTCGGTGAAGGGCCAGCGCGGGGGCTGATTGCCGTGACGCGCGGGCTGATCGAGCGGCTCGATGACGATGAGCTTGCGGCGGTGCTAGCGCACGAGGCTTCGCATATAAGGAACGGCGACACACGCGTGCTCTCCGCGAACCATGCGCTGATGCGCACGGCCGTCATGCTGCAGGTCAACAATCCGCTGCGGATCGAAGACTGGCGCCAGATGCTCCTCCCGCTGTTCCTGCCCCCGTTTCTCCCGATCCTGATCGCCGGCAGCGCCGCGACGATGCTTGCGATGCGCATGGCCTTCGCCGCGCGGCGCGACATCAA
>JBJXEK010000230.1:0-6634 GCA_046155055.1 Novosphingobium sp. | reverse complement strand
TGTGCCGGGCTACCGCGTTCTGGCGGGCGAGATCGGGCAATGAGCGTGCCGGGTATGCAGCCCGAATATAGCTGCATGGTCGATCTGCGCCAGATCACCGATGCGCCGCTGGTGCTGCAGCCCGATGCCGATGCCCGCCGCCGCCTTTCCGGGCGCTTCGGATTAACTGCTATTCCGGCCATGCAGGCCGCCGTCCAGTTGATGCGTTTGGGCGAACGTGTGACCGCGCATGGCCGCCTCACCGCAGATGTAATCCAGGCCTGCCGCGTCTCTGCCGAGGACTTCCCGGTACGGATCGATGAACCCATCCACTTGCGCTTCGTGCCAAGCCAGGCAAATGGGGGCAGTGAAGTGGTGCCCGACGAGGAAATCGAACTCACCGCCGAGGATTGCGACGAGATCGTATACCAGGGCACTACGTTCGACCTCGGCGAAGCGATCGCGCAGACGCTCGCACTCGCCATCGATCCCTTTGCGGAAGGCCCCAATGCCGATGCCTTCCGCGCCGAGCATGGCCTTGGCGAAGAAAGCCTGTCCGGCCCCTTTGCCGCACTCGCCGCGCTCAAGCAGCAGGATTGATCCGTTGGACCACCAGACCTCGGTGCGCCCGGAACGCCAAACTCCGGGCCAGAATCTGGACAGCCCCCAAGGTCAGGCTGCGCGGTCCAAGGGGGGTCGGCGCGACGGTCACCGCGATCTGACCAAGGGTCCGATCCTCACTACGCTCCTCGTCTTTTCCGCGCCTACGCTCGCCTCCAACATTCTCCAGGCGCTGAGCGGTTCGGTCAATTCGGTATGGGTCGGCCGCCTGCTGGGCGACAGTGCGCTAGCAGCCACCGCGAACGCAAACGTCGTCATGTTCCTTGTCTTTGCCGCCGTGTTCGGCTTCGGCATGGCCGCCACGGTCAAGGTAGGCCAGGCCTTCGGCGCGGGTGAGACCGATGCCGCGCGCCGGACGTTCGGCAGCGCCATCGGCCTCTGTGTCGGGCTCTCGCTCGTGGTCACGCCGCTGGGCTGGATCTTCACGCCCAATCTGCTCCACCTCATGTCGACACCCCCCGAAATCTTTGCCTTCGCGCTCACCTATCTGCGAGTCATCTTCGTTGCGATGCCTGCTTCGATCATCACCGTGATCATCGGCATGGGCCTGCGCGGTGCAGGGGACGCACAAACCTCGCTGCGCTTCATGGTGGTTTCGGTCGGGCTGGATGTCGTGCTCAATCCACTGCTGATTGCGGGCGTCGGCCCTCTCCCGCGGCTTGGCATTGCCGGGTCGGCTCTCGCCACCGCGATCGCCTCCTATGCCGCCATGATCGGGCTGGTGATCTACGTCTATTTGCGCGACTTGCCACTGCGCCTGCGCGGACCCGAGCTGGCCTACCTCATCCCAGATCCGCGCGAGCTGCGCTTCATCGTCAACAAGGGCCTGCCGATGGGTGCACAGATGCTGATGATCTCGGCCTCCGGCATCATCATGATCGGCCTCGCCAACCGCGAAGGTGCGATGATCAGCGCCGCCTATGGCGCCTCACTGCAAGTGTGGACCTACCTGCAGATGCCCGCGATGGCGATTTCCGCCGCGCTCAGCGCCATGGCGGCGCAGAGCATCGGGGCGGGCCTCGTCAGCCGCCTTGGCAAGATCACCCGGGCTGGCCTCATTCTCAATCTCCGCATTACCGGCACGCTCACCCTGCTGCTGCTGGGGTTCGACCGCCCGGTGCTGACCCTGTTCCTGGGCCCCACCAGCCCCGCGGTCGACGCCGCTCGCCACATCCAGTTCCTCGCCAGCTGGAGCTACGTGCTCTTCGGGATCACCATCGTCCTGTTCGGCACGATGCGCGCCGGCGGCGTGGTCCTTGCCCCGATCGTGGTCCTCGGCATCGCCATGTACCCCGTCCGCCTCGGCTTCTATTTCCTCGCCTACCCATGGCTCGGCACCGACGCCTTGTGGCTCTCCTTCCCGGTCGGCTCCGCTGCCGCCGTCCTCATGGCCACCATCGCCTATCGCCGCCCCGGCTGGCGCCAGCACGCCCGCGTGGTGGATCAAGATGAATGCAGCGAGGGCGCACAAACCGACGGCGAATGCGCGGGGCGGATGGCCCCGGCCCTCTAATCCAACTCCATTCGCCAAGTGTTTATCGAAAGACCGACCCATGGTGCCGGCACGGACCCTCGCGGCCAACAGGGCTATTCCCCCGGGATGATTCCGTTGTTAGGGTTACTGGGTTGATCGGGGAACGGGAGCAGACCTTGCGTTGGACGGTGGATTCAGAAACCGGGGTCCTCACGGATGTGCTGCTCTGTCC
This sequence comes from Novosphingobium sp., assembly GCA_046155055.1. GTDB lineage: Bacteria > Pseudomonadota > Alphaproteobacteria > Sphingomonadales > Sphingomonadaceae > Novosphingobium. Next base: position 4,328 of record JBJXEK010000230.1, on the reverse strand, counting down.
GCCGGATCATTACCGCTGGATTGACACCAATTCCATCGCCCACTCGACACTGACCAACCAGGTCCAGTTCGATCCGGAAGTCGCCAAGGCACAATACGCGGGGATGGTCGAAGTGCTGGAGCGCGCCGGAGTCCGCTGCCACTTCCTCACGCCGGATCCAGAGCATCCCTATCAGGTCTATACGCGGGACTCGAGCCAGACGACGCCGTGGGGTCCGGTGCTGACCCAGCTGCGCATGCCCGCACGGCGGGGCGAATACGCAGCGGTGCTGGACTTCCACCTGCCGCAGGACGGGTTCTGGCGCTACGCCACCAGCGGCACCTGCGAGGGCGGAGACATCCACCTGATCCGCCCCGGTCTCGCTGTCATCGGCTACTCCGGCGTGCGGACCGATCTGGCCGGCGCGCAGCAGATGGCCGGCTGGTTCGAGGCGGCGGGCTGGGAAGTGCGGCTGCAGCCCTTCCCGGAACATTTCCTGCACCTCGACGTGCTGTTCTGCATGGCCACCGACAGCCTTGCCGTGGCCTGCATCGAAGCTCTGGGCGACGATTTCGCCGACTGGCTGACGGAGCACGGGATCGACCGGATCGACGCCAGCTATGCAGAGGTCATGGCGATGAGCTGCAACCTCCTGTCGCTGGGCGGCAACCGAGTGCTTTCACCGCAGCACAGCACCCGGATCAACGGCGAATTGCGGCGGCGGCAAGTGCAGGTGTTTGACCCGCCTTTGGAAATGTTCAGCCTTGGCGGCGGCAGCATCCACTGCCTCACCATGCCGCTGCGACGGGAGCCGCTACCCTGAGCGGAGACTTTTCAAATCTGCGGGTGGACGGGTCACGGCTGTGGTCCACACTGATGGAAACGGCGGCGTTTGGCCGGACGGCTAAGGGGGGGCTGTGCCGTCTCGCGCTATCACCGGAGGACGCGGCGGTGCGGCGCTGGCTGGTTGCGGCCTGCGAGGCGCTCAGCTGCACCGTCACCATCGACCAGCTGGGCAACATCTTCGCCCGCCGGCCGGGCAGCGAACCCGGCCTGCCGCCGATAGCCATCGGCAGCCATCTGGATACCCAGCCCACAGGCGGACGGTTTGACGGTATTCTGGGCGTGCTGGCGGGCCTCGAGGTGCTGCGCACCCTCGATGATGCCGGCGTGGTCACCCGCCACCCCATGGAAGTGGTGAACTGGACCAACGAGGAAGGCGCGCGCTTTGCCCCGGCCATGCTGTGTGCCGGGGTGTTCGCAGGGGCGTTCGATCTGGACTACGCCTTGTCCCGCCAGGACCGGAACGGCGTGTCGTTTGCGGCTGCGCTCGCCGAAAGCGGCTTTGGCGGGACCGCCCCGGTCGGCGGCCGCCCGCTGGCCGCGCACTTCGAACTGCACATCGAACAGGGCCCGGTGCTGGAGGCCGAAGGGCTGGAAATCGGCGTCGTCTCTGGCGTGCAGGGAATCCGGTGGTTTGACGTGGAGATCACGGGCCTCGCCTGCCATGCGGGCACCATGCCCATGAAGCTGCGGCGCGATGCCCTGCAAGCCGCCGCGCGACTGGCCGTGGCGGTGGACGAGATCGGCCGCTCCGAACCCGAAACGTCCTTGTCCACCATTGGGATCTTCGAGGCCTACCCCGGCTCGCGCAACACTGTCCCGGAAACGATCCGGATGAGCGTCGATTTGCGCCATCCCCGGGCCGAAGGGCTGGACCGGCTGGAGGCGGCCTTCCATTCCGCCGCCAGCCAGATCGCCGCCGCGCTTCACGTAACCGCCGCAATCACGCCGGTCTGGAGCTCGGCTCCTGTGGTGTTCGACCCTGCAGTAGTGAGCGCGGTCGAGGCGGCTACCGAAAGGCTGGGTTACACTCGGCGGTCCATTGTCTCGGGAGCAGGGCATGATTCGGTCTACATCGCCCGGGTTGCGCCGACGGGCATGATTTTCGTTCCTTGCGAGAATGGCATCAGCCACAACGAGGCGGAGAACATCATGCCCATCGAAGCGGAACGCGGCGCGAATGTGCTGTTGCAGGCCGTGCTGCAATTCGACAGCGCAACCTGAGCATGGCGCGCCAGCTGACCCGGATCGAAGCCCGGTCCATCGATTTCGTGCCCGACAGCGAACGCCACGGCAAGGTTTCGGATCAGGGACCGTTCTGGTTCCTGGGAAATTTCCACTTCTTCACCATCGCCATCGGCTTTGTCGGGCCCGGCATGCATCTTTCGCTGGGCTGGACCGCGCTTGCGGCAACCACGGGGGTGCTGTTCGGCACCTTGTTTCAGGCCTTCCATGCCAGCCAAGGGGCGGAACTCGGTCTGCCACAGATGATCCAGTCCCGCGCCCAGTTCGGCTATCGCGGGGTGGTGGTGCCGCTAGTCGGGGCGCTGTTCACCTTTCTCGGCTTCAATGTGGTCAACAGCATTCTGGTGGCCGAGGGGCTGAACCACCTGTGGGGCTGGGACGCCCACGCGGTGATCGCCGTTTTCGCGGTGCTGGCGGCGTCGCTGGCGATCTGGGGGCACGATTGGCTGCACCTGGCCTTCCGCAGCCTGTTCTGGCTCTCGCTGCCGCTGTTCACGGTGCTGTCTGTCGGCATCGGGCTTGGGTTCGTTCACGCCGCAGGGCCGGTTGGTTCCGACGCGGCCGGGTTCAACTGGCCTGCCTTTACCGCCCAGTTTGCGGCGGCCGCCAGCTACAACATCGCCTACGCGCCCTACGTCTCGGACTATTCCCGCTATCTGCCGCGCACGGTGTCGCGCACAGCGATCATAGCGAACGTGTTTGTCGGGGCTTCGCTCTCAGCGATCTGGCTGATCTGCCTTGGCGCCTGGCTGGCGAGCAGGATGGGGGCGACCGACGGCCTGATCGCGATCGCCCAGGCCGGCAATGGCCTGGCGCCGCATCTGGGCGACGGTCTGGTCATCTGCTCGGTGGCAGCGCTGCTGGCGACCACGGGGATGAATGCCTATTCGGGGATGCTGAGCGTGATCACCGGCCTCGACAGCATCCGCCAGATCCAGCCCACGCGGGGGATACGGGTGGTTACGATCCTGTTGCTGGCCTCGTTTTGGGCCTTGGTCGCTGCCTCGGCGCAGGGCGACGCGATCGAGACCCTGAGCGCCACCTTGGTGGTCATGTTGTATCTGCTGTGTCCGTGGACGGCGGTCAATCTGGTGGACTACTTCTTCGTGCGCAAGGGCCGCTACGCGATTACCGATCTGGCGCGGCCGGACGGCATTTACGGGGCTTTCGGCGTCCGCGGGCTGGCCGGTTACTTTGTCGGTTTGTTCGCCTCGGCGCCGTTCTTCGTCATCCCGGCGATCTGGACCGGCCCAGTAGCCCGGGCCCTGGGCGGCACCGATATCGCCTGGCTGGTCGGGCTGGTGGTGGCCGCGGGAGTCTATCTGCTGGCCAGCCGGGGTTTTTCTGCCGCAAGCGAGGACGACGCCATCGCTGCCAGCGAGGCCGAGATCCGCGCCCTGTCCTATTGCGCTGGCTGATACCGACCGCCTACTCAGCGAGCAACCGCGCCAGTGCTGCGTTGATGAAGGCGGCATCCTCAGGGTTCAGGCCCCCACCTGCCATATGCCCCCAGACTGACGGGATCACGCAGAGCTGCGCATCGGGCATATGGGCGACTTCGATTGCGCTGTCTTCGGGCGGAAAGTAGAGATCGCTGCGGCACGGCATGACCACGGCCTTGGCGGTGATCGCCGCCAAAGCGCGCGCAAAGTCGCCATCGAAGCGCGGATCGGCGCTGATGTCGGCAGCCTGCCAGGTGGCCAACATCGCGAGCAGGTTGTTAGCGTCGATCGCCTGGAACGATGGCTCCCATGCATGCGTCAGAAACGCTTCCATCGACGGCAGGCCAAGCCGGTCACGATCAAGATGCTCGCGGAAGAATGTTTGCGACCAGGCCCACCCGGCGTAAACCCGCGCGAACGCGCCGATGCCAGTGACGGGCGGCGCGGCATAGTCACCTCCGGCAAAGGCCGCATCAGCCAGCAGCGCCGCCTTGCAGCCTTCCAAAAACAGCCAGTTGTGTCGCGACACCCGGGCCGAGCCGCAGAACGGCGCGATCCGCTGGACCATCTCCGGAAACAGAGCGCCCCACTGGAATGCCTGCAACGCACCCATCGAATGACCAGTGACCAGCTTGAGCGTGCTCAGTCCGAACAGTTCGGCGACCAGCCGGTGCTGCAGCACCACGTTGTCACGCACGGTTACGAGGGGGAACCGCGGGCCATCGTGGGGGGCCGGGGTGTTGCTGGGCGAAGAGGACACGCCATTGCCCAGCATGTTGGGCACGATGATGAAGTACGTGTCCGGATCGAGCGCCAGGC
>JBJXEK010000229.1:0-3795 GCA_046155055.1 Novosphingobium sp. | reverse complement strand
CCGCCTGCCGCGCCGAGCACCAGCAACGTGTCGCCCGCCTTGATGTGGCCGCGATCCTTGAGGCCGTGGATCGTGGTGCCGTAGGTCATGAGGAGCGACGCGCCAGTCTCGAACGAAACGTCATCCGGCAGCGGGAACAGGCGGTGCGCTTCGAGCGCGACCTTTTCCGCGAGGCCGCCGTTGCCGCACATGCCGATGACACGGTCTCCGGCTTTCCAGCCGGTGACGCCCTCCCCCACGCTTTCGATCACACCGGAAAACTCGCCGCCGGGCGCATAGGGGCGCTGCGGCTTGAACTGATACATGTCGCGGATCATCAGCGTGTCGGGGAAGTTGATCGCGCAGACCTTGACCGCGACAACCACTTGGCCGGGACCGGCAACGGGATCGGGCAGATCATCGAGGGTCAGCGTTTCAGGGCCGCCGACGGCGTGGGTGCGAAGGGCTTTCATCAGGTCTCTCCCGCGTGGTTTGGGCGCGCGTGTAGCGGCGCCGGGTTGCCGCCTTTGAGCCATGTTTTGCGGGGCTTGGGAAGTGCTTTTTAAGCGGGTGGTTAAGCCAGAGAATAAATAGGGACTGTCCCTATTTTCAGGCTGTCCCTATTTTCAGGCAGGATGCGCGAGGAACGGGCGCTGCGCGCTGGCGGTGGCTTCAAAGGCCGCGATGGCATCGCCGCGTGCCATGGTGAGGCCGACTTCGTCGAGGCCGCCGATGAGGCACGATTTGCGGAATGCGTCGATCTCGAAGACGAAGCGGTCCTGAAACGGCGTCGTCACCGTTTGGCTCTCGAGGTCGATATGGACCGGATCGGTCTCGGCCACTTCCATCAGCCGGTCGATCGCTTCCTGCGGGAGGACGACAGTGAGGATGCCGTTCTTGAACGCGTTGCCGGAGAAAATGTCGGAGAACGAGGGCGCGATCACGGCCTTGATGCCGAGATCGAGCAGCGCCCAGGCGGCGTGTTCACGGCTGGAGCCGCAGCCGAAATTGTCGCCCGCGATCAGCACTGGCGCGCCCTTGAACCTGGCGCTGTCGAACAGGTTGTCAGGATCTTTGCGCAGCGCTTCGAACGCGCCCTGCCCCAGTCCTTCGCGGCTGATGGTCTTCAGCCAGGCAGCAGGAATGATGACGTCGGTATCGACGTTCTTGCGGCCGAACGGGATGGCGCGGCCATCGATGGTGGTGACAGGTTCCATGCCAATTGCCTTAGCCGCTGGGTTGCGGGCGGCGCAAGGGCAGTCCCCTCTTTCGGGCCCTCTCCCCTCAAAGGGAGAGGGCTTAAGGGGCCTAGTCCGTATCGATCGGATCGAGCGGAAGTTTGGGCTTGGCCTTTTCGGCGCGTTCCTTGCGGCGCGAGGAATAGAGCAGAGCGGCGGCCAATGCGGCCGAGCCGATGGCGGCACCGGCGATGGCGGCGGGGCCGGTCCAGCTGCCCGTGTCCTTTTGGCCTTCCTTGTCGGTCTTCTTGCTCACGTCTTGCTCCTTGATCCCGCGTGGAGGATCAGCCCGCCCGGCCGCGATTGCAAGCGGGCCGGAAGGGCTGTCCGCAGACAATTGCGCGAAGGGTGCGCTTTTGACTCCAGCTGTGGACTATGGGTTGCGGCGGGTTTCGGGAGGTTGAACGGGGCAGAGCGCGCGCCCTGCCCGCCGCGGCGGACTGATCAAAGCCCGTCGACAGCCTTGCTCACGAGCACGTTGACCGAGACACGGCGATTCTGGGCGCGGCCCGCCGGGGTGCTGTTATCGGCCAGCGGATCGGCGGTGGCCATACCGCTGGGGGTGAGCATCCGGTACGACTTCCAGCCGCAAGACTGCTGCAGATAATTGACCACACGGGCGGCGCGCGCGTCGCTGATGCGCTGGTTCACATCCTCGCTGCCCCTCGAATCGGCGTAACCGACGACGAGCATCATCGCGTTCTTGACACTCTGCGCCTGCGTGGCGGCGGCGCAGAGATCAGCCTTGCCCTGCGGCGTGAGCAACGACTTGCCCGATGCGAACATCACGTTGGTGGTGGTCTTGATGTTGTATTCATCGATATCGCCGAAGCGGCTGCGCAGCGCCTCGGTCATCGCGCGGACTTCGGCGGTGGCGGCGGTCTGCTCCTCAAAGCCCTGCTTGGTGCCGGTGCGGATCATCGTGGCGATCTTGAGATCCTTGTCCTTGAACATGATCTGGCTGGCCATCAGCGCATCGCCCGATTGCAGCGTGCGCACGGTGACGGGCAGGCCATTGAGCAGCGCGTTGCCGGCAAGTTGCTGGCGGCTCATGCCGAACAGGCCCTTGCTTGAGGTGATCTTGGTGTAATCGTTGATGTTGACGACGGACTTGGTGCCGTTTTCCACGGTGACCTCGATCCGGTCGGCGCTGCGGCGCGAGATGATGCCCTTGAGCTCCGGCCCGGCAACTTGTGCGGCAGCGGTTTCACTTGCGGGGGCGACGGTCGTCTGGATTTCGGAGGTCTGGCCGGTGGGGGCCTGCTGGCTCACGGGCGGGAGCTCCTGCTGCGCCAGGACGCTGGCCGGGACCGAGGCGGCCAGCGCAGCCAGCAGGACGAGACGGGTCTGACCCGGGTTGAAGACACGCATGAAGCTACTCCTTAAGTTGAATTTGGTGGACCGTTGTTGGTGCCCGCCCACTTCGCTGCAAGGGTTTGCGGCTTGAACCTGAACGGTATCGGCTTCCTCAGTGCGGTGCCAGCCTTTCTCGCCGATGAACGGCATCGCCCGGACGGGGCGTTCTGCGGCTGCGCCGTGCGGTGGATGCGGCGGGGCGATGGACACGACATAATTGGGCGGCAGGTCGAGGATATGGCGGAGATTCGCGGCCAGCGGCAAGGCGTTGCCGGGGTGCGGCGGCCCGATCCGAGCCAGAATTCAGGGCCGGAGTTCAGAACCCGGCGAGACGCGCACTGTCATCCCAGAGTTTCGCGCAGGCAGCATCGTTGCGCGCGAGAACCGAGGGTTCAAGGCTAAGCAGCGCGGGGCCGCGGACCGACCAGTAGTCGCCGGTGCAGGCCGCGTATGGCGGGCCAAGCGCCAGATCGGCGAGGAACTGGCCTGAGCGGGGGATCGTGCTTGAACGGTCGCGCTTCATCACGAACGGGAGGATATAGCTTACCAACGTGGCGATCACTCGCCCGTTGTCACGCCCCAGGCCGGTGTGCGGGACATAGCCCGGATCGAAGGACATGAAGCTTATGCCGGGCAAGTGCTTGGCCGCCTCGCGCGCGGTCATGATATTGCAGAGCTTCGAGCTGCTGTAGGCGCGGAAGCAGGCCTGGCGGGTGCGGGTTTCGCGGTGCGGGTCCGTCTCCGGGTGGGCGAGCCAGTCGGCATTGGCATGCACCGGCGGAGTGACGGGTGTCTTCTCCGCCGGATCGTGCGTGCCGCTACCGGTGAGGATCACGCGGGCGCCGGGCCGGAGCCGGGGCGCGAGGAGACGCAGCATGAGATAGTGCGCGAGGTGATTGACCGCAAAGGTTCGCTCGAAGCCGTCGGCGCTGGTGGCGGGCTTGGCGAGCTGAAGCCCGGCGTTGAGCAGGAGCACGTCGATCGGCCCATCCCCGAGCGCGGCGGCGAATGTGCGGACGTTTGCCAGCGCATCGAGATCGAGCGGGAGGGCGTGGGCGCGGCCGGTGAGCGCGAACGGCAGCGCTGCGGGGCTGCGCGCGCCGATAGTGAGTGTTGCACCGGCCTCAACCAGGCGCTCGGCGGCGAACAGGCCGAAGCCGGCGGTAGCGCCGGTCATGACGATACGCATGAGGATGTGAGCCCGATATAAGTTGCAACAGGA
>JBJXEK010000228.1:0-9899 GCA_046155055.1 Novosphingobium sp. | reverse complement strand
GAATATGGGGTAGATGAACGTCGCGCCCTTGCCAGTATAAAACACGCTGACCATGCCGATCACCTCGGTGTAGAGGAACATCAGCAGGATATCGGCCAGCGTGATTGACCGCGACTGATAAATGTCGATCATCTCCGCGACCGCGCCGCCTATCGTCATAAGGGCGACAAGCAAAAGCAGGATCCGCTCGACCATATAAAAGCCGATCTCGGCGATGGCAGCTTCGGTCTTGCTCACGGGGGGCTGATAAGCGGTATCAGCGGACAGATCACCTTCGGATGGTGGCTCGGGGGTGGAGGGGCGGGGCGTCATTGATGGGCTATAGCACAGGCCGTCTCGACCGGGGATGCCTGAATTCCGGTTACACAACGTTCGGCGCATCACGCGGTTCCGGGTTTTTTATGACCATAAGCGCGAGCTTATTCGTGCCCGGATAAGCAAGGCAGCAATGGTGCGGGACGCTGTGTGGGTGCAGCTGCCGGTCTCCGACAACACGGAGAAGATACCCATGCTGAAAATCAAATCCATCCTCGGTGCGGTGCCAGTGTTGGCGCTGCTGCTGCCCTTGAACAGCGCCGCAGCGGCCACGCCCGCGGCCTCCATCATCACCCCCGCCCGGCCAGTTGCAAAGGCGAGCGTCCACGCTGGGCCGGTTAAGGGCCCTGAGGACATGCGCAAGCATCGCGGCGAGGACGCATGTGACGACGCGGCCCATCGCAAGGACGTCTTGCATCAGGCGAGGGTGCGCGATGATGACTGACACGGTAACACATCGCCGCTGGGATCCGGTGGTCATGCTGACGCACTGGACTGTCGCGCTGGCCGTGCTGGCCAATGCTGTGATCATGGAGGAAGGTTCGGCAGGCCATGTCTGGGTGGGCTATGCGCTCGCCGCAATTCTTGCTCTGCGCCTGCTGTGGGGGCTGATCGGCCCAGCCGAGGCGCGCTTCACCGCCTTTCCGCCCAGTCCCGGCAGGGCTCTGGCCCATATGCGCGACATTGCGGCCGGGCGGCATGCGCAGCACCGCTCGCACAATCCGCTCGGCGCTTTGATGGTCTACGCCATCTGGGGCACGCTGCTGGTGATCATCGCGAGCGGCGTGGCGATGGCCGGTCTTGCACCCGCGTCAGGGGGCGAACGCCCGCGCCATGGTGCCTCGATCTCGGCCGCGCCAATGGCGATCACGCCGGAAGCGGGCGAGGAAGCGCAAAATGCGGCTGGCGAAGGCGAAGAAGGCGAGCATGGCCTGCTCGGCGAAGTGCACGAGGCGGCTGTCAATCTGCTCTACGGCCTGATTCTCCTGCATGTCGGAGGCGTCGTGTTCGAAAGCCGCCGACAGAAGCGCAACCTCGCACTGGCCATGCTGCCCGGCGGGAGATAGTCTGGCGCATGGTTTCCGCACGACAGGTACAGTCACAGCGCAAGGCCACCGCGATGACCATCGTGGTGGCCTTGCAAGCCTTGGCAGCCGCCCTGTTTCTGGCTGATTTTACCGGCGATGTGGCGGAGGAAGGCTGGACGGCTCATCTCGTGGCCGAAGGCGGCGCGGCCATTGCCCTGATTGTTGCGGTAGTCGTCGGCGCGTTTCAGGTTCGCGGTCTGATCCGCCAGGCGCGGCAGGACGACCTTGCGGTGGCGCTGGCGCGGCAGGCGATAGGGGACTTGATTCAGCGCTGCTTTCGCGATTGGCACCTGACCACCGCCGAGGCGGATGTCGCGCTGTTTGCAATCAAGGGCGCCGATATTGCCGAGATCGCGCGCTTGCGCGGTGCGGCATCCGGCACCGTGCGCGCGCAGCTCACGCGGATTTACGCCAAGGCGGGGGTCAGCAGTCACACAGGCCTGATCGCGCTGTTTCTTGACGACCTGATGGATCCTGCCTTCGCCCCCAGTGAAGACACTGAAGGCGCATATGGCAATGCTGAAGCCTATGGCGATGGCTGAGCTGTCTCCCGGTCCGGGTCTCGACATGGCCGGCTTTGCGCTCGCCGTCCTGCTGATCGAGTTGACCCCGGGGCCGAATATGGCCTGGCTGGCCGGGTTGGCGGCGACCGAGGGGCGGCGCACCGGGATGAGTGCGGTGGCGGGCGTGGCGATCGGGCTGCTCGCGAGTGGCACGCTGGCGGCGCTGGGCCTCGCCGCCGTGCTCGCCGCCGCGCCGGCGCTCTGGAAAATCCTGCGATTTGCAGGTGCAGCGATGATGGGCTGGTTGGCGATCGAGGCGTGGCGCGGGGCAGGCGAAGCAGCGCCCGGCGCACCGACCGGCGATGGCACGCGCCGCGCGTTCTTCACCGGTGCGCTGATCAACCTGCTGAACCCCAAGGCTTACATGTTCTTTGTGGTGGTGGCGCCGCAGTTTCTGAATGGCGACGTGCTCAGCCTCGGCAATGCCCTGCTGCTTTCGGTGGTGAGTGCGGTGATCGCAACCGCAATCCATTGCGGCATCGTACTGGCCGGCAGCAAGGCGCAGGCCTGGCTCACGGACAGTGCACGGACACAGTGGGTGCGCCGGGCCTTCGCTGTGGTCATGTTCGGCGTTGCGGTCTCGTTCCTGCTTATCGATATCGGCTGAGGCCGTTCGTCATCCCGTTACCGTCGCCAGCATCGCCTCGCGTATATCCAGCAAATCAACCCGGATCGTATCCAACCGCGTCGCGTCGAAGCGCAGTGCGCTGTCGAGGATCGAGCGGCGGGCAGATTGATAGATCTGCATCAGCGGCTGCCCGGCCGGGTGCGTGCTATCGACACCGAGCTCTAGCGCGGTGAGCGCGGCGACAGCGCGGGTGAGGGCTGCGCTTTTCGCCGAATTGTCGCCGTGGTCCTGCGCATAGACCGCGCGGCCGAGCGAGCCGGCCGCCTGTTCGAGGCACAGCACCACGAGCTGGAGCGAGCTTGCACCCTTCACGCGGGCGTCGAAATCGACCCGGCGGTAAGTCTCTCCGGGATCGCGGCGCAGCAGCATCAGTTGTTGCTCCCGTTCTGGGCTGCCTGCTGGGCTCTCAGGAACGACAGCGTCGATCTCGAGCCGCTGATGTTCGTATCGAGCCTCGCGTATTGCGAGACCAGCCGGACGCGCAAATCCTCCTGCTTGGTGGCGAGCGTGGATCTTTGCGTGCTCAGCGTCGTCTGCAGTTTGGTCAGCCGCGCGATCGAGCCGCCGAGCGAGCTGGGATCGCTGTTCGAGGCAACGGTGCGCGAGAGTTTGTCGAACGTGGCGTAGACGCCGTAGAGCCCGTTGGTGAACATCGCCCCAGTCCCTTCCGGATCGCGCTTCAAGGTGGCGGTGAGCCGGTTGGAATCGAACGTGAAAGTGCCGTCGCGGTTGGTCGAGAGACCGAGCTCGGAGAGCGTTGTGGGCGAGCCGATGGTGTTTGCGGGCATGACCGCGGTGCTGGCCAGCGTGGTCAGTTGGCGGCGGAGAGCGCGCGCGCCAGGATCATTGCTCAGCGTGCCGCTGGTGGGATCGCTGTCGCGATTGAGCTCGGCCACCATTTCGTTGAGCGCGGCGGTGAGGTCCTGCATCGCAGTGGTGATCCCGCCGCCGGGATCGCGGTAGGTGATCGTGGTCGGCGCGCCGGTGTTGGTGCCGGTCAGCTTGAGGCTTAGGCCCGGTGCGGCATCGGTGATCGTGTTGGTGGCCGAGGTGCGGCTCACCCCGTCAAGCTTGAAGGCTGCGTCCGAGGCGGCGGCGGTGAGGCGGGTGGCATCGCCCGCTGGGTTCCATGCGAGCGCTGCAAGACCGGGGTCGGTGGGGCTTTCGGCGGCTTCGAGCACGAACGCATTCGCCGCGCCGTCCTGCCCTTTGAGCACGAGCTGCGCGCCGCTGGTGCCAGTTGCAACGTAAGCAGTCACGCCCGCGCTGCTGGCGTTGATCGCGCTGGCGACGGCGCTGAGCGTGGCGCCCGGCGGCACCGTGATATCCACCCCGGCACGCGCGCTGTCTGCCGTGAACGCGCCGCCGCCAATGGTGCCGAAACGCAAGGTAAGCGTGCCCGAACCTACCGGGGTCGTGTCGGAGGCGAGTGCGGGCATCACCAGCGTTTGCGCCTTGGCGAGCGAGGTCACTTCGAGCGTGGTCGTGCCCCGGCCGGTCGTTGCGCCCTTGCTGACGGCGGCGACGGAGCTGTTGGTGATCTGCGGGGTCGCGGCGAGATCGCCGGTGCGCACCCTGTCGCCCAGCGAGGACGCCAGCGAGCTGATCATGCTTTTCAGCGTGGAGGCCGAGGAAATCTGCGTGGCAAGCCTGTCGGTGCGCGACGTGATTTGATCGAGCCGCGCGGCATACTGCGCGCTGGCCAACTGTTCGGCGAGCTGGGCCGTGTTGATCCCGCTGCCCGCGCCGAGTGTGGACACCAGATTGGCGGTGGCCGATGACGAGGAGGTGGCGGAAGTATGCGGCATGCTTCCCAGAACGGCGAATTTCGAGCGGGGTTAAGCCGGTTGGGTGACGTCCGGACGCCCTTCGGTATCGAAGCGCAGTTCGGTCGGCACAGTTACCTGCGGGTCGGGCGGAGCATCGCCGCGCTTCAATGCTAGCACGAACGCGAGGATCGCGGCGACCGCACCATAGAGCTCCTCGCGGATCATCTGGTTCTCGCGCGTGGTGAAATAGACCGAGCGGGCGAGCGCGGGCGAGGAGAGCACCGGCACGCTGAGCTGCGCGGCGAGTTCGCGCATCGCCAGCGCTTTTTCGCCGCGGCCCTTGGCGAGCACGACGGGGGCGGGCGCCTTTTCCGGATCATAGGACAGCGCAACGCTGAAATGGGTCGGGTTGGTGATGACGAACTGCGCCTCGCGCATCGCCTGCTGCATGCCGCCCATCGCGATCTGGCGCTGGCGATTCCGGATCGCGGCTTTGCGTTCGGGGGAGCCTTCGCTCTCCTTGCTCTCGTCCTTGAGATCCTGCAGCGACATCTTGAGACGCATCATGCGGCGCAGCCACTGCACCGGAAAATCGACCAGCGCGATCACGGTGAGCCCGCCGCCGAGCGCGAAGAGCATGGCAAGCAGCGCGTTCCACCCAAAAGCGAGCTGCGCCGCAAGATCGCCTGAGCCGAGCCCGACAAGACCCGCGAGGCGGCCCTTGATCCATACGAAGGCGATCGTGCCTAGCAGGCCGAGCTTGGCGAGGCCCTTGGCGAGCTCGATCCAGCCTTGCGGCCCGAACATGCGTGCAAGCCCGCTCATCGGATTGAGGCGCGACGCCTTGGGCGCGAGATTGCCGACGACCCAGCGCCCTTCGCCCAGGCCGAGCTGCGAAACGAGTGCGGCGAGCATCAGCATTCCGCCCAGTGCCAGCACCGGCGGCAGCGTGGTGATCAGGGCAGAGCGCATGAGCAGGGCCGCGTCGAAGTGATCGAGGCTGGCGCGGTCCCAAGTGAGCCCGGCGCGCGTGGTGCGTGCCATCGTGTCCAGCAGCCACGGCCCGGCGAACTGCAGCCAGGCCGCGCCGCCCATCACGCCGATCGCGGTGCCAAGCTCGCGCGGGCGGATGACATCGCCGTTCTCGGCGGCGTCTTTGCGGCGCTTTTCGGTTGGCGCGAATGTCTTCTCGCCCGGGGTCTCTTCAGCCATGTGCTGCTTTCTCAGCCATGGGCCGGAACCACGATCTGGGCGGCTTGCGCCACGGCGGTGGCCGAAAGGTCTGTCAGCCGGTCGGTAAGCAGCGGCGCGGTTACGATCAGCGCGGCAATGCCGGCAAGAACACCTGCAGGAAGACCCAGCGCGAAAAGGTTGAGGCTGGGGGCCGAGCGGCTGATCACGCCGGTCATGACCTGCACAAGCAGCAGCAAGAGCGCGACAGGCAGCGCGATCGTGACTGCAGTGGCCAGCATTTGCGCGCCGAAGCTGGCGACGAGCAGCATCCGGTCAGGCGTGAACCAGGCGGCACCCGGCGGGAAGGCGCGATAGCTCTCGATGACAAGCGATAGCCAACTGAGATGCGCGCCGAGCCCGAGGAACAGCACCGTGAGCAGCACCGAGAAATACTGGCCGAGCGCGGGCGAGTGCGACCCGCTGACCGGATCGGCGGCCGTTGCGATGCTCATGCCCATACTTCCGCCGATGAGTTCGGCGGCAATCAGCGGGGCGGCAAAGCTCCACTGCAGCACGAAGCCGAGCGAGAGACCGATGAGCACTTCGTTGGCCGTGATGAGCAGGCCCGAAAGCGTGAACAGCGCGGGCGGAGCAGCGACCGGGGTCCAGGCGCAGATCATCACCGCGACCGCGCCCGCCATGCTCACGCGCAACTGCATCGGCACTGCCGCTGCGCCGAACAACGGGGCCGCGAGCAGCGCCGCGCCAATACGCGTCATCACGAACAGCAGCCGCCAGAATTCACCTTCCAGCGCGCCGAAGCCGAATTGGAGAGCGATCATTTTCCAGTCTGCGCGATCTGGGCAAAGATTTCGACCATGAAGTCGCCGATCAGGCCCATCATCGCGCTGCCGAGCAGCACCAGCACCAGCGCGATCGCGGCGAGCTTGGGGACGAACGTCAGCGTCTGTTCGTTGATCGAAGTTGCGGCCTGGATCACGCCGACGACGAGGCCGATGGACAGGCTGGCGAGCAGCACCGGGGCCGCGACGAGCGCGGTGACCCACAGCATGCGATCAGCCAGGGCAAGGAGGGCGTTGGTGTCATTCATGGTTCTTGGCCATCATCCGAAGCTTGCCGCAAGACTGCCCATGAGCAGCGCCCACCCATCGATCAGCACGAAGAGCAGCAGCTTGAACGGCAGTGAGACAATGGTGGGAGACATCATCATCATGCCGAGGCTCATGAGCACGGACGACACGACGAGATCGATCACAAGGAACGGCAGGAACAGCATGAAGCCGATCTGGAACGCGGTCTTGAGCTCGCTGGTTACGAACGCGGGAAGCAGGATCGTGAACGGCACATCGGCCGATTTGGCGAACTTGGGAGCCTTGGCCATTGCGGCGAACATCTGGAGATCATGCTCGCGGGTCTGGCGCATCATGAAGACATGGAACTCGCCGCCCGCCGAACCGATCGCCTGCTCGGCGTTGATCGTACCGGCGGAATAGGGCTGGATCGCAGCGGCGTTCACCTTGTCGAGCGTGGGAGCCATGACGAATAGCGAGAGGAACAGCGAAAGCCCGATCAGCACCTGGTTGGGCGGCGACTGCTGAAGGCCAAGGGCCTGGCGCAGGATCGACAGCACGATGAGAATACGCGTGAAACTCGTCATCATCAGCACGAGGCTGGGCAGAATGGTGAGCAGCCCCATGATGAGCAGGAGCTGAAGCGACAGCGAGAGTGTTCCCCCCGATTGCGCACCCGCGAGTTCGCCAAAGGCGCGGTCGAGCGCGCCGGGAATGGCGGCTCCGGTGGGGCTTGCCGCAGGTGCAAGGTCGGCGGCATGCGCCGGGATGGTGATTGCCGCGAAGAGCAACCAGGCACAGGCCAGTGCCGGCAGAAGGCGGGTAAGCAGTTTCACCGTCTCAATCCTCCTGCACGGTAGAGCGTGCCGGTGATTCCGCCAGCCGGACCAGCCCTTGCCGCGAGGCCGAGACGAGGATCTCGCGCCCGCGCCATTCCAGCACTGCGATGCGCTGGCCGGGTCCGAGCCACTGTGTCTCGATGATTTTCACGCTGCGCTTGCCCTCTGCGGGGCCGAAGCGCTTCTCCATGCGGCGCGCGAACTTGAGGCTGGCCCAGGCGAGACCCGCGATCAGCGGAAGCACTACCGCGAGCTTGAGCAGGTACCAGAGCATCAAGCCTTGCCCCCCTTGGCGCTATCGTTCGAGGAATCGGAGCCGATCAGCTCGACTATGCGCAGGCCGAAACGTTCGCCTTGCGCGACCACTTCGCCGCGCGCGATAAGCTTGCCGTTGACCATGACATCGAGCAGCTGGTCGGTCAGCTTGTCGAGCATGACCACGCTTTCTTCGGTGAGCGAAAGCACGTCCTTGAGCTTCATTTCGGTACGGCCGAGCTCGACGGTCAGTCGCACATCGACGTTCTTGAGGAATTCGAAGCCGCGGGTCTGGAAGGTCATGTATGCCTCATTTCAGGGTGTGCTTGCCGGGTGAACTTGATTGTCAGGACAGCTGGGTGAGCTGGATGGCGACACGGTCGTCGACCGCGCCGATGGTGCCGTGGCCGATCACGCTTTCGGCAATGCGCAGCGGCACATTGCGCGCCACGGGCACGGCGAGAATCTGCCCGACCTCGAGCGCGCCGAGCGCCGAGAGAGGCAGAGGAATATCCACGAGCACCGCGCGGAGCATGAGCGGCATTTCGGCGAACGGCGCGACCATCGGATTGGCCGGGGCGCGGCGCGGCGGGGCAGGGCGATGCGCGGCAAGGCCGGTCAAGTCGGCGAGCGCGGCCATGGGCACTGCGATGCGCAGCGACCAGGGTGGCCGGCCCCCTTCGCGCACGGTGAGCTCGAGCATAGCGACGCGGGTGTCTGCGGCGAGGCCGCCCAGCTCAGCAAGGCTGGCGGCGCGGCGCAGCGGGCTAATGTCGCCCACTTCGGGTCCGAGCGCGGCGGCGAATTGCTGCGCCGCGATGGCCTCGATCCGCCCGGTCATGAGTTCGGCCGAGAGAGACAGCTCGCGGGGCAGCACCGAGGGCACTTCGCCCGACCCGCCGAACGCCCGGTCCAGCAGGCACAGCACGGTTTCGCCCTCGACCACCGAGAGGACCGGATGCCCCCAAACGCCAGCCGCATAGAGACTATAAGCCACAAGATCCGGCAGGGCGCATTCGCTGGCGGCCTGTTCCGTCGGCGGCGCGCAGACGACCATCGGGGATGCCCCGCCCAGCAAGGGCGCGAGCGCATTGCGGAGGTTGCGCGCAAGCCGTTCACCCGCGCGCGCCAGCGCGGGCAGCAGCTCGGTCCCGCTGGGCGCAGGTCGGAGCAGTGCCGTACTGTGCCGCGCAAGCGGACGCGCTGCGACAAGGGGGCGTTCGGGTTTCATGGGGTGGCGGTCGCCCCGAAGCTTGTCTGGTGCATCACCGAGCGCTGCCTCACTGGACTATGAAGGTCTTGAAATAGACGGCATCGATGCCGCCGAAGCCTTCTCTATCGCTCAGCACTTTGTTGATCGTTGCGACGAGCCGTTTCTGCAGGCGGGTCTTGCCCTCGGACGACTGGACTTCCTCGCCCGGTGTATCGGCGAGCGCCGTCAGCACGGCCGAACGGACCGCGAGTTCATGCTTGTGGAGCCAAAGGATCACGCGGTAGTCGCGGTGGGTCGAGCAGGCGATGCTCATCTGTACCAGCGCATCGGAATCCTTGAGGTTTGAAGTGAAGTCCTCGGTGAAGCTGAAGTAGGCGGTGCGATACTCGCTGCCGCCTTCGCCATCGACCTCGTGGCCGCCGCCGCCTTCGCCGCCTTCGCCGTCCTCGCCTTCCTTGGCGGCCGGGGCATAGGGATCTTCCTCGCCCTTCTTGATGAGCTTGGGGTTCTTGTCTTGCTTCTCGCTGCCATGGCCGCCGCCGCCCACGATCCCAGCCGCGACCAGGCCATAGGCACCGCCGCCGCCGACGGCGAGCAGTGCGCCGGCTGCGCCGACCTTCAGTAGCATGCCGCCGCCCTTCTTTTTGGGCTTGGCTTCCTTTTCCTTCTTGTCGCTCATCAGGTGTCCTCAAAATGTCAGATCAGGAGGTGAACAACGATCAGGCGAATATGCCGCCGCGGCTGTCATCGGCAGGTGACTTGGTGATGCCCGACGCTGTGCGGCTGGGTTCGCTGGAGAAACGCGGTTGCTGCGGGCTGTCCTGCCGTTGGCCTGTGTCGCTGCGGGCGCCGCCTTGCGTTTGGCTGCCGGCCAGATCAACGGATGCGGTGCCGGTTTGCGACGCGCGCGGTGCCGGTTCGGTGTTTGCGGCGGCCTCAGCGGCGTGCGCTGCGGCAACGGCCGG
>JBJXEK010000227.1:0-24142 GCA_046155055.1 Novosphingobium sp. | reverse complement strand
CCGAGCCAACGGTGAGCCCTGCGACGGCAAACCAGTGCTCGCGTGCCACACCGGCGATCTCGGCGGCGGTCTTGTCGAAGGCGGCCTCCACGTTCCAGCCTGCAGCCAGCAGGAACCGTTCAACCATAGTTGCACCAAAGTAATGCTGGTCGCCAGGGGTCATCGCAAGCAGCACATGGCGACGCGTGTCCAGGCCGGGGAGCAAATGGCAATCGTTGAACGTGGCGAGCAGTTTCTGCAGCCGCGCGACCCCTAGTGTAACATCAATGAAATCACACTCATCGTTGTCCCACAGCTGGCCGAGGTACCGCGCGGTCGGCTCAAGCAGTTCGAGGAACAGCGTCTCCATCGAAAGTCCGCGGTCGCGCAGCACCAGCACATAGGCCACTGCAGCTTCCAGATCGGTGCCGATAACGATGTCAGCGAGGCTCGAGATGTCGGCACTGCTCGGCGCCAGGGCTTCGACCACCTGCTCGATCGGCGGTGCATCGAAGACAATGTCGGAATGAAGGCGCAGGAGTTGCGGGATGATCCTGCCCGCCACGACTTGTGCGAGCCTTGCCTGGCGCTGCGCCACATCATCGCGTCGGTAAACGTCTGGCGAAATGAAATGTGTTTCGAGGCTATGAAGACCTTGGAGATCGATCATAGATTTCGCCACGCTCGCCGACCGTTCCATGTCGTTGTCCATCCCACCCAAGACGAAGGCGCTTTCGCCCTTACGGCGAAAACACCACAGTGCGCGCGTCATGTCGAGACCTGTCTCCTGTAACACAATTGCCCATAATGCCGTGCAGTCTGGTCATTGCCGGGGCACACGAAACGTGCATTGGCGCGGTTGCCGATTCGTTTCTCCGTTTCAATCCCTTGGATACCATCTCAATCGTGGCGCCTCCCGATTGCGGTTGGGCCCCGGCTCCCTTCACATAGAGGATATTGCGATGAGCTATGTCACCACTGCGGACGGAACAGAGATTTATTTCAAAGACTGGGGTCCGCGCGATGCGCAGCCGATCGTGTTTCACCACGGCTGGCCGCTCTCGTCCGACGACTGGGACGGGCAGATGCTGTTCTTTCTGGCGCAGGGCTACCGAGTCGTGGCGCATGACCGGCGTGGGCATGGCCGTTCGTCGCAAGTAAGCGAGGGGCACGACATGGCCCATTATGCGGCCGATGCTGCTGCCGTCGCCGCGCACCTCGATCTGCGAGGTTCGGTGCATATCGGGCACTCGACCGGAGGCGGCGAGGTCGCGGCGTATGTTGCGCGGCATGGCATTCCGCAGGGGCGGGTGGCGAAGGCGGTGCTGGTTTCCGCCGTGCCGCCGATTATGCTCAAAACCGAGCGCTATCCGGGCGGCTTGCCGATCGAAGTGTTCGACGGACTGCGCGCGAGCTTGGCTGCCAACCGTGCCCAGTTCTTTCGCGAACTCGCAGCAGGGCCATTCTACAACTTCAACCGCGAGGGCGCCGATGTGAAGCCCGCCGTGATCGACAACTGGTGGCGCCAAGGCATGATCGGCAGCGCGAAGGCGCATTACGATGGGATCAAGGCCTTTTCGGAAACCGACCAGACCGATGACCTCAAGGCGATGACGGTGCCGACGCTGGTGCTGCACGGCGATGATGACCAGGTCTTGCCCTATCAGAATGCCGCAGTCCTGCAGGCCGAGATCCTCCCCGATGCGACGCTGAAGATTTACCCGGGCTTCAGCCACGGTATGCTGACCGTCAATGCCGAGGTTCTGAACCGCGATCTGCTGGCCTTTATTCAGGCATGACGCCGAAGTCCTGTGATAGCATGAAAAAAAGCCTCCCGGTCCGTGCGGACCGGGAGGCAGGTTGCGTACTTCGGGAGTCAGTTCAGAAAGCGGCGCTTAGCGAAAAGACAACTTTCGACTTGGCGATCGAGGAACCATCCTTGGTCGAGGAGAAGTTGGGGTAGAGGTACAGCGAGTCCCGCTTCTTGATATCGGTATCAACCCAGGCAATGCCGAGCGTAACTTTGCTGATCGCGATATCAGCACCGATCAGCCAGTCGAGGTAGTCACCGGTTGGCGCTACGCTCGTGCCGTTGGGGCCGAGTCCGGAATTGCCCTTGGAATACCCGAAGTGGCCCTTGACCGTGACCGGGGTATTGGGGACGCCGGCAGAAGCGTCGCCCCAGATGTAAAGGTTGTCAGTCTTGGCACCGGGGTTGTCGGGCGTACCGGTTTGCGCCGAGGCACCGGTGTTGTACCACTTGCCGAGCGCCTGCTGCTTGGGCGCATAGGCGACGCCGGCGGTGAGGTTTGCAGGGCCGACGGTGCCCGAAAGCTTCACGTAAGGCTCGGCAAAGTCGGTCTTGTTCGCACCGCCCGGATACATGTACCAGGTAAGGCCGACATCGAGCGTGGCCCCCTTCGCGATGGGGAACTTGTAGCCGCCGATGAGATCGAGTTCCAGGTTCGGGCCGCCGAAGGTGCCCCAACCAGCCAGGTTTGAGGACCAGAAGCCGGCATAGGCGCCGCTGACATGCGTCGCGGTGATGCCGCCCTGCACGGCAAAGCCCTTGTCCGACTGGGAAACGCCGCGGAAACGATAGTCCGAGACGAGGGCCACAGAACCCGAAACGGTGATATCGGACGGAGGGGCTTCTTCCTGCGCCCATGCTGGCGAGGATACACTGGCAAGCAACGCCAAGGCGGCAAGACGGGTTTTCATAGGAAACGATCTCCGTTGGGACTGAGCCCTGAAACAAGGATACCGTTCCTGCCTGCGTCCGGCTGTGCGTTGCCTCTCAGGGTCTGATCGGGTTACAATCAGACCTTGGGGCGCGGTCACATACGACCCTGTAATTCGTAGCGCTGCTGGATTTCTGGATGATTGCTACACGGTAACGAAATATTGCTACGCATGTTGCAGTGCAAAAAGACGGCGGCTGCGCTGATTCTGCAACAGACGGCGATCTACCCCGTGGCTTGCGGCAGCCGGATGATTGCCGCAAGTCCGCCCTCGGCGCGGTTGCGCAAAGCAAGTGTGCCCGCCTCGAGCCGGATCGCCGCAGCCACGATGGACAGGCCAAGGCCCATGCCCGGCGTGTCGCGGGCACGGGCGCTGTCGAGCCTGAAGAACGGCTGGAACACATCCTCCATCCGGTCTTCCGGGATTCCGGGGCCATTGTCCTCGATCCGGATCTCGATCGCTTCGCCCAGATCCGCGAGATGGACGCGGACCTGGCCGGCATGGTGCAGTGCGTTGTCGATGAGATTTGCGAGCGAGCGGCGGATCGAGACGGCGCGGGCCATGATCTCGAGGCTTTCAGGCCCGTTATAGGTGGCGTCGGCTCCCTGATCTGCAGCACTGTCAACCAGTGTGGCGGCCATGATCGCGATGTCGATCCGCTGCGCCGGAATCTGCGGGGCCCCGGTATCGACGAAAGCCTGCAGCGATTCGAGAAGGTGGAGCATCTCTGCGATATCGCTCTCCATCTCGGCACGTGCCTCCTGTTCAAGCGGAGCGTTGTCGAGCCGAAGCTGCAGCCGCGCCAGCGGCGTACGCAGATCGTGGCCAATGGCGAGCATCGACTGGGTCCGTTCGGACTGCGAGCGCTGGATGCGGCGTTGCATCTGATTGAAGGCGCGGATGAGCCGCCGCACTTCGTCGGGGCCGCGTTCGGGCAGGTTGCGCGGATTGGCGGCCTCGATATGCCGCAGCGCTTTGACCAGCGTCCGCAGCGAGCGGATCGTGGCGCGAAACATCATCCAGGCAAGACCGCCAAGCAGCAGCGTGGGCAGCAGCATGGGCACAATCTGCCAGACCGAGAGCTGCATGCGCACGTCGCCCGCATAGGTGCGAAACGTGAGGCGATCACCGCCGGGCAGCGTGACGGCCCCGGTGATCGCGGTGTCCTGGCCGCTATCGCTGCCGCGCTGCTGTACCATCATTCGGCGTCCCTCTCGGGAAAGGTCAGGGCTGCTCTGGACAATCTGGTCGCGCAGCCTGCTCGCTCCGGAATCGGGCGCGGCCAGGCGCTCGTCAGCGCTGGCGGGCGGCGACCAGGCCAGAGAAAAGCGCGGCGTGGTCAGCGCACGGGCCAAGGCCGCGCGGTTCTCCGGTGCTTCCCGTGCAACGGCGCGCACCGCCACGACCAGATGGTCGCCGATGCGCGCGGAATCTTCCTTCCGCAGCGCGCTGGTGGTGGCCGAATCGAACAGAAAGGTGTTGGCGAGGAAGTCGATCCCGGCGACAGCGAGCAGGATAGCGAGCAGCCGCTCCGTCAACCCGAGGCGTCGCAGCCGCTTCAAGCCCGGCGGACCTCCGCCTTGAACATGTAGCCGACGCCGCGCACGGTAACGATCGGCGGTTCGCCTCCGCCGGCTGTCAGCTTGCGGCGCAGGCGGCTGACCAGCACATCGATGCTGCGGTCGGAGCTGTCGCCAAGCCGGGTGCGCGAGAGCTCGATCAGCCGCTCACGGCCGAGCACGCGCTGGCGCTGGCTGACGAACGTAGCGAGCAGATCGAACTCGGCACCGGTGAGATCGACCATCGCGCCGCTGGGCGAACGCAGTTCACGGCGCGAAAGCGAGAGGCGCCAACCGTCGAATTCGACTTCGCTGGTGCGCTCCTCACCCTTGCCGCCTGACCCATAGCTATCGCCACCACCGCGCCGCAGCACCGCGCCAATTCGGGCGATCAGCTCGCGCGTGCTGTAGGGTTTGGCGATGTAGTCATCGGCGCCTAGCTCCAGACCGAGCACGCGGTCCTACTCGCTGCCGCGCGCGGAGGCGAAGATGATCGGCACGTCGCTTTGGCGGCGCAGCTTGCGGAACAGCTCGATCCCGCTGGTGCCGGGCAACATGATGTCGAGCACGACAAGGCCTGCCGGCTCCGATTCGAGCATGACCCACATTTCCGCGCCAGTGGCGGCAGTGCGTACGCCGTAACCGTTTTCACGCAAGGCACGGGCGGTCAACATCCGCAGCGACACGTCGTCTTCAACCAGAAGAATGGAGGGAGCGGTCATAAGTGTCCAACAAGAGTACGGGCGCGCGGCCCCTGAGGCAAGCCGCCGTGAGAGCGCGCGCTTTCACGACGTGTATGCAGCAGGGTTAGGGCCAGATGGGTGCGGATTGAGGGCCGCGTTCAGTCGGCCGTTGTCGCGAGCTGCTCGTCGCTGCGTTTCTCGGCCCATTGCTCGGCCTTGCTGTGGGCGACATGGGCGTGGCAGGCAGCACCCTTGAGCGGATCATGGTTGCAGATCATCGGGGCCTTCGCTTCGGTCCTGCGCGCAGGCTCATAGCGGTGCGCCACGCAGCCGAGGCTCTTCATCGGATCGGGATTGCACGGGGCCTGCGCCGCCGCAGCAGGCGCATCGGCAAGGGACTGCAGCAATGAGAGCTGAGCCATGACAGGCTGGACAATGCTGAGCGCGAGAGTGGCAAGAAGCATGGGACACTCCGGGAATGCGTTGGGTCTCCAGCCGGAATGGTGACAATTCATTGCGGGTAGTGGTCTAGAACGTGACGAAAGATGTCTACAGCCTTCCGGTTGACCCGGCCGCAGAACTGCCTAAATGCACGAAGAGGATGGTCCCGGAACGGGGGCGGTTAGCTCAGTTGGTAGAGCATCTCGTTTACACCGAGAGGGTCGGGGGTTCGAGCCCCTCACCGCCCACCATGTTTAACAGTTACTACGTTATGTTTACCCGAGAGGGTCGGGGGTTCACTTGAACCAAGGGCCTTAAAATTCAAGAGCATCGCTGGCCTCTTTCATGAAGCTGGGCGAGAACCGGGCGTAAACACTTTCGGTCACCCGCGTGGAGGTGTGGCCCGGATATTGGGCGATCTTCTGCATGGGGACGTCGGCCTCGGCCATTCACACACTTGCGCTGTGGCGAAGAACATGGGCGCTGAAAGGAATGCCTTACCACTGCGCGGCCCGAGCATGGGCCTTCTTCACGCTGAGAAGCGGAGCCATGCCTTCGTACTCGATCACGTAGTCGGTCTTGGCTACGGCCTGGGCGACCCGTAGTACCGTGTCGGCCCAGTCATTGATCGGAACCACGGCACGGCGCTTGTTCGTTTCATGCCTGCCCGATGGGTTGAGGTCGATGTACTTCGTGTCGAGGTGGACCTGAGCCCACTGGAGTTCAAGGATCGCGCTCATTCTTGCGCCCGTCACGATGGCGACTGCTTGGAAGCGCTAGCCGCTCCGCACGCTGTCGCTCTGCTTACGCAGTCCTGCGACCTCGTGAAGGATAACAATGAACGGCCGCTTGTGCAGATCGTAGTTCTTGTACCTGTTGCAGAGCACGAGATACGGCGAATTGAGGCAGGGGCAACGCCTTCGCGAGCCATAGTGGCCTGCCCCAAGCAACGCGATACAATCCTCGATCTTCGGCCGCGCATCATCGCGCAGGCCCTTGAGGACGTAGCGAACATCGTTGCCTACGCGCAGTACCACGCTGACTGCCGCCAAGCCGAAGGGTCGCGGCCATGATGGACCAGCAACAAGCTGATAGCACGTCTGTTGCCGCCACCGGGCCCGACGCCGCCATCCACGCCGCGTGGCCCCGCCGGGTTGCTGTGCATCGCACAATTGCCGAGCAGGGTATGGATGCCAGCGACCGATCTGCAGACCCGCATTGGGCTGCCATTGATGAATGCGACAAGTTCATCATGCCGACTGTGGCCAAGACGCCGCGCGGTGTCGAGACGCAAATCTGGCTCGCGCTGCACAACAGCTCTGCTTACCTCGCCGTTGAAGAGGACGCATTGCTCCGTATGGATTTGGCCTACGTCGAGAAGCACGAGCGCCAGTTTGAATGGGCCGCGCTGCCGATGGTATGGGCAACGCAGGGCCCGCAATCCCGGCTATGTCTCGGCGTCCGTTCCGGTGCCGATCGAAGTCCTTATGCCGGCGATAGCTGAGGCGATGCTTGTTTGCGGCGAGGGTTGACTCGCCAGGGATGTGAGGTCACCGTCGCACTTAGATGGAATGTTAGACGGTGCGCGCTTGAAGATGTAAATCGCCGCCTAAGGTATTGAAAAAATGGTGCCGGCTAGAGGATTCGAACCCCTGACCCCCTGATTACAAATCAGGTGCTCTACCAACTGAGCTAAGCCGGCGCGCTGCTATCATTAGCGTCGGACGCGTCCATAGCGTCAGGTGGCCCCGAACGTCCAGCCCTCGGTTGCGGCAATTTCGGCTGTGAGGCCCTGGGGGCTCCACAAAGCCGGATCATGCGCCACGCGGCGCAGCCACGCTGACGTCACAAGCGCGTCGCTGCGGTGATCGTCGATCGCGCCCTCAAACCCCGCGCCCCGGCTCCCCAGTCGCGCCAGCGCCGCATCGAGCTCCGCGCCGTCGCGAATCTTGGAGCGGCCGGCCGTCCGCCCCGCTGCCACCGCCGCGATCGTCGTGTAGATCTCGCAGATCACCGGGCCGCGCTCCGGTAGCGGATCAATCGGCCAGACCGGCAGCCGCCCCTCCAGCCGGTGCAGCAGCCGCATTCCCGAAAGGCTCGATTTGCCCACTTGCGCCGCGCCCACCAGATTGAAGTTGGAGTACGGCTTGCAGCCCATGTTTTGTTGCGCCAATTCGGTGATCCGGAACCGCCCCCGACCGCCCCCAAACAGTGCGCCCTCGCGCCCGCCGTGCCGCCGGAAATGCGCCGACGCTTCGGAATGATCCACGAACGCCCCCACCGAAAGATGCGGCTCATGCTCGCACACCGCATCGATCAGCGCCCACAAGGCCTTGGCATGGGCGGGACTCTCGGCCCACCCGGGAAAGAACGCCCTGCGATCCGTAAACGCCAGACTGATGCCCAGGTCCATCCCCACCAGCGTGTCCGCTGGCAGGTCGTCCAGCAGCCACGCCAGCACTTCAGACCGCGACCACCGATGCCCAGGCCGCACCAGCGCCGGGGCGGCGTCGCCCTCAGCGCAGATCGCCAGCGCGATCCCATGGTGGCGTTCACCCGCCGCGCCGGACCAGTCTATCGCGGCAAAGTGCTTGAAGCGGGGAGGGCTCATTCGCCCCTCATTCCCCCTGCCGCTCACGCCGCTTCTTCTCCCACCAGTCCAGCCGCTTCAAAATCTCACGCTCGAATCCGCGCTCCACCGGCTTGTAGAATTCCTGCGCGCGCATCCCTTCGGGCCAGTAGTCCGCGCCCGAAAACCCGTCCTCCGCCTCATGGTCATAGGCATAGCCCGCGCCATAGCCGATGTCCTTCATCAGCTTGGTCGGCGCGTTGAGGATATTGGCGGGCGGCATCAGCGATCCGGTTTCTTTCGCGCTTTTCCACGCCGCCTTCTGCGCCGCATACGCCGCGTTCGATTTCGGCGCGGTGGCCAGGTAGAGGCACGCCTGCACGATCGCGAGTTCCCCCTCGGGCGAACCGAGGAACTGGAACGCATCCTTCGCCGCCAGGCACTGCACCAGCGCCTGCGGATCAGCCAGGCCAATGTCCTCGCTGGCAAAGCGCACCAGCCGCCGCAGCACGTAGAGCGGCTCTTCGCCCGCCGTCAGCATTCGCGCCATATAGTAAAGCGCAGCCTGCGGGTCCGATCCGCGCAGTGCCTTGTGGAGCGCAGAAATCAGGTTGTAGTGCCCGTCTCGGTCCTTGTCGTAGACCGCCACGCGCCGCATCAGGAACGCGCCCAGCTCTGCCGGCCCAAGCGGGGCGGGCAGCGACACATCGAACAGGGTCTCGGCCTGGCCCAGCAGGAACCGCCCGTCGCCATCGGCCGATGCAATCAACGCCTCGCGCGCGGGCGGGGTGAGCGGCAGGCGCAACCCGGTGGTCTCCTCGGCGCGCGCCAGCAGTTCGCCCAGCGCCGCCGCATCCAGCCGGTGGAGGATCAGCACTTGCGCGCGGCTCAGCAGCGCGGCGTTCAGCGCAAAGCTCGGGTTCTCGGTCGTAGCCCCAACGAGTGTGACGGTGCCCTTCTCGACGTAGGGCAAAAACCCGTCCTGCTGCGCACGGTTGAAGCGGTGGATCTCGTCCACGAACAGCAGCGTCTTGCG
Organism: Novosphingobium sp.; assembly: GCA_046155055.1. Classification (GTDB taxonomy): domain Bacteria; phylum Pseudomonadota; class Alphaproteobacteria; order Sphingomonadales; family Sphingomonadaceae; genus Novosphingobium. The sequence goes on along the minus strand of JBJXEK010000227.1, from coordinate 15,133 downwards.
CCCGATCTGTGCCATGGCCTCAGCCTCGGCGAACACTTTCTTGAGGTCCGCGACGCCTGAAAACACCGCGCTGATCGCAATGTAGCGCAGGCCCACCGCATCGGCGAGTAGCCGCGCGATCGAGGTCTTGCCTGTGCCCGGCGGGCCCCAAAGGATGATCGAGGAAAGCTTGCCCGCCGCGACCATGCGCCCGATCGCGCCTTCTGGCCCGGTCAGGTGCGATTGGCCCACCACATCGGCCAACCCCTGCGGGCGCAGCCGGTCGGCCAGCGGCGCATCATCGGGCGCGCGCTCGCGGGGCGTTTCAGCGGGGGCGGGGGCGAACAAATCGGACATCGAGACGCCGAGATAGGGGCCCGCGCAGGAATTTGCATCCACCCACTTGCAAAGAGTGTTTTAAGATATATCTTAGAGCCATCATGAAGCATCAAGGATATACAAATGCGATTCGATAGACACGGGCAAGGGCACGACCATATGCGCCACTTCGGCATGAAAATGATGGCCAGAGGTTTCGGCAGCGGCTTCGGCGGCGGTTGGGGCCATGGCGGCGGCCACGGCGGCGGCTGGGGCGAAGGCTGGGACAGCGATGAGCCCCCGTTCGGCGGACGCCGCGGCGGAAGGGGCGGTAGCCACCGCGGCCGCATGTTCGGCCCGGGCGAGCTGCGCCTGCTGCTGCTGCTGCTGCTCGATGAGCAGGACCGCCACGGCTACGAACTGATCAAGGCGATCGAGGAACTCGCGGGCGGCGACTATGCGCCCAGCCCCGGCGTGGTCTACCCCACGCTCGCGCTGTTGGTCGATGAGGGCATGATTACTGAAGTCCCGGGTGAGGGCGCCCGCAAGGCCTTCACCATGACCGACGTCGGCCGCGCCGAACTGGCCGCAAAGCTGAGTGAGGCCGAAGCGGTGGTGAAGCGTCTCGGCGATGTCGCCAAGGCCCGCACCGAAGCCGAAAGCCGCGCTGGCAGCCACCCGCTGCGCCGTGCGGTCGCCAACCTCATGCTCGCGCTGCGGCACAAAGTTGGCTCTGGGCAAGGCGGCGGGATCGAGCCCGAAACCGCACACCAGATCGCTGATATTCTCGACGAAGCTGCACGCAAGATCGAGCGTCTCGGAGGTGCCCAGTGACCGCGACAAGCACCGCGCGCGTCCCCACTGCCTCGGCCAGCAAATACCTCCAGCAGGTTTGCAAGCACTGGGAGCACAACCTTGCCGTCACCTTTGATGCCGCCAAGGGCGCCGTCACCTTCCCCCATGATGCGCGTGGCGCCGCATGGGCGGGGGACGCGGTCGTCACTTTCACCGCGCACCCGGACGTGCTCGAATGCCATATCGCCGCCAGCGAGCCTGGCCAGCGCGAAGGCTTGAAAGGCGCGGTCGCCCGCCACATCGACCGCTTCGCCTTCCGCGAAGCGCCGCTGCCGTTCGATTGGACCGATTCGGACTTGTGATTGCCAGGCACCCCGTTGCCGCCTAGGTTGAGGCCCACGGGCAACGGGGAGTCGGGCCATGGGACTGAACGCAAAGCCGCGCACGCCTGCGCATCTCTGGATTGTCGGCGTACTTAGCCTGCTGTGGAACCTGTTCGGCTGCTACGACTACCTGATGTCGCAGCTTTCGCCAGCGAGCTATTACGCCAGCGTGGGCATGAGCCCACAAAGCAGCGCCTACATGGCTACGTTTCCCGCCTGGCTCACCGCGTTCTGGGCGCTGGGTGTTTGGGGCTCGTTCGTCGGCTCGCTGCTCCTGCTTGCCCGCTCGCGCCGCGCGGTGCTGGCCTTCGCAGTCTCGCTCCTTGGCCTCGCGGTCAGCCAGCTGACGCAGGCCTTCGTGCTGCGCCCGCCGCAGCCGGCTCCCGTGGGACTCACGCTCGTGATCTGGGGCGCGCTGGTCTTCTTCCTGATCTACGCGCGCCGCATGGCGGCCAAGGGCGTGCTGCGCTGAAGCGTATTGCAGGCTGAGAAGACCGGCCCGGGCGGTCTACCCCGCCAGATACTCCCCCTGACGCATCTCCCGGTGGTCAGGCGTCACGATCCGTGAGACCATCATAGGTAATAAGCCTTAAGCTCCGGGAGAGCAGACCATGGTTAGCACGAGCACATTCGGCATCGGCTTCAGCCGCGAGTCGGGCACTTTCGACATCAGCGTCGATTATTACATCCCCGGCTACAACGATCCTGAAACCGGCGAGCAGTTTTACGAAACGATGTGGAACCTGACCTTTGCCGACGGACTTGGCTCCTATGGCAACAGCGGTTCGGGCTGGGACAGCGGCAACGGCTACATCAGCCTCACCTTGGCCGGAGACACGGTATCGGACGGCACGCTCGATTTTTACGCGGTCAACGGTTTCAGCGGCGAGGAAGCGCGCGGCCACCTCCATATCCTGAATGCTGCGCTCGCGCAGACCAGCGTCACCCTGACCGCAGCGGCGGACGATGGTGATGCCGTGCTCCTCGGCGGCACCGCTGCGGATGCGCTCACCGGCGCGGGCGGCAATGATCTGCTCGACGCCGGAGGCGGGGCCGATACGCTCGCCGGCGGCGCGGGCAACGACACGCTCGACGGCGGCGAGGGCGCGGATTCCATGGCTGGCGGCGCGGGGGATGACATTTATTATGCCGATCAGGTCGGCGATACGATCAGCGAGGCCGATGGCGAGGGCCACGATCTGGTCTTTTCCGCGAACAGCTTCACGCTCGGGGCGCAGGTCGAGGATCTGATCCTCTCGGGGCTCGGCGCGATCGATGGCATTGGCAATGACGAAGCCAATGGGCTCTATGGCAACCAGGATGCCAATGTGCTCACCGGGCTCGGCGGCGATGACGTGCTCTATGGCTACGGCGGCAACGACCGCCTTGTCGGCGGCGAAGGCAGCGACCGCCTCGATGGTGGCCAAGGCGATGACCGCATGGTCGGCGGCGCAGGCGACGATCACTATGTGATCGATACACGCGGCGACCGGATCGTCGAGGCGGCGGGCGCCGGCACCGACGAGGCCCGCATCGATGGGCTCGTCAGCTACAGGCTCGGCGCTCAGGTCGAAAACCTCACCAACCTCGCCGCACTCCCCGTCTTCACCGGATGGGGCAATGCACTGGACAACGTGCTCTCGGGCGCGGCCGGCACCGATCGCTTTTTCGGCGGCGAGGGAGCCGATACGCTGGCCGGCGGCGACGGCAACGACGTGCTCGAAGGTGGCGCGGGCGCGGACCACCTCAACGGCGGACGCGGCATTGATACCGCGAGCTACGCGCGCGCCGCTTCGGCCGTTACGGTCAGTCTCGGCGGCTGGCCGGGCGCGGGCGACGCGGCTGGTGATACATTCGATGGCATCGAAAACCTGCGTGGCACTGCCTTTGCCGACAGTCTCACCGGCAACAGCACCAATAACCGCATCTTCGGCGGCGCAGGCGACGACAGCCTCGCGGGCGGCGGCGGCAGCGATTGGTTGGTCGGCGGCGCGGGTGCCGATACGCTTGGCGGCGACGGCAACGACGGCGCGAGCTACGCCGGATCGTCCGGCGCAGTCACTGTCGATCTCGCGCACCAGACCGCGAGCGGCGGCGATGCTGCGGGCGATACGCTGCTGGGCATCAGCAAGGCCGAAGGCAGCGCGCAGGACGATACGCTTACCGGCAGCGACAGCGCCAACGTGCTGCTCGGCGGCGCGGGCGCCGATACCATCGACGGCAGGGGCGGGGATGATCTGATCCGCGGCGGCGCCGGGGCCGATGTGCTGATCGGTGGCAGCGGCAGCGACATACTCGACTACGGCGGTTCTGCCGCCGCGGTCGTGATCGATCTGGCCGCGGGCACCAACACCGGCGGTGATGCGGAGGGCGATACGATCTCCGGCTTCGAACGGATCACCGGATCGGCGCACGACGATACCCTGACCGCCGACGACAACGGCCGCACGCTCTCCGGCGGCGGGGGCGTCGATACGATCACCGGCGGTGCGGGCCGCGACACTGTGATCGGCGGCGCCGGCGCGGATACGATGAACGGCGGGGACGGCATCGACACGCTGAGCTACGCCAGCTCGGTTACCTGGGTTTCGGTCAACTTGTCCGAAGGCCGCGCGTTCGGGGATGACGGGCAGGGCGACACGTTCTCTGGCTTTGAAAACCTGCGCGGCGGCATGGTCGGCGATGCGCTCTATGGCAACGATGCCCGCAATGTGATTTGGGGCGGCGCGGGCGGCGATTACATCGATGGCGCCGGAGGCAACGATGTGCTGATCGGCGGCAGCGGCGACGATGCCTTTGCGTTCGGCTTCACCAGCGGGCTCGACCGGGTCCGCGATTTCACCGCAGGCGGCACCGAAGACCGACTGCTCATTGATTGGGGCAATGCCAACCGCTCGTTTGAGGCGATCATGGCGCTCGCCAAACAGGACGGCACCGACACCGTGATCACGTTCGCCCCCGGCATCGGCATCGTGCTCGAAGGAGTGGCCATGACGGACTTGACCACAGCCGATTTCGTGTTCTGATCCAGAAAGTTAGAGAACGTTCTGGCCAATCTGACGCAGGAAAAAATAGGGAGAGTCCCTATTTTTGAGTCCCCATCTCATGCGCTTACTTCAGCGCAGCCTTTTGCCGGATAAGCCGTAGATAGGTGTCCGCCACTGCCTGATTGATCGCGTCCCAGCTGAAATCCTGCGCCCGCAGTTCACCCGCTGCGCCGTGCTTCGCGCGCAGGGCCGGATCGACGAGATAGGCACGCAAGGCCTCCGCAAAGTCATGCAGCGCCCCCGGTGTGATCAGCCGGCCGGAAACGCTGTCGCTCACCAGGCTCTGGCTGCCCGTCGCGGCAGCCGCCACCACTGGCACACCGCAGGCCATCGCCTCTAGCGTCACATTGCCGAAGGTCTCGGTGACTGAGGGGTTGAACAGCACATCCATCGCGGCCACCGCGCGGCCAAGATCCTTGCCGCCCTGAAACCCGGTGAACACCGCATTCGGCAGCCGCGCGGCAAACCATGCGCGCGCGGGGCCTTCGCCGATCACCATCACCCGGTGCTTGACCCCGCGTCTCACCAACTGGTCGATCGTGTCCGAAAACACGTCGAGTCCCTTCTCCATCACCAGCCGGCCGAGGAAGCCGATGGCCACCTCGTCGTCGGCAATGCCCAGAGCACGCCGCCATGCCAGATCTCGCCGTCCGGGGTTGAAGATCGTGCGGTCCACCCCGCGCGACCACAGCGAGATGTCATAGTTCATCCGCTCCTCGCGCAGCACTTGCGCCATCGATTCCGATGGCGCGACGAGCGCATCGCAGCGTCGGTAGAACCGGCGCAAAAGCGCGGTCAGCACCGGCTCGATCCACGCCATGTTGTAATAGCGCGGGTAGGTATCGAAGCGGGTGTGCACGCTTGCCAGCACGGGCAACTTGCGCCTCCGCGCCCAGCTTACCGCGCGATGCGCGGCAAAATCGGGCGAGGAGACATGAACGACATTGGGCTGGAGCGCTTTGAGATCGGCCCGCGCCTTGCGCCCGAGCAGCATCGGAATCCGATACTCGCCGCGCCCCGGCACCGGCACTGATGGCAACCCGATCAACTTGCCCATCGAGGGGAACGCCGGGTTCTTCACTTTTGGCGCAAACACATGAACTTGCGCGCCCTGCCGCTGGAGATAGCCCACCAGCCGGTTCAGCGCCTGATTGGCCCCGTCGCGCACATAGTTGTAGTTTCCGCTGAACAGCGCAACGCGCAGGCCCCGCAGCGGGGTGTCCTGCGGTGCTGGGGCCAACTCGGCCGCCGGCCCCGCTTCGATCAGATCGCTTTCAGCCATAGGCTGCCGCCCATAGCCCCCCCCGCCGTGCTTGGCGAGAGGGGCATTGGGCGATGTGGCGCGGGAGAGAAGAGGATCAGGGCTCGCGGCGGAGGCGGGCGGCAGCTGCGGGCTTACCAGCCGCGTCCTCCGCCGCGATAGTCGCCCCGCTCGTGCGCGCGATACCGGCGGTAGCGGTCATAGCGGTCGTAGCTGTCCTCATACCCGCGATACGCCGGATAGGCGCGGTACTGCGGATAGGCGGGGGCATTGTATCCGCCGCGGTAGCGCGGGTAGCTGCGGTAATAGCCGCCCTCGTAATATCCGCGGTCGTTCTCGTAATACCCGCGGTCGTTATGGCTCGAAGCGATCGCCGCGCCGACCGCGAGGCCGACCACGCCCGCACCGATGGCGATGGCGGCATCGTCACCGTGGGCCTGTGCGGGCGCTGCGCCGGTGATGGTGCTGGCGGCGAGAGCCGCAGCGAGCAGTCCATTTTTCAAGAGCATCATGGTGTGTCTCCTTGGCCGCGCTGTCCTTGCCGATTCTTCAGCTGCGGCTAGATGGGGTTGATAATGGGCCGTTCGGCTGAACCGGTGCTGAAGGCCCGATAGCTTGGATCAGGACGGGCCGCGTCAGTTGCCGCGGTCGTCGTCACCCTGGTTGTCCCGGCCCTGGTTTTCACGGCCTTGGTTTTCACGGTAACCGCGCCGGTCGTAATAGCCGTCGTTGCCCTGAGGATAGCCATCGCGGCTGTAGCCCTGCTGGTATCCACCGCGGTAACGCTGGTCATACTGGTTGTTGTACTGGCCGTTGTATTGCCCATTGTACTGGCCGTTATAGCCGTTGTTATAGACCTGCCCGTTCCAGCTCGGCTGGCCGCGATAGCGGGGATCGTAGCGGGTGTTATAGCGGCGGTCATAGTCATCGCGGCGATGCTTCTGGCTGGCCGAGACGATGATCGCCCCGAGCGCGAGACCGATGATCCCGCCCGCAATTGCTGCACCGGCCCCATCGCCGCCACGATCATGATGGCGATAACCGCCGTAGTAGGGGTCCGCCATCGCCGGTGTCGCACTGGCCAGCGCAGAAGCGGCAAGAGCAAGGGCGAGCGTGGCCTTCTTCGCATAAGTGACCATGTGCAGTCTCCTGAGGCGGAGGAAGCGGATCGGAAAATCCCGCCGCGATTCGTCGCCGTCGAAGAGTGGTCTAGGCCTCGCTGGCTGAACGCTGGCGGGATGGGCCTTGCAGCGATTGTTCAGGTTGAGATGGTTTTTGCTGAACGGATTTCAGGCACGGACCACCGCGCCGCGGACATGGAAAACAAAAACCCTTTCTATCCTAACCAGTAAACTACCGTCTAATTCGAACGAACTCCCCCAACAAAGACTCCCTAATCACCAAGTTGTCATGGCACTATGCAGTATTCGATTCTCTGGTGGGGGAAGCAGTCATGACGATTCGCGAGATACAGACCGCTCTAGCCAAGGCGGGATACTTGCCGGGGCCTATCGACGGCGCATGGGGCCGGCAAACCGCCGCCGCCGTACGCGCGTTCCAGAAAGACAAGGGCCTTCAAGTGGATGGCATCGCCGGGCCGCAGACCACGGCCGCGCTCGCCGCACTGTCCGCGCCCGCCGGCACTGTGCTCGCACCGTCAAAGCCTCCACTGGTCTGGCTTGCCGAAGCGCGTCACCTCCTCGGCCTCAAGGAAGGGCCCGGCGCGATCGACAATCCCAAGATACTCCAGTGGGCGTCTGATCTGGGTCAGTCGATCTACAAGTCCGACGATATCCCGTGGTGCGGCCTGTTCGTCGCCCACTGCGTCGGCTCCACACTGCCGGACGAGCCGCTGCCCGCCAACCCGCTCGGCGCCCGCGCATGGGAGCGCTTCGGCCACACCATCCCACCCACACGCGGCGCGGTCATGGTGTTCTGGCGCAATTCGCGGCAAAGCGGCCTTGGCCATGTGGGCTTCTACGTGGGCGAGGATGGTCGCGGCGATCAGGGTGCCTACTGCATTCTCGGCGGCAACCAGTCCGACAGCGTCTCCCTCGCCTGGATCGCCAAGGACCGCCTCGTCGGCGCGCGCTGGCCCAGCACGTTCTCGCCGCTGCTCGAAGGGCCGACGATGCTAGCGAGCCGGACGACGGGGCTTTCAGTGAACGAGGCTTAGGGGCGGCATCCGTTCGTGTTTGGTAGCGGGTGCCTGAAACCAGCCGGTTGCTTCAGTGCTGGCTGGCCCAATGCGCGGCGCGCGTTTCGCTGAATAACGAACGAGATTCTGATCGGCCTAACACGGGAACCAGATCGCGATCGAAGGTGATGAGCCAGCGCCGCAATTGGGCCGGATCAGGCGCGCTGGACTGCGCCGCTGGTTGCAAGGCACGCGATGCGGCCAGCAGCTGTCTCCGCTCCTGCCCGAGGCCGGATCCAGCGTATCGTTCGTCAATCAGCCCAAGCTGGTGGCGCGCGCCAGCAACCGCAATTGCCGCCGTCTCGCTATCGCCTGTCTGAGCCAGGCGTGCTGCCGCCAGCACGGATAGGCGTATCAGCGAGATATGATCGGCCAATCGGCGCGGTTGCTCCAGCACTGCGCCGCAATCGCCAATCGAACGGACATAGGCTGCGAGCGCAGCAATGGCCGCCTTGGATGGCTCACGTCCGGAAAACTCCTCGACGATCAACCCGCGCAGAAACCGCTCCAGCTCGCCCGAAGCGCGTTCGCGTGAAATCTTCACGGGGAAGGCCAGATCGGGGATCGGCTTGGGGTCGAACTTGCCATCCGCTCGCGCAAGGCTGAAGAAACTGGAGCTTACGTCAGCCGTGCCGGGCTCGGCGGAAACCCCGGCCAGCTGGAAATGCGGATTGCGCCGTCCGTTGCTGTGGCAGCTGGCGCAACTCATATCCGCCCGTGCTGCCTGTCCGCCCAGCAGCATCGGAGCGTTGAACAGTGCCTCACCGCTCATGACCTCGGCGTCACCGGCTACAGCCTTCGAACACATCGCTGGTTGGCGCGTGAGCGCCGCTGCCTCGTGTCCGGGCGCAATCCAGATCAGCGCCCTGAGCCCGGGCGAGGTCGCCCCCCATGCGCTGGTGGCCAGGATCAGTGGCAGCCCCGCATAGGCTGTCAGGAGGCGGATTTGTCGGCCTCCCTGAGCCAGCGGCGCAATTCGTCCGCCTGCTGGCACCCGAAGCCGCAAAGGGTATCGAGCCGCGCGAGATGTTGTCTCGCGCCCACAACATCCCCCAATTCCAGTTTGAGCTCGCCGTAATACTCCAGCGCGCCGCGGTGATCGGGGGCGACCGCCAGCGCCATCTCATACCATGTACGCGCTGCATCATAGCGGTGGAGCTTGCGGCTCGCGAAACCGAGATAGGTCAGTATGTCGGGATGCGGCCCCGCCGCCCACAGCGAGCCTTCCAGTTCGGCGATGGCTTCGTCATAGCGATGCTCGTTGATCTTGCTTACCGCCGAAACATAGATCGCGTCGATCGAGGCCAGCGGCACGATGGCACGGGTCGGCGCGTAGGCTTGCGGCGAACCTGCCATCGCGGCGTTCACCGCTGCAATCGCCGTATCGAGGCTTGCCGCATCCGGGCAACTCGTCCCGCACGTTGTCTTGCGAGCGGCGAGGGGGTCGCGCTGCTCGGCCGCCTTTGCCGCATCGCCCAGCTTCGCCTGCACAATGCCCAGATCGCGATGCGCATCGATCATCGCGCCGTCATAGCGCACCGCCATCTCCAGCGGCCGCTTCGCCTTCTTGAAGTCTCCCATCTGCAAGTAGCTTGAACCGAGCAGATAGTGCGCGGGTGCATGCGTCGTCGCCACATCGACCACGTGCCGGAATGCGGTCACCGCACCCTTGAAGTTCTGCGCCTGATAGGCCGCAACGCCCTTCTGATACTCCGCCGCCGGATCATATTGCGGTGCGGACTGGCTCGGCGCTGAAATGCCGCCCCCGCCCCCGCCGCCCGCCGCGAAGGCTGGCGCCACCGGCAAAAAGGTGATGATGGTTCCCAGGGTAATGGCACGAAGGCCTGCTTGAAGTGACATGGCACTGCTCCCGATCCTGCCGCTGCGGCGCAAACGCAGCGCGCTCCCGCACGCTGACGTACCACGACGCGCAACGATCCGGGACAGCGATTTATTCTGGGCGGTGTGAAATTTTTTTGGACGGCCGTGCTGCGGTGGGGCCGATGTCCTTGCTGCATCTAACGGCTTCAACAGCCCTGCGCATGGCGATCAACCGCGCCCCTGTCACACCTGATTTGATCCGGTGTCCCGCTTGCGGCCCCCAAACGAAAAAGGGCGGCCCGCATAGGCCGCCCTCCCTGTCTCATCAAACGCCCCGAAAGCTCAGGCCGCTTCCTTCTTCCGGCCGGCCTTCTTGCGATCGTTTGGATCTAGGATCGCTTTGCGCAGCCGGATCGATTTCGGCGTCACTTCGACCATTTCGTCGTCGTCAATATAAGCGATGGCTTGTTCCAGCGTCATGATCTTGGGCGGGGTGAGGCGGATCGCGTCATCCTTGCCGGTCGAGCGGAAGTTGGTGAGCTGCTTCGATTTCATCGGGTTGACTTCGAGATCGTCGGGCTTGGCGTTTTCGCCGATGACCATGCCTTCATACAAAGGCGTGCCCACGCCGACGAACAGGATGCCGCGCTCTTCCAGCGGACCCAGTGCATAGGCATTGGCCTCGCCTGCGCCGTTGGAGATCAGAACGCCGTTCTTGCGGCCTTCGATCTTGCCCTTGTGCGGGCCATACTTCTCGAACAGCCGGTTCATGATGCCGGTGCCGCGCGTGTCCGAAAGGAACTCGCCGTGATAGCCGATGAGGCCGCGCGAAGGAGCGGAGAAGGTGATGCGCGTCTTGCCACCGCCCGATGGGCGCATGTCGGTCATCTCGCCCTTGCGGGTCGCCATCTTTTCCACAACCGTGCCCGCGAACTCGTCGTCCACGTCGATCACCACAGTCTCGTAAGGCTCGGTCCGCTTGCCGTGCTCGTCTTCGCCGTAAAGCACGCGCGGGCGGCTGATGCCCAGCTCGAAGCCTTCGCGGCGCATCGTCTCGATCAGTACGCCCAGCTGCAATTCGCCGCGGCCGGCCACTTCGAAGCTGTCCTTGTCGGCGCTCTCGGTCACCTTGATCGCCACATTCGATTCGGCCTCGCGCCCCAGACGGTCGCGGATCATGCGGCTGGTCACCTTGGTGCCCTCGCGGCCTGCCATCGGCGAATCGTTCACCGCAAAGCGCATCGAAAGAGTCGGCGGATCGATCGGCTGCGCGTGCAGCGGCTCGGTGACCGAGGGGTCGCAGATCGTGTTGGAAACGGTCGCTGTGGTCAGCCCGGCGATCGAGATGATGTCGCCTGCCACCGCTTCGTCGGTCGGTACGCGTTCCAGCCCGCGGAACGACATGATCTTGGACGCGCGGCCCGTCTCGACGATCTTGCCATCGTTATCGAGCGCGTGGATCGCCTGGTTGGTCTTGACCGAGCCGGAGAACACCAGGCCGGTCAGGATGCGGCCAAGAAAATTGTCTCGGTCCAGCAGCGTGACGAGGAACTTGAACGGACCATCGGGATCGGCCGAAGGCGCGGGCACGTGATCGACGATTGTCTGGAACAGCGGGTTGAGCGTGCCTTCGCGCGCCAGCGGATCATCGCTGGCGTAGCCATTGCGGCCCGAGGCATAGAGTACCGGAAATTCGAGCTGCTCGTCGTTGGCTTCGAGCGTGACGAACAGATCGAACACCTCGTCGAGCACTTCCTGCGTGCGCTCGTCCTGGCGGTCGATCTTGTTGACCACCACGATCGGCTTCAGGCCCAGCGCCAGCGCCTTGCCGGTCACGAACTTGGTCTGCGGCATTGCGCCTTCGCTGCTGTCGACCAGCAGGATCACGCCGTCGACCATCGACAGGATGCGCTCGACTTCACCGCCGAAATCGGCGTGGCCGGGCGTATCGACGATGTTGATGCGGGTGCCTTCCCACTCGACCGAGGTGCACTTGGCCAGAATCGTGATCCCGCGCTCCTTCTCGAGATCGTTCGAATCCATCGCGCGCTCTTCGATGCGCTGGTTGTCGCGGAAGGTGCCGGACTGGCGGAACAACTGGTCCACCAGCGTGGTCTTGCCGTGGTCGACGTGCGCGATAATCGCGATATTGCGCTGTTTATGGGATACGGGGGCGCTGGCCATGGAAACGCTTTCGATTCATATCTCGGGTTCGGCGCGCGCAGCAGGCAGCGCGCCGTGCCCGGCCGGTTAGGCCGGGGCTTCGGCGCGCGCTTACCTGTAATTGTGCGTTGCGGCAAGGGAGCGCGGCGTGCAGCTTCTGAAATCGGGCCGCGCCGCTGCGCGAACCCTGTTCAAAGCGCTCGCAGCGCTTCTGCCGGCCGGGTCCGCAGCACCGAGAGTGAGCCGAGCACCGCCAGCACCATGACCAGCCCCACGCCGCCTGCCAGCACGCCCAGCACGCGCGGCCAATCGGGCGACCACGCAAACTCGAACAGCTCCACCACCACCAGCCAGCCGGCGGCGCAGCCGAGCAAGAGCGCCACTGCCGCCAGCACCGCGCACAGCAGCGCATATTCGGCCAGCAGCAGCGCCAGCAATTGCCCTCGGCTTGCGCCCAGCACGCGCAGGATCACGCTGTCATATTGCCGCGCCGCTCGTGCCGCCGCGATCGCGCCCGCCAGCACCGCAAGCCCCGCCAGCACTGCCACGCTCGCCGCCGCAAACACCGCCGTGCCCATCTGGCCCAGCAAAGTTCGCGCCTGCCCCAGCACCGGTCCCACCTCGATCACCGAGCTTTCAGGCAGCGCGCGCACCAGCCCCGAAAGGATGCTCCGGCGCACATCCGCGCGCTTTTCCGGCGCGGCGAGGGTAATCGTCGCGGCAAAGGTATGCGGCGCATCGGCCAGCGTATTCGGGCTGAACACCAGCACATAGTTGAAGCCGAACGAGGTCCAGTCGATCCGCCGGAACGAGGCGACCCGCGCGCTGCGTTCGGTGCCGAGCAGACTGATGCGCAGCGTGTCACCCAGCTTCAACCCGATCGCCTGCGCAAAATCGGCATCGACCGAAACCAGTGGCTCGCCCGCATACCCCGTGGGCCACCATCGGCCCTCGGTCAGCACATTGCCTTCGGGCACCGTGTCGGCATACGTCAGCCCCCGGTCGCCGCGCAGCGCCCAGGCCGCATCGGGAATAGTCTTGAGGCTCGCCACTTCGGTCATCGCGCCCTCAGGCCCGTAAGCCAGGATCGAGCCGCGCAGCGAGGGCACCATGCGCACCTCGGCACGCGGCGCGGCGGTATGCACCAGCGCCTTGAACGTCTCCGCCCCGCTCCCGCGCGGCACATCCAGCACGAAATAGTCAGGCGCGCGCGCCGGAATTCGGCTGGCGATATTCGCGTCGATTGAGGTCTGGATCACCGCGAGCAGCACGAACGCCGCCAGCGCAAAGCCCAGCGCCACCACCAGCGCCGCCGTCTGCGCGCCGGGCCGGTGCAGATTGCCCAGTGCAATGCGCAGGATCGCGCCCCGGGGGCGCGGCATCCGCGCCGCCAGCCGCGTGAGCCCTTGTCCCAGCAGCGCCAGCAGCGCGAACACCGCTGCCGCCCCGCCCAGAAACCCCGCCGCCAGCAGCGGTTGCGGCGATGTCAGCACCGCCAGCCCCGCAATCCCGCCAAGCCCCACGCCTACCGGCAACACCCAGAGCGGCGGCCGCGCAATCCGCCAACGCCCACTCACCGGCGCCACCCGCGCGCGCAGCAAGGCCATCGCGGGAATGCGCCGTGCCGCCAGCAGCGGTGGTGCCGCAAACGACAGCGCGATCAGCAATCCATACGTGGCCGCAATCGCCAAGGCCCCCAGATCCACCGCAAACCCAGGCGGGATCGGTAACAGGCCCGAAAGCGCCCGCGCCAGCAGCGGCGTGATCGAGACCCCCAGCAGCAGGCCGAGCGCAATCGCCGCCGCCGCCGCCGCCGCGATCTGGAGCAGGTAGATGCGTACAATATCGCCCGCGCCCGCGCCCAGAATCTTGAGCGTGGCAATGCTCACCCGCCGCGCTTCCAGATACGAGGACACCCCGCCCGCAATCCCGATTCCGGCAATCCCCAGCGCCGCCAGCGCCACCAGCACCAGAAACTGCCCCATGCGCTCCACAAATCGGTCGAGCCCCGGCGAGGCCTTGTCGCGGGTGCGCGTATCAAATCCGCCTGCCGGGAACTGTGCCTTGAATGCCTTCGCCAGCTTCGCCGGATTGGCTTTGGCTGGAAGCTTCAGCCGGTATTTCCACCGTGCCATGCTGCCCACTTGGACGAGGCCCGAAGCCGCCAAGGCCTCGTCGCTCACGATCACTGTCGGCCCCAGCGCAAAGCCCTCGGAAAGCTGGTCGGGCTCGCTCGCAATCACCCCGCCGATCACCAGCGCAGCCGAGCCGATCATGATCCGGTCGCCAGGTTTGACGCCGAGCCGGTCCGCCACCCCCGGCGCGATCCACGCGGTCATCCCCTGCGGCGCGCCCGCCGCCCGGGGGCCAGTCCTACCGCTCTCGACGCGGAACTGCCCGTAGAGCGGCCAGCGCGCATCGACAGCCTTCAATTCCACCGGCACCGCATCACCGGACGCATCCGCCCGCCGCGCCCCGTCGGCCCGCGCCCCGTCGGCCCGCGCCATAGCTTGCAATCGTGCGCCCGCCGAAACAGTGCCCAGCGCCCGCATCGCCGAAAGCTCTTCGGCAGAAGCCTCGCGCCCCGAAAGCGTCAGCTGCAGATCGCCGCCGAGCATGGCTTGCCCGCGCGTTGCCAATTCACCGCCAATCGCCCCCGTCAGCGTGCCAATCGCTGCAAGCGCCGCGGTGCCCAGTACCAGACACACGATCAGCAGTCTGAGGCCGCGAAACCGCCAATCCAGCCCGCGCCGCGCCAGCCGCCAAGCGAGCGCCCAGCGGCTCATGATGATGCGTCCGAAATGATCCGCCCGTCGTCCAGCCGCACGATCCGCTGGCAGCGCTGCGCGAGCGCCTCGTCATGCGTCACCAGCAGCAGGGTCGCGCCGGCATCCGCCGCGCGCGCAAACAGCAGGTCCGCCACAGCATCGCCGTTCCGGTGATCGAGATTGCCCGTCGGCTCGTCGGCAAAGACGAGTGCCGGGCGCGGCGCGAGCGCGCGGGCAATCGCCACGCGCTGCTGCTCGCCGCCCGAAAGCTGCCCCGGGTAGTGGCCGATCCGGTGACCCAGCCCGACCGCCACCAGCGCGGCCTCGGCGCGTTGGAAGGCGTCCCGCCGCCCGGCGAATTCCAGCGGAATCGCCACGTTCTCCAGCGCCGTCATGGTCGG
>JBJXEK010000226.1:0-2707 GCA_046155055.1 Novosphingobium sp. | reverse complement strand
GCAGCATGCGCAGCACGCGCAGGTTCTGCACCGGGTGGGTGTCGCAGGCGATGGCCTGCGCGAATCCCCGCACCCTTGCACGCTCGAGCGGGTCTGCGGGCAGCAGCGGCGGCTCGGGCCAGCGTTCATCGAGGTATTCGCAAATCGCCAGGCTTTGGGTGAGCACCGCGCCGTCCACTTCGAGCGCGGGGATCAGCGCCTGCGGATTGAGCGCCACATAGTCAGGCGCGGATTGTGCTCCCGTGCGAAGATCGTGCGGCACAGCCTCCCATTCAAGCCCTTTGAGCGCGAGCACGGTGCGCACCCGCCAGGCGGCCGTCGACCGCCAATAGGTGTGGAGACGAAGTGTCATCAGCCCTGCCCGATCATCCGATTGCCGCCCCGCCCGCTGTAGCCGCGGCATCCGACCCGCGCCAGAATTTCGATCGCATTAAAGGTTTGGAAGGGCTTTCGGATGTAGGCGAGATGGATCCATTTCATGCCGAGGTCTGCCACAGCCGGAGTACCCATGCCAGCCGAGCTTCCCGATCCACGCAACCAGCAAGAGCGACAGTCTGAACGTCGCCCAATGGTCGTGCGGGTGCAGTATCGGCGCACGATCGTGCGGCTGGCGGCACAGATCCTCGATCTTTCGCAACATGGGCTGAGGCTGGCCGGCATGGAGCGCCTGCGCATCGGCGAAAGCGTGTGGATCACTTTGCCCGGCCTGCCGCCGCGGCAAGCCAAGGTCGTGTGGACCGACCGGTTTGAAGCCGGCTGCGTCTTTTCCGAACCGCTGCACGCCGCCGTGTTCGATGCGATCCTTTCAGGCCATATGCATTAGGGCATGAACTAGGGCCTACTTGCCAGCTTCCCCGGCGGCCTTCGGGCGACTAGGGAAGCTCCCATGCTCCGCCTGACCGAACTCAAGCTGCCATTGGATCACACCGCGCCCGATCTCGAGGCCGCGATTTGCGCGCGGCTGGATATCCCGCCGGCCGACCTGATCCGCTACACCGTGGCCAAGCGCGGCAATGACGCGCGCCGCAAGTCGGCCATCAAGCTGGTCTATGCGTTGGACGTGACCGTGACGGACGAGCCGGGCGTGCTCGCGCGGCATGCGGGAGATACCCAGTTGCGCCCTGCCCCCCACACCGCCTACCGCTTCCCGGTCATGGCGCCGGCGGGATGGGCAGGCCCCCGGCCTGTCGTTATCGGTGCTGGCCCTTGCGGGTTGCTGGCAGGCCTGATCCTGGCGCAGATGGGTTTCCGGCCGATCATCATCGAACGCGGCAAGGCGGTGCGCGCGCGCACCAAGGACACCTGGGGCCTGTGGCGGCGAAGCGTTCTGACCCCGGAATCCAACGTCCAGTTCGGCGAAGGCGGTGCGGGCACATTCTCCGACGGCAAGCTCTACAGCCGGATCAAGGACCCGCGCCACCTTGGCCGCAAGGTGCTGGTCGAATTCGTCAAGGCCGGCGCGCCCGCGGATATCCTGACCGAAGCGCACCCGCACGTCGGCACGTTCCGGCTGGTTACCATGGTCATGTCGATCCGCGAGACGATCGAGGCACTGGGCGGCGAATACCGCTTCGAAACGCGGGTCGAGGACTTTGTCATTGGCCGCGATGCCGCGGGTGAGCGGCGGATCGAGGGCCTGATGCTTTCGACCGGCGAGGTGCTGCCGGCGCGCCACGTGATCATGGCAGTGGGCCATTCGGCGCGCGATACGTTTGAAGTGCTGCATGCGCAGGGTGTGCATATGGAGGCCAAGCCGTTTGCGATCGGCGTGCGCATCGAACATCCGCAGAAGCTGGTCGATGTAGCGCGCTATGGGCCAAGCGCCGGGAACGCCATTCTTGGCCCGGCGGCCTATTCGCTCGCACATCAGGCCAGCAACGGCCGCTCGGTTTACAGCTTCTGCATGTGCCCGGGCGGGCGCGTGGTTGCGGCGGCATCCGAGCCGGGGCGCCTGGTGACGAACGGCATGAGCCAGCATTCGCGCGCCGAGTTCAACGCGAACTCGGGCCTCGTGGTCGATATAACCCCCGAACGCGACTTTCCCGGCGGACCGCTGGCTGGCGTCGTATTTCAGCGGTACTGGGAGGAACGGGCTTTCGCGGCAGGCGGATCGAACTATCAGGCCCCCGGGCAAAAGCTGGGTGATTTCCTCGCCGGGCGGCCTTCGGAGAGCTTCGGCTCGATCGTGCCGTCCTACCAGCCCGGTGTGCACCCCACCGATCTGAGTGCTTGTCTGCCCGCTTTCGCGGTTAAGGCGATGCGCGAGGCGCTGCCCGTGTTCGGGCGGCAGATGCCGGGGTATGACCATCCCGACGTGGTCATGACCGGGGTCGAGACGCGGACCTCATCGCCGGTGCGCATCACGCGAGGGCCGGACTTTCAAAGCCTCAATACCCGCGGGCTCTATCCTGCGGGCGAAGGCGCAGGCTATGCGGGCGGCATTCTTTCAGCGGCGGTCGACGGTATCCGCGTGGCCGAAGCGCTGGCGCAGCAGCTGGTTGCTCCGGCGGCCTGATCAAGCCACGGCGGCGCGGCCGAAAGCGGTCAGCAGCGATTGCCGCAGCGCGCCCAGTGGCGGCAGATCGAGCCCGCCCAGTTCTGCGATCCCGAGGATTTCATCCGCACCATAGCACTGCGACATCTCGATGATCTCGCCCTTGATGCGCTTGCCCAGCGGGCGTGACCAGAACGTGTAGGCTGTGGGCAG
>JBJXEK010000225.1:0-9303 GCA_046155055.1 Novosphingobium sp. | reverse complement strand
GACCGGCGGCCGGTCGACCGGAATGTCGACACGCACCGGAGCGGGGGTCGAAAGCGTGACAGGACCACCGTACGAGGCGGGCAGAATCACCAATTCGCCCCCGTCGGGGCGCGTGAGTCCGGCAAAGTTTTTCGGTGTCAGCGCGGAAGGCGCCGTATACGGATCAGGCGGCACGACAACCAGCCGGTAGGTGCCGAGCGCCGCGAGCGGGAAGCGATATTCGCCCGGTGGCATTTGCCAGGTATTTCCTGCACCATCAACAACTTGCGATCCGGTTGTGATCGTCGAGGGCCAGGGCGTCAGGCCGTCCTCGCCGAACACGCGAGCAGGCTGGCCGGTGGCGACATCGACCAGAGTGACCCGCGCGCCATCGATCGGGGCGCCATCTTCGCTGTCGAAAACAAGGCCGTAGGGGTCGGCAAGAACATCGACAGCAGTCTTGATTACCGAGCCGTCGCCGGTGGCGCCGTTGTATTCGACGGTCACTTTGTCTCCGTCCGAAACGCTGAGGCGGCAATCACCGCGCGTCGGTTGCGGCGGGATTGCGCTGGTCGGAATCGCACCGAAGAACACACCGCTGTCGGCGGCGGTCTCTATAACCGATATGGTTTCCTGATCGCCGCTGGCGGAAGTAATGATCACCCGGACGGTGTCGATCTTGCCGGCATTGAGCGCGGCGCGCGAGAGCACGAGGCGAAATACCACCTGTTGGCCGACCGTGATGCTCGAAATCGTCGAGGGAATGGACGGATCAGCAGCCGCAGCGTCGATTGTGACGCCGGGGAGCGGCGCACCGCCGCAGCTTCCGCTGTCAACAGACATGGAATTGGTGCCGCCAGGCAGCGGCAGCACCGAAATCGTCGCGTCTTCGCTCACGACATCAAACGAAACCACGTTGGAGTCGGTGGTGAGGGTCTGGTCGCCTTGCGTCCAGCGCGCCTGCGCGGTGTTGGAGATCGTTTTTGCCGCAGCGGTTTCACCGGTCACGACAAGCAGCACTGCAAAAAGCAGCGCGGCAATCGCCCCAATGATGTTCCGCAAGGCCGGCATAGCGTTTTCTTCAGGAGAATTGGACAACAGGAGGGTAGGGCGGCGGCACCCCCCGGTTGCCGCCGCCTCCCTTTTCTCAAGATCTTCAATCGTTTGAGTTGTGGCCTCCTAGGCCCAGCTCAATTGATGATGGCTTGGAAAATCACCGTCTTGATTTCGCCGCCAGCAACCGAAGCCAGCGTGCCGGTGACTGTGCCGGCAGACTGGGTACCGGTGCCGGTCGTGTCGGCGGCGCAGGTGGCGACCCCGCTGCTGACCGTTGCGGTGCCGTTCGTCTTCACGCCGTAGCCCGAGACGGAGTCGTAGGTCAGGTTGGCCGGGATCGCGTCGGTCACGGTGATCGACGTCGCCGTGGCGCTGCCCGAAGCGTTGCTGATGGCGATGCAGTACTGGATCGTGGCGCCCGGGATCATCTTCGGGTTGGTGGTTCCGTTGATCGGATCGCTGATGATCTTCGATGTCTTCACCGCGCTCAGCGTCGCTGCCGCAACGGTGTAGTCATCCTTGGCCGAGAAGGCCGCATCGCGCAGTGCATCGCCGCCGGTGCCCGCGCCATCGGCAAAGACTGTGTCCATGCCCGCGGTGTTGGCGATGCCGCTCTGGTTGACCAGCGCTGCGCCCTGGCTGCCTGAACCGGCGCCTTCGCGGCCCGTGGCGGTCAACGTGACAGCTGCAACCGCGCCGTTGGCCTGGCCAAGCGGCACGTCGGCCACAACAATCACATAGGCCGTGGCATCTGCCGCGATTTCGTCGAGGTAGGTGATGACCGTGGTGCCTTCGGTGCCATCAAGAATGCCGTTGCCGTTAGTGTCACGGTACATCTTGATGTTCGACACATCGATCGTGTCGGTGTTCGTGTGCGCACCCGCGCCGCCGGTTTGCTGGCTGACGGCAAGCGCGAAATCGAGCACCGCGTTCGACGTGTTAGTCACCGAGAAGGCAGTGACCTGAGCCAGCTGGCCCGGGTTGACCGTCGTTGTAGTGCTGCCGTTTTCGGCGACAGTCAGGTTGATCTTGCGGTCAACCGTGAGGGTGTCCGAAGCCGACGTGCCGGTTTGTGCGGTGGTGCCGACGGTGAAGGCCACCGACACGGTGTTGGTGATGGTCGAACCGGCGGTAGTGCCGGCCGCAAGGGCGGGATTGGCGCCGAGAACGGAGAGCGCTAAAAGGCCCGCCGCACCCAGCAGTCTGCTGCGATACGTCATATTATGCTCCACTGGGTTGCCTGCGATTAGTCTGGTCGCTCACAGGCACAGCGACCCCCCGTTTCGCCTTTCAGCGAACGATTGCGTGATATTCGACCTGGCCTGCCGCGCCCGGTGCGATCTGGGCGATGGTCCAGCGCACATGGGTCACATCGCCGGCGAGCGCGGCGCGTACACCGCCCTTGCCATCGGCGAGCTTGAGCGTGCTCAGCAGGCCCCAGTTCTTGCCGCCATCGACCGAAACCTCGGTGCCAGTTGCGGCTTCGGGTGCGAGCACCACGGCCGAGGGCAGCGGGTTGGTGACGACGAAATTGGTCACCGCCTGCGCGCCGTCGTTCTGATAGCGCGTGGTGAACACCAGATGGTCACCCGGCACGACGACCTTGGGCTCAAGCAGTTGGATGCGGGTCGCACCGTTTTCGGTAACGGACTTCTCCAGCTTGACATCGCCCTTGAGCGAAACCGGGTTGGCGGCCGGAACGGCCTGGGCTGCGGCAAAGGCCGGTCCGGCCATCAGCATGACGGCCATCGTCCCTACCAAGGACTTGGCGATCGACTTGGCGAGAAACTGCGCGGTAAACTGAGCGTTCATGGTAGGATTCCCTGGTTGATCAGTTGATTTTGACGGCGAAAACGACGCTGCGGGTGGTCCCGCCGGAAACTTTGCCGAGCGTGACATCGATTCCGCTGGCAGCGCCGGTCCCGGCATCGGCATCGGCGGCATCGGTGAGCGTCGCCGTGTCGAGCTTGAGCGAGCCTGGCACGTAGGTCGTGCCGTCCGGGATCGTATCGATCACGTGAAGCCCATCGACCGCACCGCTGCCGGTCACTTTCGCCGCGAGCAAATAAGTGACGACTGCACCCGGAACGGACTTGGCCGTGCCGAACGGATCGAGGATCGAGGCAGATTTGGTCAGTGTGACGTTGGCAAGGCTGGCGATCAGCGCGGCCAGCGAATTGTCCGACGCGGTGGTGAGGCCCACGACGGCATCGCCGCCGCCCTCGCCTTTGCCGGCAAAGCTGGTGCCTGGGGTGCCCGTGCCGGTGACGGCCGAAGCGGTGAGGCGGACCTGGCTCGTCTCGGCATCGGCAGCGCCTGCAGGCAGGGTAACCAGCACGAAGACCTTGATCGTCGTGTCGGGCGCGAGCACGGGCGTGGCTGCTCCGGTTGTAAGCACGGTATCGACACCGGCATCGTAGACGCCGTTGTTGTTGCTATCGAGCACGACCGACTTGATAGTGCCGTCGAAACCATTGCCTGAAACCTTGGGGTCGGCCGCAAGGTCGAACGCCTCCGGGCCGTTTCCGCTGTTTGTCACCGAATAGATCAGCACGGCGGGGGTCGATGCAGTGCCCGTGGCGGGCGCTGTGCTCAGCGTGGCCACTGCCACATCGAGCAGTTCGTCAACCTTGAGTATCACCTTGTTCGAGGTGACCGTGCCCGTTGCCGTGCCGGACTTGTACGTCGCGGTGGCGGTGTTTTCGATCAGCGTACCGGCAAGCACACCGGTGGCATGCGCCGGGGCGGCGATGGCAAGGGAGACAAGCGAGCATCCAACGATGCCTGCAGCCCGGCGAATGGGGTTTGTGTACGTATTCATACGCAGCCCTTTCCACCCGCTGTGGTTAATAACGGGTATAAGGCTTGGGGCGTTGAAGCCGCTTTGTGACTCCAGAGCAGCCTAGTTCTATGGTTTACAAAGAGAATAAACGAAAGATATAGCTACGACAAAATACAGTTCTCAAATCGTTGATTGCAAGCCTAAATAGCGTTGGATGCTCTGGACCCTCAAACCAATACCCAATTGGTGCCTGCGCGAGGAATAGCGATCCGGTCGGTTGAGAATATTTTCTTGGCCCTATGCGCATCGGTCTGAATTCAGGGCAAAGTTTACGGGATTTTACATCTTTGCGGGGTGCAAGGGCTTGTCCCTGGCGCCCAGTTCTGCCGATTCACGGCGGACTTGGTCTCCCTGTGTCCGCAGCGGCAGAGCGCTTGTCGCAGCGCGGTCGAGGGCCTAGAGGAGCGCGATGGCTGGAGATATTCTTGACAATCGTGGACGCGGCTCGGCTGGCTTCACTTGGCCAGCGATCCACCCGGAAGGACGCAAGTTTGGCGCCATTGCTGCTGCGGCATGCCTGCTCGGCGCGCTGTTCGGCGGCGCACTGCTGGGTTGGCCGCTGGCGCTCCTCACGGTATTCGTCCTGGCCTTCTTCCGCGATCCCGAGCGGGTCACGCCGCGAGAGGAAACGTTCGTCATCGCGCCTGCCGATGGCTTGATCACGCAGATCTGCACTGTCGTGCCGCCGCGCGAGATGACGGCTGATGATGGCAGCGGCTTGCCCGGGCTGGCAGAGGGGCCCGTGACCCGGGTCTCGATCTTCATGTCGGTCTTCGATGTGCACATCAACCGCACGCCGATCGGCGGGACAATCCGGCGGGTGGTCTATATACCGGGCAAATTCCTCAACGCCGATCTCGACAAGGCGAGCGAGGAGAACGAGCGCCAGCACTTTGTGGTCGAGCGGGGCGACGGGGTGCGGGTCGGCTTCACCCAGATTGCGGGACTGGTTGCGCGGCGCATCGTGCCCTTTGTGAAGGCCGGCGATATCGTCGCGGGCGGCCAGCGCATCGGGCTTATCCGGTTCGGCAGCCGGGTCGACGTCTACTTGCCGGCCGGGACCGAGCCGCGCGTGCTGATCGGGCAATGCGTTGTTGCCGGGGAAACCGTGCTCGCCCAGTTGGGCGAGGCCCTTCTGATCGAGGGCGTGCGCCAGTGATCGGCATTGTGATGCAGGACCCTCGCGCATTTCACCCGATCATCATTCCTATCGGCATCGTTCGTATCGAGCACAGCCGGGATACCGCAAACCGTCGTCGGTGTCTTGAGCGCGCTCGGTACGAACGGACCCTCGTGTAAGGGGGGCCGCAGTTGGACGATCAAGCCGAGAGTCTGGCGAGCGAGCGCAAATTGTCTGGCGATGACTTTGGCAGCCGCCGTTTGCCGCGCGGGCTGACCTTACGTGCACTCGTGCCCAACGCCATCACTTCGGCTGCACTATGCAGCGGCCTGACGGGCATCCGCTTCGCCATCGGCGGCGATTTTCACGGCGCGGTGCTGGCAGTGATCCTTGCAGGGCTCCTCGACGGGATCGATGGCCGTGTCGCGCGGCTCATGAAAGCGCAGTCGCGCTTCGGAGCCGAGCTCGACAGCTTGTCGGATGCGATCGCGTTCGGCGTCGCACCTGCGCTCATCCTTTATCTGTGGTCGTTGAGCCAGGTGCCCCGGTTTGGATGGTTCGCGGCGCTGGCACTGGCCGTATGCTGCGCACTGCGCCTGGCACGTTTTAATGCCTCGATCGATTTGCCGGGGCAGCCGCACAAGTCCGCAGGGTTCATGACCGGAGTTCCCGCACCTGTCGGAGCAGGCTTGGCGTTCCTGCCGCTCTATCTGTGGTTTGCCAGTGATTGGGCAGTGCTGCGTACGCCGCTACTGGTTGCAATCTGGGCGTTGCTGATCGCTTTTCTGATGATCTCGAACCTGCCGACCCTGGGCTGGGGCGCGCTCCGTCCGCGCCGCGCCATCAGGATGGAGGTCATCGCGCTGGCTGGGATGGTAACGGTCGCGCTGCTGACCGAACCGTGGCTTACGCTGGTGGGTGTGTGCGCAGTTTATCTTGCCCTGATGCCGCTCGGCGTAATCCGCTACCGCCGGATCAGGCGGCAGCGAGCAGCGGCGTCGCAGCAGCGACAAGGACCGGCCTGAACCCACGCACGGACACTCGGCGCGACTGGGCCATACCGCGCGGCGCGGCCGGCACGGTTGCCGCCGTGACCTGGACGAGGAACGCACGATCGGCCGTGATCGCGCGCGAATCTGCAAAGACTTTGCGGACCGCCGGAAGCTGCACGTGCACCGTCAGCGCGATGGCCGCAAAGGCTGCACAGCCGGCGCCAGCGATGACGAGCGAGGCAAGGAGGGGGAGCAGGGACATGGGTATGCTACCTTTCAAACCTGGGTCCGCCGCGCTTGCCGCCTAGTTGCGGCTTGACAGTCGGTGGACAACTTGTGGATAACTTGGGGATGGAATCGGAAATTCCAAGTCTGTGCCCCTGACGTGATCAATGTTCTCTTTATGTTCCGGCGTGTCAAGCGCGATTGTGTTTCCAGCACTAGAAACGCGCGACACAACAAAAGGTTCGGGATCGCGTCCATATTGGTTACGCGGCCGCTATGCTCTGGCAGAGGCGGGATATTCATCGCGCGTAGTCGGCTTGGCGGGATTGCGCACACTCTGCCTCTGCAGCGCTTGCGTGGAGACGATTGCCTGTAGACGTTGTGCCGCAGTGCCGCTAACGGCCAGCCCAGCCGCTATGTGATTCGGGCATGGAGTCCGGGCCTCGCAGCGGCAAATCCACATGGAATGCGCACATACCGGTGCCGCAGTCGGGTTTTTCCGCAGCGGTTCCTGCATTCCAGAGGCTCAACCGGAAAGGAACGTATTATGGCGGCTCCCGTCGTTACCATGTCGCAGCTTATCGAAGCAGGCGCACACTTCGGCCACCAGACCCACCGCTGGAACCCGCGCATGAAGCCGTACATCTTCGGCGCGCGCAACGGCATCCACATCCTCGACCTGTCGCAGACCGTGCCGCTGTTCGCGCGCGCACTGGAATTCGTCTCGGCGACGGTGCAGGGCGGCGGCAAGGTGCTGTTCGTGGGCACCAAGCGCCAGGCGCAGGAGCAGATCGCTCAGGCCGCGCGTGCTTCGGGTCAGCACTATGTCAACCACCGCTGGCTGGGCGGCATGCTCACCAACTGGAAGACCATCTCGGGCTCGATCAAGCGCTTCAAGGCACTGGAAGAGCAGCTTTCGGGTGACACCGCTGGCCTCACCAAGAAGGAAGTGCTCCAGCTCACACGCGAGCGCGACAAGTTCGAGCTCTCGCTCGGCGGCATCCGCGACATGGGCGGCATCCCTGATGTGATGTTCGTGATCGACGCGAACAAGGAAGAGCTGGCGATCAAGGAAGCCAACGTGCTCGGCATTCCGGTGGTGGCGATCCTCGATTCGAACGTTTCGCCCGATGGCATCGCGTTCCCGGTTCCGGCGAATGACGACGCCAGCCGCGCGATCCGCCTCTACTGCGAAGCCATCGCTGCAGCCGCCACGCGCGGCGGCCGCGACGCGGCAATCGCTTCGGGCGCGGATCTGGGCGCAATGGCTGAACCGATCCCCGAGGACGTGATCGAAGTCGCCGAGCCCACCGAGGCCTGATCTGACATTCGTGATGAGCCGCGCCGGGGTTTCAGTACCCCGCGTGGTTTCGTCACTGAACTGTCCTGATTTGCGAATACGCCCCCGTCACGTGCTTCTCTGCGCACGGCTGCGGGCACACTCTGTTTTAAAATTGAAGGATCAACGCGATGGCTTTTACCGCCGCTGACGTGAAGACCCTGCGCGACCGTACCGGCGCGGGCATGATGGACTGCAAGAAGGTGCTCGACGAGACGGGCGGCGATATCGAGGCTGCGGTCGATGCGCTGCGCGCCAAGGGCCTGGCCGCCGCTGCCAAAAAGTCTAGCCGCACTGCGGCCGAGGGCCTTGTCGGCGTGGCTGTTGCCGGCACCAAGGGTGTGGCGGTCGAGGTGAACTCGGAAACCGATTTCGTTGCTAAAAACGATCAGTTCCAGGATTTCGTTCGCAAAACCACAGAAACCGCTTTGACAACCGCAGCGGCGGATATCGAGGCGCTCAAGGTTGCGGCTTATCCAGATGGCGGCACCGTCGTCGAGAAGCTCACCAACAACGTCGCCACGATCGGCGAGAACCAGCAGCTGCGCCGCATGAAGCACGTTTCGGTCAGCAGCGGCATTGTGGTGCCTTATGTGCACAACGCCGCCGCGCCGAACCTCGGCAAGATTGGCGTGCTCGTCGCGCTGGAATCCGAAGCCGGTGCCGATGTGCTCGAACCGCTCGGCAAGCAAATCGCGATGCACATCGCGGCGGCCTTCCCGCAGGCGCTCTCAGTCGATGATCTCGATCCGGCGGTGCTGGAACGCGAGCGCAAGATCGCCCTCGAAAAGGCGGTCGAGGAAGCGGCGAAGAGCGGCAAGCAGATCCCTGACGACATCCTCGCCAAGCGCGCTGATGGCGCGGCGGCCAAGTTCGCCAAGGACAACGCGCTGCTCAGCCAGGTGTTCGTGATGGACAACAAGACCCTCATCGCGCAGGTCGTCGAGGCGGCTGGCAAGGCTGCGGGCCACAAGATCACGCTCACCGACTATGTCCGTTTCCAGCTCGGCGAAGGCATCGAGAAGGAAGCAACCGACTTTGCCGCCGAAGTGGCGGCGGCTGCCGGTATCAAGTAGATCTTTTGCAGTCAGGGTGTCCCCGTTTGGTGCGGGGACGCCCCGGCTGAACCCCTGTCTGGCGGTTTGGGGCCGCTAACCCCCGCACAAACCCTGATCGCGCCCTTGGCACGCGCCGCCCCTCGCGTATAAGAGCGGCGCCTTCCCAATGACGAGTTCCTTCGACCGATGAGCCTCCCCCCGATAAAGCGCGTCCTACTCAAGCTTTCGGGCGAGGTGCTCATGGGCAATCAGCCGTTCGGGATCGATACCGATTTCGTCGCACAGATGGCCGAGGAGCTTAAGGCGGCCAAGGAAACCGGGCTCGAGCTGTGTCTCGTCATCGGCGGCGGCAATATCTTTCGCGGGATGGCAGGTGCGGCCAAGGGCATGGACCGCGCTCAGGCTGATTACATGGGCATGCTCGCCACCATCATGAATGCGCTGGCGATGCAGGGTGCGCTGGAAAAGATCGGTGTCGAGACCCGCGTGCAATCCGCCATCCAAATGGACGAGGTCTGCGAGCCGGTGATCCGCCGCCGCGCCGAACGCCATTTGCAAAAGGGCCGCGTGGTGATTTTCGCCGCCGGTGTCGGCAGCCCCTATTTCACTACCGATTCCGGCGCTGCGCTGCGCGCGGCCGAGATGAAGTGCGATGCGCTGCTCAAGGGCACCAGCGTCGACGGGGTCTATGA
>JBJXEK010000224.1:0-9977 GCA_046155055.1 Novosphingobium sp. | reverse complement strand
TTGCGGGATGCTGGCTGCGTCGACTCCGCCCACGGCATAAAGGTCGATGGCGGGCGGCAGCACCGCTTTCAGCGCCTTTACATGCGCCGGGCCATAACTCGCTGCAGGAAACAGCTTCAGTCCGCTGGCCCCTGCTTCGATCGCGGCAAAGGCCTCGGTGGCGGTCGCAAAGCCGGGCATCGTCGTCATGCCCAGCGCGGCGCTCCGCGCAATCACCGCAGGATTGGTGTTTGGCGTCACCACCAATCGGCTCCCAGCGGCATGGACCGCTTCGACATCGGCGACCCGCAAGACTGTGCCCGCGCCGCACAGACACCGATCGCCCATCGCGTCTGCCAACCGGGCGATACTGGTCAGCGGATCGGGCGAATTGAGCGGCACTTCGATCATCGATATCCCCGCCGCGAAAATCGCCTCGGCGACCGCGACAACCGCATCGGGGTCGATCCCGCGCAGAATGGCAATGATCGGACGCTGGTTGGTCATGATCGATCTCTCCTCAGATTGTGCAGGTGCTGTAAGCCCGTGCGCGACGCCAGCGCGCCATCGACTGCGCTTGTGTGGAACCCGAATGCCGCAAGAGCGCGGGCATAGAGCGCGGTCAGCGGGGACGCACCGACCAGTGTGACCGATCCGGATTCTGCGCTGGCCAACTTGGCCATTGCGGCGATTTCGGCGCCGATCAGAAGGCCCGAGAGAAATCCGGTGGCATGCGCCGGCTCCATTCCCAGGCGGAGCTGCCGACTGCGTGTTTCGAACAGCATGTGCAGCAGATGCTCGGGCCCAGCAGCGCGCACCCGCGCTACGCCTTCGTCGAAGCCTGCCTCGCTGGCAGGCATCGCCGTGCGGGCGAGCAAGATGCTGTGGGCCTGCAGCACAGCGAACAATTCCCCCGTCAGCGCTGTCTGAAAGGCGATGATCGCGCCTTGTTCGACAATTGCCCATTTGCTGTGGGTGCCGGGCAGACACAGCAAATGACGCCCTGTTGTGAGACGCGGCAACAGAGCGAGACTGCCCACGATCTGGGTCTCCTCACCGCGCATCACATCCGGCCCGCCCAGCAGGCCGCCGCACGCCAGACCGGGCACGATGAGGCTGTGCGATCCATCGCTGGCTATAACATTCTTCGCCGCATCAGCCAGATCCTGCGGAACTGCGGGGCAGGGGACATATCCCGCATCTGCCCAGCCGATGTTGGAGCCGACCATCCCGCACAGCAGCGCGCCGAGCACGCCATGCGCGCGGCGCCATGGCGCGATTTCCGCCACGAACACATCGGCGGCGCGGTGGCCCGCCGCGTTGAGCGGCGCGAGCCCTGGTCCGGTACGCGAATCGAGTACGGTATCGCCAGCGCAGAGCCAAAGCCGCAAGTGGCTCGTGCCCCAATCGCCAAGGACGATCAGCCCGCCGATTCCGGGTATCGCGCTTTCCATCAATGCGATTCGCGCGTCACGACGCTTCCGCTGCCGCCGACCAGAAAATCCAGATCGCAACCCTGATCGGCCTGAAGCACATGCTCGATATAAAGTTGGGCATAGCCTCGCGTGGCGAGGACCGGTCTGGATTGCGTTTCCCACGCCGCGAGACGCCTTGCCATTTCGGCGTCGTCGATCAGCAGTTCGAGCCGGCGATTGGCGCCATCAAACAGGATCTCATCGCCGTTCTGGACGATGGCGAGCGGGCCGCCTGCTGAAGATTCGGGTGCGATGTGGAGGATGACAGTGCCAAAGGCCGTGCCGCTCATCCGCGCGTCCGAAAGGCGGACCATATCGCGCACGCCCTGTTCGAGCAGCTTGGCGGGAAGCGGCATGTTGCCGACCTCGGGCATGCCGGGATACCCCTTCGGCCCGCAGCCTTTCAGCACTAGAATGGAATCCTTGTCGACCGGCAGGTCGGGATCATCGATCCGCGCCTTGAAATCCTCGATCGATTCAAAAACCACCGCCTTACCGCGATGGTGGAGCAATTCCGGAGTCCCCGCGCTCGGCTTCACGATTGCGCCGAGCGGTGCAAGATTGCCGCGCAGGACCCACAGTCCTGATTCCGGCTTTACCGCATCGGCAAACGTGCGGATCACTTCTGCGTTGTAAATCTCCATGCCGGCAATGACTTCGCCCAGTGGCAAGCCGCTCACCGTCGGTGCGCCAAGATCAAGCATCGGCGCCATGGCCGCCATCAGCGCTGGCAGTCCGCCGGCATAGTGGAAATCCTCCATCAGGAATCGGCCCGATGGCTGGAGATCGACCAGCAGCGGCACATCGCGCGCCAACTGGTCAAAATCATCCAGCGAAAGCGGTACGCCGAGCCGGCCCGCCAATGCCAGGAGGTGGAGAATGGCGTTGGTTGAACCGCCGATCGCGGCATGGACCTTGATCGCGTTTTCGAACGCAGCGCGCGTGGCGATGCGTGACAGGCAAACGTCGTCCTTGACCATGCCGACGATCCGCCGACCGGTTTGATGCGCCATCGTTCGGCGGCGCGCATCAACCGCGGGGATGGTTCCGTTATAGGCCAGGGCAAGGCCCATAGCCTCGATCACGCAGGCCATTGTCGATGCAGTGCCCATGGTCATGCAAGTGCCGGGCGAGCGCGACATGCCGCTTTCGGCTGCCATGAAATCGCTCATCGGCATCTGCCCGGCGCGCACATCTTCTGAAAAGCGCCATACATCGGTGCCCGAGCCGATATCGCGGCCTTTGAACTTGCCATTGAGCATTGGGCCAGATGAAATGACCATGGTCGGCAGATCGACGCTGGCCGCGCCCATGAGCTGCCCGGGGGTCGTCTTGTCACAGCCGCCAAGCAGCACCACACCGTCGATCGGATTGCCGCGGATCGATTCCTCTACTTCCATCGCCAGCAGGTTCCGAAAGAGCATTGCTGTCGGACGCATCTGCGTTTCGCCAAGCGACATTGCCGGAAACTCGAGCGGAAGCCCGCCGGCTTCCCAGACGCCGCGCGCGACATGTTCCGCGATATCGCGCAGGTGAATGTTGCACGGCGTAAGCTGAGACCAGGTGTTGCAGATGCCGATCACAGGACGGCCATCAAACACATCGTCGGGCAAGCCCTCGATTTTCATCCAGCTACGATGAATAAACCCGTCGCGATCCATCTTGCCATAGCTGTGCGCGCTGCGAAGGGGTTTGGTTGGGCGATTCCCGTCCGGCATTATGACTGATCGAGCCTTTTCGGTGCTGTTGGACACAATTTATGCAGGAACCGCATGCGGCTCCTATGCCACATCAAACAATAATATTATCATATAATATCTGCTCTTTTGTGTAAAGTGGCCCGAACGGACGAGGGAGTGGGTTTGGCAATGAGCGATGCGCACCAAGGCGATGCAATTTTACCAGTGCAATCAAGGGCCATAGCGGCAGAAGGCGTGACCGACTTTGAGTATACGCGCTACGCTGATCTTGCTTCCAGCAGGGTTTTCATCACGGGCGGCGGATCCGGGATCGGGGCTTATCTGGTCCATGCCTTCGCGTCGGTCGGCGCCCAGGTCGGCTTTGTATCGTTATCGGCGGCGGGCGGCGAGGCTCTGGCCGACGCCATTGCGGCCCAGTTGGGCAAGCGCCCGTGGTTCCGCGCCTGCGACATCCGCGATGTTACCGCGCTTCAGACGGCGATCAATGACTTCGGCGACGATTTCGGAGTAGTCGATTGCCTGATCAACAACGCTGCGCGGGATGATCGCCATACGATCGACACGCTTTCGGTCGAGGAATGGGATGATTCGCTGGCGACGAATTTGCGGCCGCATTTCTTCACCGCGCAATCCGTGGTCGGCGGAATGCGCACGCGCGGGAACGGCGCGATCATCAATGTTGGCTCAAATTCATCCTATCTCGGCCTGTCGGGTTATCCCGCTTATGTGACCGCGAAGGCAGCAATCATCGGGCTGACCCGCTCGCTTGCCCGCGAACTGGGCCCTGACCATATCCGTGTCAACGCGCTGATCCCGGGATGGGTGGTGACCGAGCGGCAGAAGTCGCTGTGGATGACGCCCGGCGCGGTGCAGGAGTGCATCGATGCGCAGAGCCTGAAAAGCCTGATAACCGGGTGCGACGTGGCCGAGGCCGCGCTGTTCCTGGCCTCGCGCGCCTCGTCGATGATCACCGGTCAGGCGCTGATCATCGACGGGGGCCGCATCATGGGCTGATCGCCGGGGAGGTCAGCTTGCCGGTGTCGCGGCGGCGGGGTCACCAGTCCCGCGAAGCGCAGCCCGGATGCCCACGAACCGGGCGGTTCGCCCAAAGACCAACCGGTTGACCGTCAGCCCGAAGCCAACCGTCAGGATCAGCGTGACCAGCATCAGGTGGATATAGTGGAGCCCGAACGGGGCATAAACGAACGTGAAGAAGGCGTAGAGCAACACCCCGAAGACAACTCCTGCAATCGCCGCCATCGCTTCGACATCGACGAACAGAAGGCCGACGATGAACGCGCTCAAGATCGGCATGCTGAGCAGCCCGTTGAGCTGCTGGAGCAAGTTGATAATGCTGGTCGCGTGCGAATAGACCGGGATCATGGCGATCGCGATTGCGATGGAAATCGCCGACACGATCAGATTGACTCGCCCGACCGATGCCTGGGGGTTCACATATTTCTGGTGGATATCGCAGACATAGAGCGCCGCGGCCGAATTGAGCACGGCGACAAAATGGGTCGCAACGCTGGTCAGCAAGATGGCGGCGAACACGCCCGACAACCATGGCGGCAGCAGGTTGCCGATCAAGGTGCCGAACGCCCGGTCACCAATATTGCCATAGAGTTTGTAGGCCACAACCCCGGGCAGGACGACGATGGCGGGCACGATCATGATACGGATCGCCGCTGCCGCCAGCACGCCCTTCTGGGCTTCGCGCACGGTGGGCGAGGCCATGGCCCGCTGGGTGATCGCCTGATTGGTCGACCAGTAGAAGATCTGGATGAAAATCATGCCGGTAAACAGCGTCGGCCAGGGAATCGGACTTTCCGGGCTGCCGATCAGGGTTACGCGATCCGCCGGTATTCCGCTCAGATCGAAGTGGACAGCATTGAGCGCGAGCAAGACCAGCGCCGAACAGATCGCGAGCAAGCCCACGCCGGCAAACGTCTCAGAAATCGCGACCGCCCGCAGCCCGCCCAGCAGACCGTAGCAGCCCCCCAGGATCGCAATCGCAGTGCCCAGCACCATCAGCGGCACCTGAATGCCGAACACCGTCTGCAGGAACAGCGAACCGGTATAGAGCGCCGATGGCATGCTGAGGAACACATAGCCGCTCATGAACAGCACCGAAATCATTGTCCGGATGCGGCCGTCGTTATAGCGCCGTTCTAGCAGTTCGGTCGTGGTGGTGCAGTTGTTGCGGTAATAGATCGGCACGAACACCAACGCGAGGATCAGCAGGCCGACAAAGCCCGCCAGCTCCCACCACGCCAGGATCAGCGTCTGGCCACCGTTGTTGCCAACGAGCTGCTCGGTGCCCAGATTGGTGATCGTGATCGATCCGGCGACATAGGCCCAAGTCAGCCCCCCGCTGGCGAGGAAAAACTCGCGGCTGTCATCTTTGCTTCGTGCATGGGGCGAGCGGCATTTCCACCAGGTGAGACCGCCGATCAGCCCGATCACCATGAGGAAGACGACAAACTGCGCTGCGCTGCCAATGGCCATCATTCATCCTCTAATAGTCCGCGGTCCGTTATGATCGGTCCGTCACCTGACTTGTTGTTGCGGTTTATCCGTTGCGCCAGACCGAAACGCCATAAGCTGGCACACTGCGCGTGCCGACAAGGAATTCTGCTGCTTCCGGTGCCGGTGCCTCTACCGGTTCGGGCGCATAATTGAAGGCGAACATCATGGCGCCGCGTCGCCGCAGCCTCAGCGTCGCCGGCAACACCGTGGTCGCCAGACCCGCCTGTGCGGCGAGGTCCTCAAACAGTTGCCGCAGATAGGCATCGTCGGTAACGCAACCAATGTAGGTTGCGCGTCCGCTCCGCACCACGGCAGCTCCGCCAGTCTCATATGTAGCAAGCACTTCGCCGCCCATTACGTCGAGTATCTCGCGCCACGTGCCGGATTCGAATTGCTGATTGCCCGCGATCAGTGCGCCATTGCAATCGGGTCGAAGCGTTTCGACCGCCCGCACACGGACCGGCACAAGCCCGCGCAACAGGCCCGGTGCCAATGAATCGGGTATGGTAAGTTCCTTGGTCTTCGCGCCCGAGCGCGGACCCAGCACGAGCAACGCATCGCATGCCTTGAGCGCCGCGAGCGCCGCTTCATCGGGCATGGCGAGGCCGGGTGCGACAACTATCTTGTAGCCCGAAAGATCTTGGCCCGGAGCAACGCAATCGACATCAAGGCCGAGCGAGCGCAGCGCGCTGTAATAAGCATAGGCCTGCCGATCATAGTGATAACCCGCGCCCTGCTTTTCGATATCGCTGACATACCGCGATTCGATGTCGACGATCAGCGCCACTTCGCTCTGAGGGGCTTTTTCCGCAAGCGATCCAAGCGCTTCAAGCTCGGCTGCCACTTGCGCGATTTCGGGCCAGGCCTCAGCCGGCTCATGGTCGGGGCGTAGCAAGCCCGCATGCATTTGTTCTTGCGCAAAGGGGGCCTGGCGCCAGCGGAAATAGCTGACACAGGCCGCGCCGTGCGCAAAGGCCTGCAAGGTCCATAGCCGTACCATCCCGGGCGCGGGCATTGGGTTGTGCGGTGCCCAGTTTACCGGCCCCGGCTGCTGCTCCATCAGCCAGAATGCGCCCTTGGACAGGCCCCGGGTCTGATCGAGGTAAAGTGCCGTCAAATCGGGTAGGCCGGTGCGCATGAACGGCAAAAGCTGCTCTGCCGGCGCCCGCGCCAGTGCCATATCGGTGATGCCGAGCGGATAGTTGTCGAAGCTGACGAAATCGAGTGGCTCGCACAGCGCAAAATTGTCGACGCCGGTCTGGTCCATCGGAATGAAATTGTGCGTCACCCATTGGTCTTGCGCATGGACGCGGATTGCCGCCACCATCGCGGCGTGCCAACGCGCCACCTGATCGGAGGAAAAGCGGCGATAGGCCAGCCGGTGGGCAGGGCTGGTCTCGGTCACGGCGAGAATGGGCAGTTCGATTTCGCCGAAACTGCGGTATTCCATCGACCAGAACACATTGCCCCAGGCCGCGTTGAGAGCTTCAACCGTGCCGTAGCGCTCCGCGCACCACCGCCGAAAAGCATCGCGCGCGGCAAGCGATCCGCTCATGGCGGTATCGTGGCAACACAGCTCGTTGTCGGTCTGCCAGCCGATTACATGCGGGTTTGTGCCATAGCGTTCTGCCAGCACATTGGTGATACGCAGCGCCTGTGCCAGATACGTATCGGAGGAAAAATCATAGTGTCTGCGCGATCCGAAACCGCGCACGGTGCCGGTATGGATATCGACCGGAAGGATTTCGGGATGGGCATCAATCAGCCACTTGGGCGGGGTCGCTGTGGGCGTGCCGATGACCACGCGCATTCCCGCAGCGCCCAGAGTTTCGATCGCGCGGTCGAGCCATGCGAAATCATAGCGGCCCGGATCGGGTTCCATCCGGCCCCACGCAAATTCGCCAATGCGCACGGTGGTCAGGCCAAGTGCGCGCATTTTCGCGGCATCCTGCGCCCAGCGCGCTTCCGGCCAATGTTCAGGATAGTAACAAACGCCTAGCATAGGTCCCCAACGTGTGCAGCTCTTCCGCGCCATCTTGCTGAACCGCTTCGCTTTGGCAATAATTATATTATAATTGTCGTTTGGGCGTTGTCAGCCTGCCACTCTGGAGTCAGCAATCCATGCAAATCCCTTTCGTCCGCCTTGATGCAGCAGGCACCACACTGATGCTCGACCTGCGCCATGGGGAGGCGTCGATTCTGTACTTCGGCAGCGCCTTGCAGGCCGCGACAACGCCCGAATCGGTGGCAGAATCGGTGATCAGGACCATACCGCCCAACGCGCCCTCCATCGAGCCGCGCATCACGCTGACGCCGCTTATGGCTGCGGGCTATGTCGGCGCGCCCGGCCTTGCGCTTCACCGCGACGGCGCAAGTTTTGCGCCATTGCCCCGGCTGACGGAGATTGCAGTCGAGGGAACATCGATAACGCTCAGGTCGGTTGACGCGGCTGCCGCGTTAGAACTTATCCACACTCTGACCCTTGATGCCGATACAGGCGTTTTGCGCTGCGCCGCGCAGATCATCAACCGACATCGCGAGACCTGCACGCTCGATCATCTCGCGGCTCCGGCCATTCCGCTGCCAGTGTGGGCGAGCGATCACATCGGCTTTTCCGGGCGCTGGGCAGGGGAGTTCATGACCCTGCGCGCCCCGATCCTGACTGGCGCGATGGTGCGCGAAAATCGCCGTGGCCGCACTTCACACGATTGTTTCCCCGGCGCGATGCTCGCAAGTGCCGATGCCAGCGAGCGCCAGGGCGAGGTCATGGCGCTGCATCTGGCGTGGAGTGGCAACCATGCCCACCGGATCGAACGGCTGGCTGATGGGCGCGGCGCGGTCCAGTTTGGCGAGCTGCTGCTGCCCGGCGAAGTGCGGCTGGCGCAGGATGAGGGATATACGACGCCGACGCTGGTCGTCGCGGTTGGTGATCGCGGGTTTAACGCGGTGTCGCAGCGGTTGCACCGGTTCGTGCGCACTGCGATCGTCGATTCGTGCGTCACCACCCGGCCGCGCCCGGTGCACTACAACAGCTGGGAAGCGATCTACTTCGATCACGACCCCGCCGTGCTCGACGACCTTGCGACACGCGCCGCGGCGCTTGGCGTGGAGCGCTTCGTGCTGGACGATGGCTGGTTCGGGGCGCGGCGCAGCGACCGGGCGGGTCTTGGGGACTGGTGGGTGAGCGAGGAAGTCTACCCCGATGGGCTGAAGCCGCTGATCGACAGGGTGCGCGCGCTGGGGATGGAGTTCGGCTTGTGGGTGGAGCCGGAAATGGTCAATCCCGATAGCGATCTGTTCCGCGCGCATCCCGATTGGGTGCTATCATTGCCCGGCGTCGCGCAATTGCCCTCGCGCCATCAATATGTGCTGGACCTGAGCAATGCCGCCGTAACCGAATATCTGTTTGACCGGATCGACGCACTGCTGCGCAGCTACCCCATCGGCTATCTGAAATGGGATATGAACCGGGACATCAACCATCCGGGCAATAGCGATGGACATGCATCGGTGCATGGCCAGGTGAAGGCGCTCTATGCCTTGATCGACAGGATAAGGGTGGCGCATCCGGGCGTGGAGATCGAAAGCTGCGCGTCTGGCGGCGGCCGCGCGGACTATGCCATTCTTGAGCGCACGCAGCGGCTCTGGACGTCTGACAGCAACGACGCGATCGACCGGCTGCGCATCCAGCGCGGCGCTTCCTATTTCTTCCCATGCGCAGTTCTGGGCGCGCATGTCGGCCCCCGCGATTGCCACATCACCGGCC
The DNA here is from genome assembly GCA_046155055.1 of Novosphingobium sp. Lineage (GTDB taxonomy): Bacteria > Pseudomonadota > Alphaproteobacteria > Sphingomonadales > Sphingomonadaceae > Novosphingobium. The sequence continues at coordinate 528 of JBJXEK010000224.1, read as the reverse complement.
GCCGGCTGAGCATGGCGATGCGCGCCGGGGTCGCTCTTTTCGGGCACATGGGCCTGGAGATGGACTTGCGCGAACTCACTGATGCGGAGGCATCGGAACTTGCCGCGGCCATCGCGCTGCACAAGCAGCACCGCGCGCTCATCCATGGCGGCAACAGGGTGCGGATCGACACGCCGCCCGAGCGCGACGCCTTTGGCATTGTCGCAGCGGACCAGTCCGAAGCGCTGTTTTCCTATGCGTTGCTGGAAGGACACCCAGCCACATTGCCGGGGCGATTGCGGTTTGACGGCCTCGATCCTGCCAGGCGCTATCGCATGTCTCAGCCATGGCCTGCCCGGGCTGCGGCAGATCCGCGCGAAGTGATGGGCGATGCGCTTATGCTGGCCGGTATCGAGCTACCGCTGCTTTGGCCGCAATCGGTTATGATCTGGCATTTGAAGGCGGTCTGATCGCTGCTTCAGTCAGCTATGGCATAAATCATGCCGGAGAGTGGCTGCCCGCTGGCATGATCATGGAGCTGGCGAACCC
>JBJXEK010000223.1:0-17289 GCA_046155055.1 Novosphingobium sp. | reverse complement strand
TCGCTGCGGAACCAGCCTTCGGGAGTGGGAGCGAGGCCGGCAGGGAGCTGATCTGGCGTGATGGCAACGCGGCCCAACGCCTTCACCCACTCAGCCTGCGCCTCACCCTCTTCAGGTTCGAGCGAGCACACCGCATAAACCAAACGCCCGCCCGCGCGGATTGCGCCCGCGCCGCGTTCGAGCAAGCCGCGCTGGAGGTCTGTCAGCGCTTCGCCATCGATCAGGCGGTGGAGCACATCGGGGTGGCGGCGGCAGGTGCCGGTGGCGCTGCAGGGGGCGTCGATCAGCACGGCGTCGAACAGCGTCTCGGGTCGCCACTGCATCGCATCGGCGACCACGATATCCACGGAGAAGCCGACGCGCGCGACATTCTCGCGCAGGCGTTCGAGCCGGCGCGCTGATTTGTCGAGCGCGGTGACGGTCCAGCCGGCGGCGGCGAGTTGCAGCGTCTTGCCGCCCGGCGCGGCGCACAGGTCGAGCACGCGGCGGCCCTCGCCTGGCCCGAGCAGGCGCACGGGGACGGTGGCGGCGAGGTCTTGCACCCACCAGGCGCCCTCGGCGAAGCCATCGATGCTTTCGACCGACCCAGCGCGGGCGAGACGGACATGGCCGGGGGCGAGCGACACGCCGCCGAGCCGCTGCGCCCATTCTTCTGTCTGAGCCGGATCGCGCAGCGAAAGATCGAGCGGCGGGGGGACCGCGAGGCCTGCGGCAATCGCGGCGATCCGGTCCGGCCAGGCTGCGGTCCAACGGGCGAGCGCGGCTTCGGGCAAGGTCGGCGTCTCGGGCGGGCCGCCAGCCTCTCCAGCGCCGCGCAGCACCGCCGAGAACACGCCGTGCGCGAGGCGGCGTGGGCCGCCAGTGAGGAGCGGCAGGCCGGTCGCGATCACCGCATGGGGCGGCAGGCCGAGCCGCAGCGCCTGCGCGAGCATGAGGCGCAACACACTGCGCGCTTTTGCGTCACCCGGCAACACCTGCCGCGTTGCGCCATCGATCAGGCGGTCGAGATCGGGCAGCCAGCGCAGCGCTTCTTGCACGATGGCAAGCGCCAGCGCGCGGTCATCCCCGCGTTCGATCGCGCGCAGAACCGGGGGAGCTGCCTGATCGAGCGGATCGCCGCGACGTAGCACGGCATCGAGCAAACGGAGTGCGGCGCGGCGGGTGGGGACGCCGGGAAGTTCATCTTCGGCGGATTGCGGAGTACGGGCCATCCGCCAGCCTATCGCGCGTGGTGCCCTTCTTGGCAATTGCGCTTGGGCGCAGACTTGGGCACGCAAGTAAGATGGAAAAGCCGATTACCCGTGCCACTACACGCCCAGCAGGCTTCACCCGGCCCGCGCACTGGACCAACGAACCGGCCCCCCCGCCGCATCCGGCCGAGCAACGCGCCGATCCGGATGGCCTCGATCCTACTCGCTTCGGCGACTGGGAAAAGAACGGGATCGCGATCGACTTTTAGAATTTTGTTCCTTGGCGCGTTCCAGAGGAAGGCTTTCTACTTCGGGATCACCGCCAAGGGCGGCAGCGGGTGCCAGCCCCACGGATTGGGCGCAAAGCCGGCCAAACCGCTGCGCACGAGCGACCAGCGCAGCGGCCGGGCGATCGGGATAAAGCCGTTGGCCGCCGTGATCTCGGCCTCCGCCTCGCCCAGCAAAGTTGCGCGCTCGCGCGGGTCTTTCGCTGCGCGGGCCTGGGCAAGGAGCGTATCGCCCGCCGCATTGCAGGCCGCCTTGTGCACCGAGCACGCCAACTGGTTGAGGAACCACGTCGCGCGGCCATAGCGCGCTGTGGCATCGACCAGGCGCAGATCGGCAGGCTTGTCCTCGCCCACGCGGACCACAACGATGCCGATCGCATCATAATCTGTGGCCAACCGGTCGAGCACCCGGCGCGAGCCCGGGCCATCGGGTGCTGCTATGCGTAGAACCGGAGCCGGCTTGCCGCCGAGCTTGTACTTCGCCACCCGCTCAGCCGCGAGCGCGCGGCGCTGCTCCATCGCCACCCCGATCCAGCGTTCGCCGACCGTGCCCGCATCTCCCTCGACCCCGGCGGACACCACACGCGTGGTCGCATTCCAGCCGCCCACGTTGAACGCCGCGATCAGAGCATCGCGATCTATCGCGAGCGCCAGTGCCTCCCGGGCTGGTGCGTCGGCCAGGAAGCCCACCTCGTTCTCGACCAGCAGACCGAACATGCCGATCACGGGATCGAGCTGGATATTCCCCCGCGAAAGTGGGGTGGCCTCTGCCAAGGGGAGCGAATCGATCCGTCCGCCGAGAACCAGATCGGCATCGCCATCATTGAAACGCTTCACCGCTGCCGCCGGCGTGACAAATTCGACCACCAGATTGCGCACATGGCGGCCAAACCCGTCTTGTGGGGGCAAACCCCGCTCTTCGGGAGGGATGAGCGAAAGCACTGCGGAGAGGCCCTGCCGCCCCACACCCATCGGCCCGGAACCGCGCAGGGCAAACGGGAGCCCCAGTTCGGGCTGGGCCAGAAGCGTCAGCATATCGGGCACCGGTGCGCCAAGATCGACCTCGATCACCCTGTCCGCCATGACGCGAACTTGCTCGATCCCGGCCAGATCGAGCCCGAGCGGGGTGCCCTTGATCGCCAAAAGCGCCTTGCGCAGCGCAGTAGCGGCGGTTTCGGCGGTGATCCGTCCGCCGCCTGGCCAGGTCCCGTCGCGCAGCCGGAAGATATAGCTCTGCCCGTCATCGGTGATGATCCAGCGATCGGCCAAGGCGGGTACGATGCGGCCCTCGGCATCGAAGGCGACCAGTCCCTCGACCGTGGCTGCACGCAACGTCCGTGCGGCGGGCGAGAGGCGCGGCCCGCTGGCCTGCAGCGCGGTACGTTCGCCGATCAGAGCAATCGGCAGCGGACCTTGCCCGCGGCGGCCGCAGGCTTGCACGCCCAGCACCATAGCCAGCAGACCGGCCAGCGCACTGATCGATACGACAGAGAGGCGGGGCAAGCGGTTCATTGCATGCAAGGCTAGCACGCGCGCGCGTGCCGGTCAGCGCCGCATGAGCGCTGGCACACCGAATAATCTTCAGATTTTTGCCGCCAGGAGCCCGGGTTTCAGATTTTGCGCAGCCGGGTGGGGTCGGTGACCTGCAGGACCGGCTTCACGAAGCGCGGCGTGCTTTCAGCGTTGGGATTGCTGACCGGTTCGCGCGCCACCTTGGGATCGATTTCCTCCATAAAGGCGATGCCAAAGCGGCTCTCCTGAATCCAGGCGACCACGCCTTCCACCCAGCCGATGTTGCGCAAGTTGATTTCGAGCTTGGCACCGCGCGTAACCTTGACATGGCCCTCGGCCATCATGCCGCCGCCCGAGAGATTGCGCACCTTTACCCGGTGCTCGTCCCCAGCTCCGGCCAGACGCACGTCTGCCATGAGAAACAGGCTGTCACGCCCCACTTGCCGATGATCGAGTTCTGTCACGCCCCGGTTCCGTCTCATCTGCCAAAGAAGGCTCCCAAAATCGGCCTGGAACATCCGGGCCGACCGCTACCTTGAAAGTCGCGAGGACGTCTCGCACAACTCCCTGCCGATTTGCTAACCGGCCTTGGCAAACAAAATCTTAAACGCGCAGGCCGTTAACCGCACTTTGCGCAAGGTGTACCGGAGCGGGACAGGCCCGGTCCGATACATTGCGCGGCCCAGGCCTTACATATCGCGGGAGATTTTCTCGCGCCGCTCATGGGCTTCTTGCGCCTCGACCGTCATCGTCGCGATCGGGCGGGCGATCAGCCGGCCCAGACCGATTGGTTCGCCTGTGACTTCGCAGTAACCATACTCGCCCTCATCGATCCGCCGCATGGCGGCATCGATCTTGGCGATCAGCTTGCGTTGCCGATCACGCGTGCGCAGTTCGATTCCCCATTCGGTTTCGCTCGAGGCGCGGTCATTGAGATCGGGCTCACGGATCGGGCCATCCTGTAGCGCTGAAAGCGTGCCAGCCGAGGCGGAAAGGATCGACTTTTTCCATTGCAGCAGCAGGCGGCGGAAATAATCCTGCTGCGCTTCGTTCATATAGGGTTCGTCGTCAGAAGGAATGTAATCTCCGGGCATTGCCCGGCGGGCTTTCGACAGTACGTCGATCTCGTCACTCAAAACCCCAGCCATCCGGCCCTCCAAGCTATTGCTTTTGCGACCACCAGACGCCCTGACCGGCCCTTGGGGGCAGGCCCTCGCTCTCGGTTTGCGGGGCCTATAGGCAAGGTGCGGAATCGGCACAAGCAATTCCTCGTAGACCTGCCCAACGGGGCCGAAGCAAAGTTGCCGGATCATGGGCGCGCGGCCCGTGGAAAGCCTTTTTTCGCGCGTTAATCTTTTGTTGACCAAGATTGGTGACTTTGTGCCTGCCCGGCAACGCACGAAGCGGCCCGCCGGAACGTCTTTTTGAGTATGGGGGTTTCAGGGTTATGGCACAGACATGGATCAAGTTGGTCTCGGGCAATGAGGCCGCCTCGCTTACCGAATTGGGCGCTGACAGCGCCGCCACCGACACGCTCGTCGCCGCCTGCCTTGCCGCGGCCGCGGCCGGGGATAACGACGCGCTGTTCGACCTTGGCGTCGCCTATTCCACCGGCAGCCACGGTGCGCCGTGCGATCTGATCGAGGCGCACAAGTGGTTCAATCTTGCCGCCGTGGGCGGACACGAGGAAGCCGCGCTCTGCCGCGCCGAAGTATCGGACGACATGACTGCACGCGAAATCGCCGAAGCCCAGCGCCGCGCCCGCGAATGGCTGCGCAGCGCCAAGCCGGATATCCGCGCAGCCTGATACTCACTTTCGTTTTACCCCCCGGAGACCCTCCCCGACGGCTCGACTTGCATCGTCGGGGAGGGGATCACCGCCTGAGGGCGATGCTACCCCTTCTTGAACGGCGTCCGCTCGCCCAGCCAGAGCTGCTCCTGCGCCACGCCCTGCCGCTCGCGCTCCAGAAAATCGGTGATTGCGCGGCGGAAGCCCGGATCGGTGATGTAGTGCGCTGACCAGGTCGGCACCGGGCCGTAGCCGCGCGCCAGCTTGTGCTGGCCCTGAGCGCCCGCCTCGACCCGCTTAAGCTGCAGCGCGATCGCCGCGTCGATGGCTTGGTAATAGCACAGCTCGAAATGCAGAAACGGCTTGTCGACGACCGCGCCCCAGTAGCGGCCGTAGAGCGCCTCGCTACCGATAAAGTTGAGCGCCCCGGCAATCGGCTGCCCGCCGATGAAGGCCATCACGAGCAGGATCTTGTCCGCCATACGCTCGCCCATCAGGGTGAAGGCTTCACGCGTGAGGTAGGGCCGGCCCCATTTGCGCGCGCCCGTATCCTGATAGAACACCCAGAACGCGTCCCAGTGCTCGGGGAGGATCGCTTCGCCGGTGAGCGCGCGGATTTCCACCCCGTCCTGCGCCTTGGCGCGCTCCTTGCGCAGGTTCTTGCGCTTTTCGGAGGAAAGCTGGGCGAGGAACTCGTCGAAGCTGGCATAGCCGCGGTTGGCCCAGTGGAATTGCGTGTCGGTGCGCAGCAACCAGCCCGCCTCCTCGAACAGCGGCAATTGGGACGGCTCGATAAAGGTGGCGTGGGCGGAGGAAAGGCCGTTCTGCTCGCACAGCTGTTCGGCCACGCGCAGGAGTGGGATCGAAAGCTCGGGGTGAGCGCCTGTCAGCAGGCGCGGGCCGGTGGCCGGGGTGAAGGGCACGCTGATCTGAAGCTTGGGGTAGTAGTCGCCGCCCGCGCGCTGCCAGGCATCCGCCCAGTTGTGATCGAACACATATTCGCCCTGGCTGTGATTCTTGAGATAGGCCGGCAGTGCTGCGGCGGGAACACCGGCATCATCCTCGATCACCAGCGGCAAGGGCGACCAGCCGCTGCGGCCGCCGACGCTGCCCGATTCCTCCAGCAAGGCGAGAAATGCATGGGATGTGAAGGGATTCCCGGCGCCGGCGAGCCTGTCCCAATCGGCAGCCGGAATTTCGGAGACGCCGTGATGGACGCGCGCCGAGATGCTCACGCGGGTTCAACCCTCTCCAGTCCCGCCCCTTCCGCAATCGGCGCATCGGCGTGACGGGCGGCCCGTTCCATTAGTTCGGGCGATCGCACGGTCCAGGTCAGCACCGGAAATCCGCGGCGGCGCTGCGCAGCGGCAAAGCGGCTGGGCAGATCACGCACATCATAGGCAAGGAAATCGGCGCGGGCGCGCCAGAGCATGATGTGGCGGCGAGTGCGGGCGAAAACCGTGCGGCTGCCCTCCTCGCTCATCACCAGCCCATGAACGACATGCGGCGAATAGCGCGCGAACCAGCGCGGTACGCGCGGATCAAAGCTCATTACCGCGACGGGCCCGCGATAGCCTTCAAGCAGGCGGCGCACCGCAAGGCAGATCGCGGCGACCCGCGTGCCCGGCTGCGACTTGATCTCGATCAGCAGCGGTACGCGGCCTGCGACCTGATCGAGCAGCTGGCGCAGGGTGGGGATCGTATCCTCGCTGCCCGTGATGCGGATCTGGCCGAGCTGCGCCGCGCTGCGCTCGATCACCGGCCCGGTTTCACCGGTCAGCCGCTCAAGCTCCCAATCGTGGAACACCATCGCCTGCCCGTCGCTGCTGCGCTGGATGTCGCATTCGATACCGTAGCCCGCAGCAATGGCGGCGGCGAAGGCGGAGGGCGCGTTTTCCGGCAGACCACGCCCATCAGACCCCGGGCCGTGCAGGCCCCGGTGGGCGTAAGTCACCCCATGCAGCCACGCCACCCGCGCCGGCAGCGGCGGGGGCGCGAGCAGACGGTCAAGCAGGATGGACAGCAAATACAGCATCGATTTCCACCGCGCAGCCCAGCGGCAGGACGGGAACGCCGACCGCGCTGCGAGCATGGCGGCCCGCTTCGCCGAACACTGCAACCATCAGTTCAGAGGCACCGTTGGCGACTTTGGGCTGATCGGTGAAGCTGTCTGTCGAGGCAATGAACGCGCCGAGTTTCACGACCCGGGCAATTCGGTCGAGCGATCCCAGGGCCGCCTTGGCCTGCGCCAGCAACATCAGCCCGCAACCCTGCGCCGCGGTCACGCCTTGATCAAGCGTAACGTCCTCGCCCAACCGGCCCTTCACGAGCGCGCCATCGACGAACGAGACCTGGCCCGAGACATAGAGAAACCCGCCTGCCTCGACCGTGGGCACATAGGCCGCGACCGGAGCGGCGGGAGCGGGCAGGACAAGACCGAGCTCGGCGAGCTTGGCGGAGGCATTATGCGTCATCATTCACTCCGTGGATGCGGTCCATGAGCCAGGGCAGCGCGCGGTCCCATTCGTCGATCCGCGCGTGGGCATGGCCTGCCACATGCGCGCAATCGATGAACGGCGCCAGCATCGGTTCACCGCACAGGTGCAGGCGGCTGACGTGCGGCACGATTTCCATCACTGAGCCGTGGTGCTGCGGCAGATCATCGATGAACACCGCGCGGCTGGGCTGGTATTCCTCAAGGATCGCTTTCAGCGCAGGGCCCTTCGGCCCGGTGTTGGTGAAAACGCGGGCTTGAATGCCGACCGCTTCAAGCTGGCGCGCGCGCGCCTCGCGCCGGTCGTCGTTGAGATTGGTGAGGATCACAACATCGGCGTGGCTTGCCAGCGCATTGATGCCATCCACCGCGCCGACAATCGCGGGCTGGCGGTGCATTTCGGTATCGAAGAACAGCGAAAGCAAGCGCCAGATCTCCGCCGGGGGCACCAGTGCACCTGTCCCGGCATAGCGCATAGCTTTGCTGAAATCGCTGTTTTCCATGACAAAATCGATACCATGCTGCTCGCCCAGCCACTCCTTGTAAGGCGCGACCATGTGCAGCAGCACTTCATCGCAATCGCTGATCACCAGCGGTTTTGTCATTTGAGATTCTCCTTTGCCGCGGCAAGATCGCCCGGCGCCACGGCGAGTGCATCGGCCGCCGCAATCAGATCGGCCTCATGGCCGCACAGGAATTCGAGCACCGCAGAAAGCACCGCTTGATCGCCAAGCCCCGCGCGCAGTTCCTCCGGCGTCAGCCCCGTCAGCGAGAGGAACCGTTCGGCACGCGGTGCATCGCCCAGCACCCAGCCGAGCGCCTGCAGCGCCAAGGCGGCAGGATCATGAACAGGGGCATTTGCGCGGGCGATTGTCATGGCCTTCCGGGGTCAATAGAGCGGGGCGCTCATAAGACATGAGGATACGCTGGGGCAGTGGCAAAAAGAATTCTTGTTGTCGAGGACAACGACCTCAACCGGAAGCTGTTCTGCGACTTGCTCAAGGCCAACGGTTTCGCGGTGGAACCGGTGGCGGACGGGCGCGATGCCCTTGTCCGTGCGCGCGAATTCGTACCCAACCTGATCATTATGGACATCCAGCTGCCCAATGTTTCGGGGTTGGAACTGATCGAAGCCCTTAAGGGCGATCCGGAGCTGCGCTTGATTCCGGTGCTGGCAGTGACCGCCTATGCCGGCAAGGGCGACGAGGACCGCATCCGCGAGGCAGGTGCGGAAGGCTATCTCGCCAAGCCGGTCTCGATCACGCCGTTTATGGCGGCGGTGCGCAAGCTGGTCTGAATGAAGCGGCGAAGGGAAGGGCGGGGGCCCAATCGTCTCGCACTGCCCAATCGTCTCGCACTGCCCAGTCGTCTCGCACTGCACAGTCGTCTTTTCGTAACCTGAATGCAGCCGTTCGGATTTTTTTGTAGCGATTTCAAGTGCAGCCGATTAGGCGCGGGCCATCACATGCTCGGCGATGAACATTAGCACCGTCGCGACAAGGCCAATCATGAACAAGCGGTAGGCATAGCCCAGGAAGCGGTACTTCTTGTGCTGGAGCACCTGGCCGTTCTGGTACATGTCATGAAGCATTGTGCGGAACACGGCTTCGTCTGACCGCAGGTCGGCGAGCACGCTTTCGGTCCATTCCGCCTCGTCCATCGCGGTGAACGTGCCGAAGAACAGCTTGTTGGGGCGGGCTGGCGCTGCGCTGGACCGTGACGGGCGGCCAATCGACGGAAGCACGGCGATCACCGCACACATCGCCGAACCGAACGCGAAGGCAGCAAGCATCAGCAGCGAGGCGGGCAGCGTACCGTTTTTCGCCTGCCCCATGGTGATGGTGAAGACCACGAAGGTGGCGCCCATCAGGATCGAGGCTTTGGAATCGGCCATCTGGCTAAGCGTGAGGTTCACGTTCTGCGCGGTGCGGACAAGGTGGATCGCGTGGTTCGAATAGCCCGAAGGGGACAGGACCGACGGAGTCACCAAGGGAAGCGCGGCTTTTGGTGGTCCTGCTGGCAGGGATGGGTCGGCCATGGGCGCTCTCCTGAAGCATCGCGGGGCGCGCTGCTCACGCTGTTGGGGATGGCACAGGGAGCTTGCCCTTGACAAGCGGCGCGGCTGGCCGCTTTTCAGCCGCATTCTTGGGGCAAGGGCACCTTATTCTTGGAGAACAGAAAAATGGATCGCGCCGCTACCGCCGCCCGCATCGCCGAAGTTGTCGCGCCGTTCAACAAGAACAGCGTTGCGATCACCGAGACCACCTCGTTCGCAGGCGATCTCGAGTGGGACAGCTTGACGGTGATGGACTTCGTCGCCGCGATCGAGGACGAATTCGACATTATCATCAGCATGAACCAGCAGGCCGAAATCGAGACCTATGGCCAGTTGATCGATGCTGTGACCACGTTGCAGGGCTGAACCGATGAACGACATGACCCCTACTGAAATGGCGCCCGAGACCAAGGCCGACCTGTTTTCGCGCTTCGACCCGCTGATCAAGCAGCGGCAGGATCTGCTCGATACCGGCGTGACCGATCCGTTCAGCCTCGTGATGGAGAAGGTGCTTTCGCCCACCACCGCGATCTGCAGCGGGCGCGAGACGATCCTGCTCGGCACCTACAACTACATGGGCATGACCTTCGACCCCGACGTGATCGCGGCGGGCAAGCAGGCGCTCGATGAGTTCGGCGCGGGCACCACCGGCAGTCGCGTGCTGAATGGCACGTATGCGGGCCACCGCGCGTGCGAGGAGGCGCTCAAAGAATTCTACGCCATGGATCACGCCATGGTGTTCTCCACCGGCTATCAGGCGAACCTTGGCATCATCAGCACGATCGCGGGCAAGGGCGATTACATCGTGCTCGATATCGACAGCCACGCGTCGATCTGGGACGGCTGCAAGATGGGCGACGCTGAAGTCGTGCCCTTCAAGCACAACGACATCGAGGCGATGGAAAAGCGCCTGAAGCGCATTCCCCAAGGCGCTGGTAAGCTGGTGATCCTCGAGGGCGTCTATTCGATGCTCGGCGATATCGCGCCGCTCAAGGAGATGATCCGCGTCGCGAAGGAAAACGGCGCGATGGTCCTGGTGGACGAGGCGCATTCGATGGGCTTCATCGGGCCAAACGGGCGCGGCGTGGCCGAGGACCAGGGCGTGCTGGACCAAGTTGATTTCGTGATCGGCACCTTCTCGAAGTCGGTCGGCACGGTCGGCGGCTTCTGCGTTTCGAACCACCCGAAGTTCGAGATCATGCGGCTGGTGTGCCGCCCTTATGTCTTTACCGCGAGCCTGCCGCCGAGTGTGGTAGCGACCGCCGCGACCTCGATCCGCAAGCTGATGCATGCGGGGGCCAAGCGCGCCCACCTATGGGAAAACTCGCGCACCTTGCACAAGGCGCTGCGCGAGCTGGGCTTCCCGCTCGGCACGCCCGAGCCGCAAAGCGCAATCATCGCGGTGATCATGCCCGATCTGGAGCGCGGCGCGATGATGTGGGAAGCACTGCTGCGTGAGGGGCTTTATGTGAACCTGGCGCGCCCGCCAGCGACGCCGGCGGGAATGACGCTGCTGCGCTGCTCGCTCTGCGCCGAGCATTCGGCCGAGCAGGTGCAAACCATCGTGGGCATGTTCGAGCGTGCGGGCAAGGCGATCGGGATTATTTGATGGGCCGGCTGGCAGCCATCGCGGCGCTCGTGTTCTGGTCTGCCCCCGCGCTGGCCCAGACTGCACCTGCGCCAAGCTGGCCGCCGCCTTCCCCGCCGGTCGAAGCCCCGGGCGAAGGGATGATCGACAAACCCTGCCCGAATGCGCCGGGGCTGTGGTTCGCGCATCCCTACCTGCTCAAGAACGACTGGGCTTGGGAATGCCGCTATGCGGAGGCCGACCGGCAGTTGGCCGCCCCTCCGCGCGTCGTGTTCATTGGCGATTCGATCACCGAGGGTTGGGTGCCGCTCGCTCCGCGCCTGTTCGCGGGTGGCGCAATCGGGCGCGGGATCGGCGGGCAGACCAGCCCGCAGATCCTCGTGCGGTTCTATCAGGATGTGGTGCGGGTGCGCCCGCGCGTGGTGCACATCATGATCGGCACCAATGATCTGGGCGGCAACACCGGCCCGAACAGCCCGGACATGTACAAGAACCACGTGGCTGCGATGGTTGATCTGGCGCGCGCCAACGGCATCGGTGTGGTGCTGGGCAGCATCCTGCCCGTGGCGAAGTTTCCGTGGCGGCCGCAGCTGGCCCCCGCCGGGCAAGTGGTCGCGCTCAATGCCTGGCTGCGCGATCTCGCGCGGTCGCGCGGCGCGGTCTATGCCGACTACCACGGCGCGCTGGTCAATGCCGAGGGCGGGATGAACCCGGACATCGCGCCCGATGGCATCCATCCCAATGGCAAAGGCTATGCGATCATGGAGCCGATCACGCGCGCGGCGATCGCCGAGGCGGAAAAGCAGGCTGCACCCAAACCGCACTGAGCCTTACGGATTGCCAAGGAGGGACCGTCATGCGAGCTTATCGTGGGTTGTAGGGGTAAGTCGCTGCGCAAGCTTGGTTCCATAGTCATCGCTGGCGCGGTTTTCTGCGCCTGTATCGGTCCAGCGTTGGGGCAGGCCGGGCACGATATGCCCGGGCATGACATGACGGCCGTCATGGTCGGCAAGCCGCTGAGCGAGGCCGCCAATGCCGACGGATCGGCCAAGCCCGCCGACCTTGGCCATGCGGGCCACGAGGAAACAGGCCATTCGCACGACGAAACCACCGTACCTAAGGTGCCGACCTTGCTGCCCGGCTATGGCAACGGCGGCTTCACTGTCACGACCATGGTGCCGGCAGCGCAGGCGTTCTTTTCGAACGGCATGGAACTGAGTGCGGCCTTTGCGCACAAGGCGGCCATTGCCGCGACGTCCGAGGCGGTGCGGCTCGACCCGTCCTGCGCGATGTGCCTGTGGGGCGAGGCGCTCGTGTCAGGCCCGACGATCAACTATGGCAGCGATCCCAAGGAGCGCGCGCCGCTTCTGGTGCTTGCGCGAAAGGCGAAGGCGCTCGCCGCCAAGATGGGCACAGCGCGCGAGCGTGACCTGATCGACGCGCTGATCCCGCGCTATCTGCCGGGCAAGGACACGCACCGCCGCGACGTCGGATACGCCGCTGCGATGCAGAAGGTGGCGGCGCGCTATCCGCAGGATAACGAGATCGCGGTGCTGACCGCCGATGCGCTGATGGTATCAGCGTTTCAGGAGGATGCCGACGACTTCAACCACGATGCGCTTGCCAGCGCGGTCACGCTGCTGGAAACCGTGCTCAAGCGTGCAGGGGAATACACGCCGGCGATCCATTTCTATATCCACGCGACCGAAACGGGGGGCGAACCGGAAAAGGCCGAGCGCTATGCCGACCAGTTGGCGCGCCTGGCGCCCAATGCCAGCCACTTGGTCCACATGCCCAGCCACACCTATTTCTGGGTGGGGCGCTATCAGGATGCGGCAGATACCAACTGGCGCGCGGTGGAGATCGGCAAGGCCAACGCCAAGCGGCTTGGCCTGCCCGAACCCAAGGGGGTTTGGGACCTGCCGTACCATTCGCACAACGTGATCTTCGGCCTTGGCGGCGCGATGATGGCGGGGGATGCACGCACCGCGCTCAATCTGGCGCGGCCGCTGGTGGCGCAGTCCGCAGAGCGCGAGAAGGCCGAGCCGTTCTCGCAGATGCTGGCGGCGGCGGGTTATTTCGCGATGGCGCGGTTCGATGATCCGGCGGCAGTGCTCACTCTGGCGGAACCCAAGCTGCCGTATCTCAAGGCTGCGCGGCACTATGCGCGCGGCGAGGCGCTGGTGTGGCTGCGCGATCTGGCGGGGGCCAAGGCCGAACTGGCGGCGATCCCCGCGCAAGTGGCAACCAAGGGCAAAGACGGCAAGATCGACCGCGACCACCGCGCGCCCGAGCAGATGCTGGGCATCACGCGCGGCGTACTCGAGGGGCGGATCGCGATGGCTGAGGGGCGCACGAAGGACGCCGTGAAAGCGTTCACAGCGGCGGCAGATATCGAGGAAACCCCCGATTTCATGCAGTTCTCTGATCCGCCCGCGTTCTGGTACCCGGTTCGGCGCGATGTCGCTGCGGCGCTGCTTGCCATGGGCGATGCAGCAGGGGCGCGGATAGCGGCGGAGGCATCGTTGCGGCTGAGGCCACGGGATGCGGTGGCAGAGGAAGTATTGCGGGGGGCCGAGGGGATGGTGCCGGGAGTGCACTGACCCCTCCACCTCCCACAAAGCTGACGGAGGGGTTGCCTAAGCTTCCACCAGCATCAGCGCATCGAGCGCCACCACCCCCTGGCCCAGAGGATGCAGGATCACCGGATTGAGATCGACCTCGCGGATCGAAGGCGCTCCGCGCAGGATCTGCCCAAGCGTGACAATGAGCTGCGCCAGCGCCGGTACATCGAGCGCCGGTGCCCCGCGATAGCCCGCCAGGATTGCCGCGCTCTTCAGCTTCATCAGCTCGGCCGCCACGCCCTCTGCCGTCATATCCGCCGTGAGCAGGCGCACATCGCCAAGGATCTCGGCCGTCACCCCGCCGAAGCCCGCCAGCACGATTGGGCCCCATTCGGGATCATTGCGCCCGCCGACGATCATCTCGATGCCGCGCGCGCCCATGCCCTCGATCAGCACGCCATCGAGATGGATCGCAGCCGAATAGGCGGCGACGCTGGCGAACATCTTGTCCCAAGCCGCGCGCACGGCCGCGCCATCGGCGAGTTTCAGGATCACGCCGCCCGCATCGCTCTTGTGGCTGAGTGCAGCGGCCTGCGCCTTCATCGCCACCGGGTAGCCGAGCGCTTCGGCAGCTGCGACCGCAGCATCGGCGCTGGCAGCAAAGGTGCCGCTGGGGAAGGGAATGCCAAGCGGGCCGAGCAGCGCCTTGGCCTTGTACTCGGGGATGACACCCGTCTCAGCGGCAAGGCCCGGCACGGTGAGCGGGGCAGCATCGCCCGCCGCCATGTCGCGTGCCGAGAAATGCGTCAGACGCGTGATGGCCCTGAGCGCGCGCTCGGTGGTGGGGAACCAGGGGATTCCCGCCTCACGCAGCGCGGCAATACGCTCGGCCGGAACCGCCGCACCTTCATCGAGCCCCGCAAAGATCAGCGGCTTGGTCAGCGGCCGGGCTGTCGCGGCGGCAAGGATCGGCGGGAACTTGAGCCCGCAGGTCACCGGCTCGGCCTGGATGATCCCGGCGAGCACCGTGCCTACGCGCGGATCGCCCAGCAGCGCCTCAAGGCAGCGGGTGTAGATCGCAGGCTCGGACAGGCCCTGCGCGGTGAGATCCAGCGGATTGCTGACCGGCACGAACGGCGGCAGCGCGGCGCGCAGGGCGGGCGAATCGGCATCCCCCAGCGCGGCCAGCGGCAATCCCAGCCGCTCGGCCAGATCGAGCGTGAGCGCCTTGAAAGCCCCGGATTCGCCCAGCACCGCCGTGGCGCCCGCAGGCAGCGCCGGGCAACGCACCGCGATTTCGGCAATGTCGCCCAATTCTTCCAGAGTTTGCGCCATGATCACCCCGGCGCGCTCCACTTTGGCGCGCATCAGAGCGTAATCGCCGGCAAGCGCGCCGGTGTGGGTCGCGGCGGATTCGCGCGCAGCGCTGGAAGTACCGGGGTGGAGCAGCACGATGGGCTTGCCCGCAGCCCGCGCGCGGACTGCAGCGGCAAGGAAGCGCGCGGGTTTGCGGAACTGCTCCACGATCATGGCGATAACATCGGTATCGTCCTGATCGATCATCCAATCGACATAGTCCTCGACCCCGCTCGCCGCCTCGTTGCCGGTGGAGACCGAGTAGGACACGCCGCAATCACGCGCGAGCAGTACGGTGCCCAGAACCGCCGCCATCGCGCCCGACTGCGAGACGATACCAATGGCGCGGCGGCCAGCAGGCGGCACAGCCTTGGTCTCGACAAAGGTCAGCGGGATGCGGTCGACGTAGTTGACGAGGCCGAGGCAATTGGGCCCTTCGACGACCATGCCCGCCGCATGGGCGACTGCCGCGATGTCCTGCTGCTCTGCCAGGCCCTCCGCGCCGCCCTCGGCAAAACCGGCGGCGAAGATCACCACGCCGCCGACCCTGCGCGCGGCGAGCGCCCGCACCGCATCCAGTACGCCTGCGCGCGGGATGGCGAGCACGGCAACATCGACGCCCTCGGGCAGCGCCTCGATCCCCGGCAGGCAGGTGCGCCCGCCCAGGATCTCGCGCTTCGGATTGATCGGATAGACTGCGCCGGCAAAGCCATTGGCATCGAGATTGGAAAGCAGCGTCGTGCCCAGCGCCCCCGGCTTGTCCGAAGCGCCTACCACCGCCACCGAGCGCGGCCGGAGCAGCCGTTCCAGCGCGTCGCGGGAAATAGCCGGAGGCGCTGGATGCAATATGTCAGACACGCCATTCTCCGGATTTAGTTATGTGTTATAACAATAGGCGCGGCCGTGCAAAACCGCAAGGCGGCGCAGAGGGCAGTTAGTCCGAAAGGTTGACGTGCAACCGCGGCTCGTGGCAGACGCCAGTCGGGCGCGGGTATAGCATAGTGGTAATGCACTAGCCTTCCAAGCTAGCTAGGCGGGTTCGATTCCCGCTACCCGCTCCACTATACCGTCCAGCCGCGTCCGTATCTATCTGGACAAACCCCCGAAAAACCGCCGTATTCTAGCACTTAGCAGGCCATCTGCGCCCGGTTTCATTCACTGAAAGCCGCCGATCATTGGGGGCCATCATGGGGGCCACTCACTGGGGGCCAGATGAAATGGCCTCAAAGTGGGGGCCACTTGTTAGGAAAGTGGCGGAAAATGGCGCTTACTGACGTTGCCATCCGAAATGCCAAACCCCGCGCCAAGCCTTACAAGCTGGGCGATGCATCGGGCCTGTTCCTGCTGGTCCAGCCGACCGGCGGCAAATTGTGGCGGGTGAAATACCGCGTTGACGGCAACGAGAAAAAGCTGGGCATCGGCACCTATCCCGAAGTCAGCCTGAGCGAAGCACGCAAACTGCGCGATGATGCGCGCGAAATGATGGCAGCGGGCAAAGACCCGTCGCGGGAGAAACAGCGCAGCAAGGTGCGGGCGAAGCTGGAGGCGGATAATACCTTTGCGGCCATTTCCGCCGAGTACTGCAAGAAGCGGCGGCGCGTTGGGGCGAAGGCATGGGCACCTGCAACGGCGGTTCGCAGCGAATCTCTCCTGTCCCTGCTGATCCCCGCATTGGTGGCCATGCCGACTGGAGCGAGATCGATCTCGACGGCGCGCTTTGAATTATCCCGGCGGAAAAGATGAAAATGCGAAAGCCGCACCATGTTCCGCTTTCGCGCCAAGCTGTTGCGCTCTTCCGGGAAGTGCAGACCGTCACCGGGCCAGCCGGTTATGTGTTCCCATCGATCCGCACCCGCACCCGCCCGATGAGCGAAAACACCATCAACGCGGGATTGCGGCGGCTGGGTTATGCCCGTGACGAGATGACTGCGCACGGTTTTCGGGCCCATGGCCTCCACGCTGCTCAATGAGAGCGGCAAGTGGCATCCTGACGCCATAGAACGGGCGTTGGCGCATGGTTACAGCGACAAGGTGCGCGGGGGCAGCCTACCATCGCGGCGCGCATTGGCAGGAGCGGCTGGAAATGGCGCAGTGGTGGTCAGACAATTTCGATCAACTTCGAAAAGGGGCCGACGTTCTGAAATTCCCAGAACGTGAGGCGATGTAGGCCACTACGCTAGTGGTCAAAATCTGGCGCTTGGTGCCCGTGGCGGCAAAGGCAGCAGCCGACCGAGGCTGTGTAAAAACGTGCCAAGGCGAAGGTGAGGGATTTTGGTGGGATGGGCGGCTGGGTTCGATTTTGCCTAAGGCGTGGGCTGCGATCAGGTGCGGATCGCTGCAATAAGTGGCTGAATGCCCATGATCTGGATCATCCGCTTCATATTGTAGGCAAGCACGCACAAACTCATCTCGGTTCTGACGTTTTTGAGCGTCTTGGTGAGTAAGTGGGTGCT
>JBJXEK010000222.1:0-13682 GCA_046155055.1 Novosphingobium sp. | reverse complement strand
TCGAACACCGGCTTGCCGACGAACTCCTCCAGCGCGCCCAGCCGCCGTGAGAGCGCCGAGGGGCTGAGCGCGAGTTCTGCCGCGGCCGTCTTGGCCGAGCCCGCGCGCACGACGCGGATAAACGCTTCGAGCGAGCGCAGCGGGGGCAGGCGGCGGATCATGGCAGCTTAGTCTTCCTCAGGTATTGCGGGCAGCGGCGCATGGAGCCGCAGCCGGATGAGTCGCCGCTCATCGCCTGCGGTCACCTCGATGCGCCAGCCGCTGTCATGTTCCAGAACGCGGCCCACCGGCGGCACTTCGCCTGCCAGCACCACGGCCAGCCCGCCCAGTGTATCGACATCCTCGTCGATTAGCGCAAGCCGGGGATCGATCACCTCGCCCACATCGTCGAGCTCGGCGCGCGCGTCCGCCTCCCAGGTCTGCTCGTCGATCTGGCGCAGCAGTTCCTCGGGCGCGTCGTCGTGTTCGTCCTCGATCTCGCCGACGATTTCCTCGACCAGATCCTCGATCGTGATGATCCCGTCAGTGCCCGAATACTCGTCGATCACGATGGCGAGGTGCGTGCGACTGGCCCGCATGTCCGCCAGCACATCGAGCGCGCCGCGCGCCTGCGGCACGAACAGCGGCTGGCGCATCAGGCTGCTCCAGTCCTTCGGGGCGGGCTTGCCGGAGAGCGCCATACCCGCCACGATCGGAAACAGGTCCTTGATGTGGAGCATGCCGACCACTTCATCGAGCGAATCGGCATAGACCGGCAAGCGGCTGTGGCCGTGTTCCGCAAAGGCGTGGACAACGTCCTCGAACGTCGCGGCCGCCGGGATCGCCACGATCTCGCCGCGCGGGATTGCGACGTCGTCGGCGTCGTTTTCACTGAAATGGAGCAGGTTTTTGAGCATCTGGCGCTCGAGCGGCACCAGATCGCCGCCCACGCCATTGGACTTTCCGGTCTCGCCTTCGTGCTCCTCGATCGCTTCCTCGATCTGCGCACGCAGCGACTGGTCATGGTCAGGTCCGCGAAAAAACGCCTTGAGCGTGCGCCACAGCGCGCGGTTACTGTCTCCTTCGCCTGACCGGCTTTCGCCGCCAGACGCGCCCACTTCAGGCACTGCCTTGAACTCCTGATTTGCTACAGTGCAGCATATGGGTCGGGGATGCCCATCAACGCAAGCGCCTTTGTCTCCAGACCCTCCATTTCCGCAGCGTCAGCCTCGCCGGTCTCGTGATCGTAGCCTGCCAGATGCAGCAGGCCGTGGATCAGTAGGTGCGCCGCGTGGGTTTCCATCGCGATGCCCTTGTCTGCAGCCTCGCGCATGCAGACGCCGTGGGCGAGGATCATGTCGCCCAGCATGCCGGGCGCATCGGCGTTGGCGGCAGCGGCGAGCACTTCCTCGCGGCTGAGCATCGGGAAGGATAGCACGTTGGTCGGCTTGTCCTTGGCGCGCCACTGCTTGTTGAGCGCCTGCACTTCCTCGTCATCGGCGAGGACGAGGCTGACAAGCAGGTTCTCATGCGCCAGTTCGGATGCGACGCTCGCTGCCGCTTCCGCCGCCCGGACAGCAAGCGCCTCCCAGTCGGTGGAGGAGGGCCAGACCGGGTCGATATCAATGTCGAGCGCAGGCGCGCTCACTCGTCCTTGCCCTCATAGGCCTCGACAATCCGCCCGACGATCGGATGCCGCACCACGTCTGCAATCTTGAACCGCACCATGCCGATGCCGTCCACGCCGTCGAGCCGCTGCACTGCATCATAGAGCCCGCTGGCCGAGACGCCCCCGGGCAGATCGGTCTGCTTGGGATCGCCGCAGATCACCATGCGGCTGTTCTGGCCGAAGCGGGTGAGGAACATCTTCATCTGCATCGGCGTTGTGTTCTGCGCCTCGTCGAGAATGACGAAAGCATCAGCCAGCGTTCGCCCGCGCATAAAGGCGATCGGCGCGATCTCGATCTCGCCCGAGGCCAGCCGCCGCTCGACCTGCTCGGGCGGCATGCAATCATACAGCGCGTCGTAAAGGGGGCGCAGGTAGGGATCGACCTTTTCCTTCATGTCGCCGGGCAGGAAGCCCAGCCGCTCGCCCGCTTCCACCGCAGGGCGCGAGAGGATGAGGCGCTGCACGCTGCCATTGATCAGCTGCGCCACCGCCTGCGCGACGGCGAGGTAAGTCTTGCCAGTGCCTGCTGGCCCCAGCGCGAAGATCATGTCGTCGCGCACCAGCGCGCGCATGTATTCGATCTGCGTGGCCGAGCGCGGAACGATGGTCTTCTTGCGCGTGCGGATCATGATCGGCGGCGTGCCATCCGGCGCGCCGGTGATGATGCCTTCCAAGGTCGGCTCGTGCGACATCATGATCAGCGATTCGACCGCGCCGGCATCAACCTCGTGCCCCGTGAGCAGGCGCTGATGCATGCCTTTCAGCACATCGCGCGCGCGGGCGACGGCATCGTCCGGCCCCTCGATCACCGCCTTGTTGCCCCGCGCCGAAATATAAACGCCGAGCCGGTTCTCGATCTGCACCAGATTCTGGTCGAACTGGCCGAACAGCGCGCCCAGCACGGTCTGCTCGTCGAATTCGATCTCGATCCGGGCACGTCTGGCGGCATCGGAGCGGGGAGCATCGGATCGATGAACCTCCGGACGCTGCACTTCGGGCCGCTCGCGGCCGAATGTGCGGGGGGCCTCATCATGCGGACGATTGAATTTGCGGGCCATGCGCTCCTTTCAGGGTCGGTCGCACCAGATTAGGCAGCGATGCGACAGGCGCAAGACAACTTGGCTCTAAATCGCATGGGCCGTGAAGATATACACCGCTTGTGTGGCCTCGCGTCCGCACGTGTACAGGTGTCGCCGCATCATGCGACACGTTGAGACGTTATCGCCCCCGGCAGCGCTACCACCTCCACGCAGTGTAAAACCCCATTGCGGCAGGTGTGCTTCAGGCTGCCTGCTGCACCACCAGCTGCCCGGCCAGCGAATTGGGTCCGGCTTCGACCAGCTCGACCTCGACCAGATCGCCCAGCGCCGCATCGGCCGTGAAGTGCACAGATTGCAGCCATGGCGATTTGCCCAGCCACTGCCCGGCTTGGCGGCCCTTGCGCTCCACCAGCACCGCGCAGCGCCGCCCTACGCTGGCCTGATTGAACGCAAGGCTGTGACGCTGCAGCGTTTCCTGCAGCCGCTGCAGCCTCTCGTCCATCACTTCGGGCAGGATCTGGCCATCCATCGTCGCTGCGGGCGTGCCGGGCCGCGCGGAATACTTGAAGCTGAACGCCTGCGCATAGCGGGCTTCCTCGATGAGCCGCAGCGTCTCGGCGAATTCCGCTTCGGTCTCGCCCGGGAACCCCACGATGAAATCGCCCGAGAGCGCGATATCGGGCCTCACCGCGCGCACCTGCTCCAGCAGGCGCAGATAGCTTTCCGCAGTGTGGCTGCGGTTCATCGCCTTCAGCACCCTATCACTGCCCGATTGCACCGGCAGGTGGAGGAATGGCATCAGCTTGGGATTGCTGCCATGCGCTTCGATCAGCGCGTCATCCATGCCCGCCGGGTGGCTCGTCATATAGCGGATGCGCTCCAGCCCCTCGATAGCCGCCAGCGCCTCGGCCAGCGCGGCCAGCCCCGCCGAGCGGCCTTTGGCATCGCTGCCGGACCACGCGTTGACGTTCTGCCCAAGTAGCGTGATCTCGCGCGCGCCGCCTTCGACCAGCGCCTGCGCCTCGGCCACCAGATCGGCATAGGGCCGCGAAAGCTCGCTCCCGCGCGTGTAGGGCACTACGCAATACGTGCAGAACTTGTCGCAGCCTTCTTGCACCGTCAGGAACGCGGAGGCTCCGACCTTGCGGCGGCGCGGCAGCGCAGCGAACTTGGCCTCGGCGGGCATGTCGGTCTCGGTCGCGCGCCCTCCGGCGGCGGCCTCTGCCACCATCGCGGGCAGGCGGTGATAGGCCTGCGGGCCGACGACCACGCGCACGCTCGGCGCACGGGCCATGATCTCCGCGCCCTCGGCCTGCGCGACGCAGCCCGCCACCGCGATGAGCGGGACCGAGCCATCCGCGCGCCGCCCTTCCTTCACGATCCGGCCGATGTCCGAATAGACCTTCTCGGTGGCCTTCTCGCGGATATGGCAGGTGTTGAGCACGACGAGATCGGCAGACTGGCGTTCGTCCGCCGCGGTCATGCCCTCGGCTGTGAGCAGTTCAGCCATGCGTTCGCCGTCATAGACGTTCATCTGGCAGCCGAAGCTCTTGACGTGAAATGTGCGGGGGGGAGGGGATGCAGCCATAAGCCGCGCCCCATACGCGAGATTGGCCGGTGAATGAAGGGGTGCATTAAAGTGACGAGGCGGGCCGATTGCTGTTCCGCGCTGTCGCCGACGTGCTATCACGTCTGCGGAACCGGAAACCGGCACCATGCAACAACGGGAGAGTTTCGCATGAACCGCAAGACGCTGAGGGCGCTGGTCGCCCCCGCCGCTATGGCCGCCGCGCTCACCGCTGGAATCCCCATCGTTATCCCCGCTGCGCAGGCCGCGCCGCCGCCTGCCCGAACGCCTGGCCTCGCTCCCCCGCCCGCAGGCTGGGCCTATTTGCCCGAGCTTGCGCCCTATGGCCCGGCTGACATTTTCCACATCGTGCGCGCCCATGCGGGCGATCAGGGCCCGGCCATACAGATGCGGGTCCATACCGCCAAAAATGTCGGCATCCTGACCCGGGATGTCGATGTGCCGCTGGGGGCGACCACGCAGCTCGGCTGGCGCTGGAAGGTCGATCAGATCCCATCGAAACTGATTGAAACCGATCCGGCGCACCACGACTATTTCAGTATTGCGGTGAAGTTCGATAACGGCCGCGATCTCACCTACATGTGGAGCGCCGGGCTTACCCAGGATTTCGGCTTCGATTGCCCGCTGCCCGGCTGGACTGGACGCGAGTATCACGTCGTCGTCCGCTCCGGTGCGGGTGATCTCGGTACATGGCTCGCGGAAAAGCGCGATGTTTCAGCCGATTATGCCAAGTATGTCGGCGGCAAGGCACCCGCGCGCATTGTGCAGGTATGGTTTATCGCCAACACCATCCTTCAGCAGGGCAAGGCAAATGCCCGCTTCGGCGATATCACGCTGGGGCAGGGCGGCGAAAGCGCACCCGTCAAGGTGTTTTAGGCTTCCGCAGCGTGGGCCACGAGCGCCTGCACCAGCCGCTTCCATCCGCGCCGCAAGCCGTTCCCACCGCGACAAACACCGCGTCCTTGTCGCGAAAATAGCCGTAGACCGTCACTTTCGACATGCTGGCCGTCTCGGCAATCGCCTCGATCGGGGTGGCGCGAAAGCCCTGCGCCAGGAACAGCGCCTCAGCCGCATCGAGCACCGTTTCCCGCTGCGCCGCACGCACCGGGCTGCGTGCCGGCTCTACTGTTTATATTATTGAACGATTGGGCATAATTTCGTCCGTATCGTTAGATTCGCTGGTTGCAATCAGGATTGCTGCCCGATGGTCCGGATCCTCGTACGTGTTGCCGCAGGGCTTGCCATCCTGCTCCTCGCTTTCGCGATCTGGTTCTACGCAAATTACGGCGGCACCGGCCAGCCTTTCCCGAAAATGGGCGATGCCAGGCCGCGCCTCACCACAGAGCTTCTCGCTGCGTTCCCCGAACCGCCGGGCAATCTCGCGGTCTCGGTCAGCGGGTGCGTATTCTTCACCTATCACGCCGAGGGGCACCCCCAAAATGCGTTGGCCCGATGGCCTGAGCTTCAGTCCGAACACCACAATCTAGAGCGTTTTCGAAACAGGTGGAATCACCTGATGACTCGAAAAACGCGGTAAAACAAAATCCTAGAGCAACCGAGCCGATGCAATCGGTTCGGACTTTGCTCTAGGCGGCCTACAGTGACATTTCCGACGTGATGATGCAGTCAAAGGCACATCTACGCAGCAAGGCCCCGTACTACCTGTTTCGCTTCCCGGCTGACGGGACCGCGCCTGCCGGGCAGTGAACGGGCCATGATGCGCTTTGTATGAAGGAAGCCGGCCCCGCTAGCCACCGGCCTTGCTAGCCTGATGTACGCCGTTGCCGAGGTCCGATCCGCAAGCGTGGTTCTCGCGTGCCATCATCGGGCGTGACCACCAGATTGCGGCCTGCGGGTGACAGAATCACCCGGTCGATGCCATCAGCGGTGTCGGTGCGGATCGCGATCGGGAGTTCGCGGCGACCGATTGCCACCACTGAGGCGATCAGCGATACGCCCTTGTGCAGTTGCCTTGCGGCGAGCACGTCTGCCGGTGTCATCTTGCGGTAGGCCTCGCTGATCCACCCCTGGATTACGGGCTGTTCCACCCCTCGCACCAACTCGGTCGTGAATTGGCAGGCCGCGGTCGCATGACCGACCGCCAGCTGGCGTTGATCCTGCAGCGCACCCACATGCTGCAGCGGACCCTCGGCGCGGAGCCGGATGGCCGGTGCAAAATGGGTCCATTGCGTTAGCAGGCGTGGGGGACGCTCCGCGTGCAGGCCTTCGGGGTCGCAGTCCGCCACCCGGTCGACGCACAGCACGAATCTGCCGGGCCGGAACACCAGCGTGCGGACATGGTCTATGCCCAGCGCCACATGGTGAACGGCCGACGAGATGACGAGATACTGCTCGATCTCGCGCACGTGCCGCACCGCCGAGCCATACGTGCCCAGCTCCCGGCGTTCGCGCACGGTCCCGGACCTGAAGGGGGCATCGTCGATCTGAATCGTGTTGTGGGCTTGGGGCGATTTTGCGTATTGCGCCCAGACATCGTCCTTATACGCATACTTGCCCACGTCGCAGATGATGTCCTCATTGTCATACCAGATGTACGACAGATCATCGTCATGCTTGTGGGTGGGCGAGTGATACGCTGCCATGTGCAGAAAAAAGGATGATGGTGGCCGTTGCAGCGCAGGCGCGTCGCGGTGCACGATGTAGCCGTCGCGGTTGAACAGACCGATGGGCGTATCCGGGCTTTCAACCGGCGGGCCGGAGATGCGCCCGTCGCTGTCCCCCACTGGCGCAAAGCTGCCATCGGGCATGCGCAGCCAACGCTCCACGACCTCGCCCTTGGCCAAGAGACTGGTGAGTTCGGGCATTTCGAACCAGCCCGTTTGGATCAACTCGCGCAATTTGTAGTTGGTAAAATATTGATAGCCCGGAGAATTCTCGCAATGCACGCCATTCCGAGTGAATTGCAGACCCAGCAATTTGGGCAATTCACGCTCGATAAAGGCCGTGATTTTCGCCGCAGCGCGCGTGCCCAGTTGCGTCCGCAAGGCTGCCAGGCCAAGCAGATCGTCGAACATGTGGTTGGAATAGCGCGGGGTGACGATCTTGGCGATCTGCTGAACGTGCACACGCGCCAGTTCCAGTAGCCGATGGCGTTGCAAGCGTGTGAGAAAGCGGCGCTCGCGGTCCACGCTCAGGATATAGGCAAGCTTGGTTGAGCGAATCCCGTTGATCTGATCGGTCCACGAATAGCGTGATGCGCGCGCCCCGCCTTCGCTGCCCAGATGCCACTGCCACCAGTCGAGCATCAAGGTGACCGGCAATTCCAGCCAGACAAGGTCCTTGCACCGCGCAAAAGCAATCAAATGGCCGTCGATCGCACGCCACATGTGCAACTGGGCTCGCCAGTTTCGGTCTTGGTGTGGATCGGCATCCCAATCGACCGGAAAGATGACGACCATTCGCGCAACATCGCGGCGCGGGGCAAAGATCAGCCGATCGGGTCGCGAACTGCGCTGATAGGAACGCCCGACCGGTAGCCGCTCAAGATCGAAGCACGCGCCGCGCGGCAGGCCGAAGCAGACGTCGGCGCCGAAATACCAGATCCGCCTTGCCGTCTTCCGGCATTTCCGCAGGAATTTCCTCGGAGAAAGCACAGCCATCGCTCGGTCCAGATCTGTGCCGGAACACCTTTGCCGCCCGGGTCTTCGGCTGACTGCATTCCAGAGCTTGGCTTCGCTATTCGAGGGTCGAGGCCGCCAAGAAGCGCCGGCTGGCCGCGCCTACCTACGCTCCGTCCTTGTCCCCTGCGATATAGCGCACCGGCGCCACGTCGAAGGCAAACGGGCGCAGCGGTTCGTCGAGCGTCGCTTGCAGCGCCGGTTCGATCCGCGCGCGTGCCTGAGCCGCGATAGCCTTGCGGCCAGGGCAGTCACGCGGGTCGAACGGCTCCAGGAAATGCACTTCAAGCCGGAACGAGCCGCGCCGCGCCATCACGCGCTTGCCGTTGGAAACGCCGTCCTCGGTGCCGATCCAGCCAATCCATTCGCTAACGCGGCCATAATCGAGCACCACCGGCTGGACCAGCACACCCGGCGGCGGCGGCTCCAGCACGCGCAACATCGAGGTCTTGAAAGGCAGCAGCGATTTGCCGTCGGTGCAGGTGCCTTCGGGGAACACGGTGATCGACCAGTTGTCGGCCAGCGCCTCCTTCAGGCGGTTGATCTGGTCCGCCACGCCCATACGGTCCTCGCGGCTGACGAACACGGTGCGATTCATCCGCGCCAGCCAGCCAACGATCGGGGCCTGCGCCAGTTCAGCCTTGGCCACAAACGCCGTGCCGCTCGCGCCTCCCAGCGCCAGAATGTCAACCCACGAAAGGTGGTTCGAGACGTAGAATACATCGCGCTTCAGCGGCACGCCGTGAACGCGCACCCGCGCGCCGACGATGCGCGCGGCGATGAACAGGAACACGCGCGGGAAGGGGGAGCCATAGTGCACGATGCGGTAGAGATAATGCAGCGGCACGCATACCAGCATCGCAAGGATCAGCCCGATCCCGCGCAGGCCAATGCGCATCCAGCCCATCCACGAAATCGGCGCGCCGCGCTCGGGGCCCACCTTGCGGCGCGCGTTACGCCTCGCGATCAGACTTGACACCATAAAGCTCCATACGGTGGTCGACGAGGCGGTAGCCCAGCCGTTCAGCAATCTGGCGCTGCAACGCCTCAAGCTCGGGATCGACGAACTCGATGACCTTGCCGGTCTCGACATCGATCAGATGGTCGTGATGCGCTTCGGGCGTGGCTTCATAGCGCGAGCGGCCGTCACCGAAATCGTGGCGGTCGAGGATTCCCGCCTCCTCGAACAGGCGGACGGTGCGATAGACCGTGGCAATGGAAATACGCGGATCGCGCGCGGCGGCGCGTTCATGCAGCTTTTCAACATCGGGGTGGTCGCTGCTCTCGGACAGGACCCGCGCGATCACACGGCGCTGCTCGGTGATCCGGAGTCCCCGTTCTGCGCATAGCGCTTCGATATCGATTGCCTGATGCAAGGATGCGGCCCGTTCCGGTGAAGTCCCACCCAGCATAGGCTGCTGCGCCAATTCTTCAACCACGGTCCCGATGTTTAAGCGCAGGGATTTTTAGGCAGTACGATTTTTTGGGTTACAATCTGGTTGGCTGCGACCTTTGTGGTCAGCGAGCAGATTGCAATCCTGGGAGGACGAAGCTGCGGGGGGTCGGCCCAGCAGAGCCAAGCTGCGAGGACCAGGCCGCGGGGCCCGGTCCTCGCCAAGCGTGGTTCAGGCCGAAGCCTTGGTGGCGCGGGTGCGCTTGGTTACCGCGACTGCAGGCTTGCGGCCAAGGCCGATCTTCTTGGCCAGTTCACGGCGCTTTTCGGCATAGGCCGGTGCAACCATGGGATAGTCGGCCGCCAAGTTCCAGCGCTGGCGATACTGATCGGGGGTCATGCCATAGCGCGTCATCAGGTGCCGCTTGAGCATCTTGAGCTTCTTCCCGTCTTCAAGGCAGACGATATGATCGTTCTTGATCGAAGAGCGGATCGAAACAGCCGGCTCGGGCAAAGGTTCCGCAACGGGCGTGGTCGGGTTCAGTCCGGCGAGCGCGGTATAAACGTTGCTAATGAGCACCGGCAGATCACTCACCGCCACGCTGTTGTTGCTCACATGCGCGGCAACGATATCGGACGTCAGGGTGATCAAGGTCTCCCGCATGTCGCTGTCCATCTCACTCATTTCACATCGACCTTTTCTGGTTGTCACTCGGGTACTAGGCCACTTGGGCTTTTGAGCAAACAGATTGTACACTATGACATATAGCCCTTTGCAACGGAGAAACAACCATTCCGGAGCAACGAATGCCTATACATTACATTTTTTTCACAATTTTTTTTTGGAATGCCGATTTTTTTCAAGTCGTCAGACAATCAGCAATTCCTGGCTAAGGGCGTCGAGCTGCGCACCGCTGGCTGTTCGGTAGTACCGCGGCCGAATTCCGACCGTCCGGAAACCATGTGCTGCGTATAGACTGCCTGCGGGATTGTCCTTGCGCATTTCCAGAAACAGGCGGCGCACGCCTCGCGATCTTGCCTCGGCAATCACCTGCAACAACAGCGCACGGCCAAGTCCCTGCCGGCGGAATTCCGGCGCGATTGCGAACAGGAGCAGTTCCTCCTCATCGAACAGCCCGCGCGTCAGCGAAAATCCGGCGACGGGTTCGTCTCCCGCGGTATCGAACGACCCGTCGGCCATGATCAGGCAATAGCGCGTGCCTGCAAGGATGAGCGAGTCCGCGACTTGGCGGCGGTTCCACGCCTCGCCGTATTCGGCCGGAAAGGCCTGCACCATGACATCCATGATCCGGTCGATATCATCGACAGGATCGCGCGGCCTCTCGCGGATCGGGCCGCTCATCGACAAGGCCTCGCGCACCGCATCAGGCGGCGGGTGTAAGAGGATTGGGCAACCGCGCATCGGGCGCGCGGCCATAGCGGGGCAGCGGATCGGCGCGGAGCGCATCTGCATCCAGCAGGGCAAACGCGCGCGCATCGGGCAAGAGCGGCAGGGCGAGTGGTGTTCCGCCGCGCCGGGCCGCCAGCGCCTCGGCCTGACTGCCGGCAAGACAGGGGGCATGCGAGACAGCGGTGGCCTGCTCGGGCGTGAGCGATAAGGTATCAGCCAGTGCGGTGCCGTCGGCGGCGAACGGCTGGAAGAACCATTCGCCGTGCCCGCCGGTCATCACCACATCGATTGCAGTGCCGGGGATCGCCGTGCCGGGCTGTGCCGCCCGCGCCATTGCCGCGACAAGCGAGAGGCAGGAATATCCCGAGAGCGGCGCCTGCCACACCAGCGCGAGCGCGCGCGCCGCAGCCAGCCCGACGCGAATGCCGGTGAAACTGCCGGGGCCAGCGTTGACCGCAATCCGGTCTGCGCGGCCGTTGCCCGGCAGCGCCGCGATCATCGGCACGAGCCGTTCGGCATGGCCGCGCCCCAGTATCGCGCATTCGCCCGCGACCAGCACGCCCCCACTGCATGGATCGCCATCGAACAGCGCCACCGAACAGGCCTCGGTCGCGCAGTCGATCACCAGCAGACGCAAGGTACTGCCTCAGACGAGCGTGTTGAACGTGGCGAAATCAGGACGGGGACTGCGGGCAAACAGCGTCGCGGGATCGCCGTATCCCAGCGTCGAGATGAAGTTCGAGCGAACGCGCGTCCCGGCGAAGAACGCCTCGTCCACCGCCGCATTGTTGAAGCCCGACATCGGCCCGGTATCCAGCCCGAGCATGCGCGCGGCGATGATGAAATAGGCGCCTTGCAGCGAGGAATTGCGCATCGCCGAAACTTCGCGCGCCGCCTCGCTTCCGGCAAACCAGCTTTTCGCGTCGGCATGCGGGAAGAGCCAGGGCAACTGCTCGTGAAAATCAATGTCCATGCCGATGATCACGCTGACCGGTGCGGCGCGGATCTTGTCCGGATTGGTTCCCCCGGCGCAGGCCGCCAGCTTTTCCTTGGCCTCGCCGCTGACGCACCACACCAGCCGCGCCGGCATCTGGTTGGCCGAAGTCGGCCCCATTTTCATAAGGTCCCAGATCGCGTGGAGCTGGGCCTCGCTCACCGGCTGGTCGAGATACCCGTTATAGGTGCGCGCGGTGCGGAACACCTGATCGAGCGCGGTGTCATCAAGCGGCTGGGACATTGCGGGCACCCGTATCTGGGATCAGGCCGCGCGCACTTCGCTGACTTCAGGCACATAGTGCTTGAGCAGCGATTCAATGCCGTGCTTGAGCGTGGCGGTGGAGGAGGGGCAGCCCGAGCAGGCACCCTGCATCTTGAGATAGACCACGCCTTCGCGAAAACCGCGGTAGATGATGTCGCCGCCATCGTTGGCAACCGCCGGACGGACCCGCGTCTCGATCAGGTCCTTGATCTGCTCGACGATATCGGCATCGGCGGGATCGTCGCCGTAATGGGTGTCGTCGTCCGCTTCACCCGGCACGATGAAATCGGCACCGGCCGCGGTAAACAGCGGAGCTTGCGAGACGAAATGATCGAGCAGCAGCGCCAGAACCTGCGGCTTGGCATCGGCCCATTCGGCCCCCGGCGCGATCGTCACCGCGATGAAATCACGGCCGAAAAGGACGCCCGAGACATCACCCAGCGAGAACAAGACTTCGGCCAGCGGAGACGCGGCAGCCGCTTCGGGCGAGGTGAACTCGCGCGTGCCGGTGGCCATGACGATCTCGCCAGGCAGAAACTTCAGCGTGGCGGGGTTGGGCGTGGTTTCGGTTTCAATGAACATGCCCCTGCATGTAGGCCGCCGGGGGAGGGCGGGCAAGGGGTGGTGGAGAATCTGGGGGGCTTAGGTTCGATCTTGTCGGATTGAATGGCGCGTTTTGGTGGTTAAATGCCATTCTACCACGACCGTGCGACATGACGGGGCGTTATGGTCGAAATACGCAAGACCGTGGCATTATCTCTTTCCTCTGAGTTTTGATCGCGGCGATTGCTTGACGGCGGGCAAGCGTTCCAGCAGGGAGGTCCATCAGCGAATGGTTAGACGTGTCGATCAATTTGTATGAACAGTTGCGGGGATCATCAAACTGATAAGATTCCACGTAAATAAACGGATCGTTGATCGCTAAGGACGTTACTTGTCCCACCATCATAGCGCCCTGATTGCCCAAGATCGTTTGATTGCTGCCACCAAAATCATGGAGCGTGTAATCTCCAAGTAACGCAGTATCCGCACTACAGGCGGCTAGACCAAGAGCCAACCAAACGATCAAGTGGGTGCGCCGCATGGGGTTGGATTACGGCAAAATATCAACGTCCGCAATTGGGGCGACACCAGTCGACCAGCATCACCGTCATCGGCCAAAAGCCTCATCCACGCAGCCTAAAGCGCCAGCCAATCAAGCCGAAATCGAGACCAGCTGCCCAGATGCCGGAGTCAGCCCGCCTGCGGCCTGCACGCCATAAGCCGCCGCTGCGCCTGATAGCGCTGCGGAATTGCGCGCTTTGTGCAGCGCTTCCATCGTGTCCTGCTGGCGGGCCTGTGCGGAAAAGTGGTTTTTCGCGGCCCCCGCCTTGCCGGTCTTGCTGTGGTCATTCATCCCGAACGGGCCAGCCGAAGGGTTGGCCGGATCGATATTGCGCTTGGCCCGGTCCACGTCCGAACAGTTGCGACAGCTGAAGCCGTTCACTGTAACCGGAGAGGAATAGTCGCCGCTGATCGCCATGGCGTAAACTGCCATGCCGCGGTCGCCGTCCGGTGAACCGCTGGCTGCGTACTGACCGCAACAGCCGCGTTGGCATAGGCTCCCCGGCGCACCACTATGGCTGTTTTATGACGCTTTTGCCCGCTGGTGCGCGCGGCGCGATGCCATTAAGGGGACGCGCATGAAAAAGCCCGTCTCCGCCCGC
>JBJXEK010000221.1:0-9679 GCA_046155055.1 Novosphingobium sp. | reverse complement strand
CTTCCGCAACATCCTTGGTCGCGTAGACCGAGACGAAATCATCGTGTCCACAGGCTCGACTCCATTGGGCCCGCTGGAGGATGTTAAAGTGCTCCGTTGGCGTTCAGAGCCAAAGCCAGCGTGTGGCTACATCAAGTCACCAGAAATTGATCCCGATCCAGACCTGCCACGATAGACCACGAAAAAGGGGAGGCAGCTGGGCCGCCTCCCCTGATACCGTCAGCGCCGAAGCGCCTTACTCAGAACACGACGACCGAGCGGATGCTCTCGCCGGCATGCATCAATTCGAACGCCTTGTTGATCTCCTCAAGGCCCATGACGTGCGTGATCATCGGGTCGATCTCGATCTTGCCGGTCATGTACATGTCGACGATCTTGGGCACATCGGTGCGGCCCTTGGCCCCGCCGAACGCGGTGCCGCGCCAGTTACGGCCGGTCACCAGCTGGAACGGACGCGTGGCAATTTCCTTGCCCGCTTCGGCCACGCCGATGATGATGCTCGTGCCCCAGCCGCGGTGGCAGGCTTCGAGCGCAGTGCGCATAACTTCGGTGTTGCCGGTGGCGTCGAAGGTATAGTCAGCGCCGCCGTCGGTCAGCGCGACGATCGCGGCAACGGTTTCCTCGCGGCTCATGCCCTTGGTGTTGAGGAAGTCGGTCATGCCGAAGCGGCGGCCCCATTCCTCGCGGTCAGGGTTGATATCGACGCCGACGATCTTGCCAGCTCCGGCCAGCCGCGCGCCCTGGATCACGTTGAGCCCGATGCCGCCGAGCCCGAAGACCACGACATTGTCGCCCACCTGGACCTTGGCGGTGTTGACCACCGCGCCAACCCCGGTGGTCACGCCGCAGCCGATGTAGCAGCTCGACTGGAACGGCGCGTCTTCACGGATCTTGGCGACCGCGATTTCGGGCAGGACAGTGAAGTTCGAGAACGTGCTGCAGCCCATGTAGTGGAAGATGGTCTGGCCTTTGTAGGAAAAGCGGCTGGTGCCATCGGGCATCAGGCCCTTGCCCTGCGTGGCGCGGATCGCGGTGCACAGGTTGGTCTTGCCCGAGAGGCACGATTTGCACTGGCGGCATTCGGGCGTGTAGAGCGGGATCACGTGATCGCCGGGCTTTACCGAAGTGACGCCCGCGCCGACTTCGCGCACGATGCCTGCGCCTTCATGGCCGAGCACGCTGGGGAAGATGCCCTCGCTGTCAAACCCGTCGAGCGTGTAGGCATCGGTATGGCAAATGCCCGTGGCCATGATCTCGACCAGCACTTCACCGGCCTTGGGGCCTTCGAGATCGAGCTCGACGATTTCAAGCGGAGTCTTGGGTGCAAAGGCAACAGCGGCTCTGGTCTTCATGGGGTGATCCTCCCGGAGTGATTTAAGCCGCCGATAGGCAAAGCGGCGGCGAGGTTCAATCGCCTTCGCGCAGCTTGAGCATGAGCAATAGCGCTGCCGCCATGATTGAACCGCATGCCATGATGAGCGAAACGGGCAGCAGGCCGAGTCCTTCCTTGGCAAAGAGCGTGCCTGCCAGAATCGGCGAGCCGGCTGAGCCGATGCGCCCCGCCCCGATCGCAAAGCCGGTGCCGGTGGCGCGCACGTGCGCCGGAAAGCCATAGGCAAAGGCGCAGTAGAAGCCGACGATGGCGGCATTGGTGGCAAAGCCGGTGCAGAACACGGCAAAGCGCCAGCCGACCAGCGTTGTCTGCGAGCCGCCCATACCGAACACGGCGACCGCAATTGCGCCGAGTAGCAGCATGGCAATCGTCGGCCATTTGATCCCGAAGCGGTGCATCAGGAAGCCGAACAGCGCCCCGCCGGTCGCCCCGCCGATATTCGCCCAGACCAGCACGCTCGCCGCCTCCGGCGCGGCAAAGCCAAAGTCCGCGACGATCTTCGGCGACCACTTGAGGATGTAGTAGAAGGTGATCGCGTGAAGCGAGTAGCCGATGGTGAGGATCAGCGTGGTGCCGATGAGGCCGGGCTTCAGGATGTCAAGCACGCTGGAGCCGCCTTGACGCACGTCGGCAGGCGGCATCGCGTCGATGGTGGGCAGGCGCAGCTTGGCCATCGAAGTGTTGATCCGCGCCAGCGCATTGGGAGGGCGGCGCGCCAGCAGATAGGCCGGTGTTTCGGGCACAAACAGCCAGATCAGCGGAATGAACACCACCGTCGCGATCGCGCCGAATTCGAACACCACGCGCCAGTCGCCCGATTTGAGCAGCAGGGCGGCGATGGTGCCGCCAATCGTCGCACCCAAGGGATAGCCGATGACCATGAGCGACATGGCAAGGCTCCGGCCCTTGGCGCTCGAAAGCTCGGCGGTCACCGCGTTGATCGCGGCGAGCATGCCGCCGATACCAAGGCCCGTCACGAAGCGCCACAGCCCCAGCATCTGCGGGCTGTGCGCGGTCGTTGCCAGCGCCATACCGCTCGCCATGACCGCAAGGCAGCCCAGCATCGTCGGGCGGCGGCCAAAGCGGTCTGCCGCGCCGCCAAGCAGAATCGAGCCAACGCCCATGCCGACCAGTTCCATCGCCAGCACCACGCCCAAAGCGTCGCGCGCGATGCCCCATTCCTTGGCGATGCCGGGCGCGGCAAAGGCGCTGGAGAGCACGTCGAAACCGTCGAGCGCGTTGAGCGCGATCATCAGCACGACGGCGATCCATTGCTGCGTGCTCATCGGCATGTGCCGGATCACTTCGCGCGGATCAGAATTCATCTTGGTCTCTCTCCCGGGGTCGGCAGCATCTTTGCGCCGCCATTTTTATTCGTGAATGCGCGACAGCAGATCGACCAGCAGCCGCACTTCCTTGTCGCTGAAGCGGCCCTTCACCCAGGCCTCATGCTCGGCAATCGCGATCTTGGCGCGCGCCAGCATGGCCTTGCCAGGGGCTTCCAGACATAGCGCTTGCTTGCGACCGTCCTTGTCCGATCGGTCGCGCCGCAGGAAATGCTTGGCTTGCAGGCGGTTGATGATCGCCATGGTCGTCGCGCGGTCCATGCGCAGGCGCTGCGCGAGATCGGTCTGCGCGATGCCGGGGTGATCATCCACCAGCCACAGCACCGAAACCTGCTTCTGTGTGAGATCGAGATCGGTGAACGTCTCGGTAAAGTGGCGCAGGCAGGCTCCGTGCGCGAGACGAATGTGAAAGCCGAGGATGTCCTTGATCGCACCGATATCGGAATTGCCTGAAGCAGGCGGTGCGGTTACGGCATCGGCGAACGTATCCTTGATCAATGCCGCATCCCCGGTTGTCGCTGATTGTGATTGGCCAATCGTAGGCCTAGCATACGAATAGCCCCGGGCCAAAGGCCAGCAGATTTGTACGCTGCCTGGCAGAAAGGACCCTAGAAAGGACCAGACCATGGCCCGTGCCGATCGCCTCGAACGCCTCGACCGCCGCCGCATCGGGCTTGAGGAAGATTACCGCGCGGCGCTGATCGCCGCGCTCAGGGTCACGGCGTCCGGCGCTTGGGGCCTGTTCGATCACCGGCAGGACCGCCACGACCGCACGCGCGCCGCGCCGGCTGTTGCCGAACTGGAGGACCTCGCCGAAACGATCACGGAGCTTCGCGAACAGCTCATGATCGACGAGCCCTTCGCGCTCCACGCAGAGTTCCTCAGCGCGCGCGGCCCCGTCCGCGCGCAGGCAGTGGGCGAGCCGAAGCAGGCACGGGCGTGGTTGGACCGGCTGACCGCCGAAGCCGAACAGCCCTAGCCGCGCGCCTCTGCTGCGGATAAAGCGGCTTCCGATCCGGCACCAAAGGCAACCGCATGGCCCGCAAGCATTCCAAACACGGCTCCTGGGAAAACGAGACAGAGGAGGAAGCTGCGGCGCCTCCTCCGCCCTGCTGGCTCTGCGGCCGCCCTACCGGCAAGACCATCGTCTGGCATCATCCCGTGCCCAAGAGCCGGGGCGGGCGCGACACTGTGCCGATGCACGCCATCTGCCAGAACCTTCTGGTCACGACCTTCACCAACTCCGAACTGCAGCGCGCGGGGATGGATGCAGATGTGCTGCTGGCCAATCCCGCCGTGCGCAAGTTTGTCGACTGGGTGGCAAACAAGGACCCGGATTTCACCGCGAGCGTGGCGAAGAAGCAGCGGTGATGCGCCTGTTGCCTCCGAGATCGCAAAGCGCGGCTGGGCTTCATCGCCGAGGCAGGACAGAAGATCATTGTGATTGCGGGAAAAGTCATTGCGCTTAAACTCTCCACAAACACAAGAATGTCCGGGAGAGTGACGCTATGCCGATCACCGACTACGCAAGCTATGACGCCTTGGGACTTGCGGCCCTCGTTCAAAGCCGCGCGGTCTCGCCGCTGGAGCTGGTCGATACGGCTATCGGTCTGATCGAAAGGCACAACCCGGCGCTCAATGCCGTGATCTGGACGATGTATGACCGTGCGCGTGATACCGCTCGCACCGCGCCGACAGGCGGCGTGTTCGCGGGTGTGCCGTTTCTGCTAAAGGACATTCTGGGCGGCATGGCCGGGGTGCCGACGCGCGACGGTTCGCGCATAAATCCCGGGATTCCCGCTGCGCACAACAGCGAACTGGTGAACCGTTTCCTCAAAGCGGGCCTGATTCCCCTGGGCAAGACCAATGTCCCCGAATTCGGTATCGTAGGCACCACCGAATCGAAGCTCTACGGGCCTGCGCGCAATCCGTGGAACACCGCGCATTCGACCGGCGGTTCCTCGGGCGGATCGGGCGCAGCGGTGGCAAGCGGCATGGTCCCGGTCGCGCATGCCAACGATGGCGGCGGCTCGATCCGCATTCCGGCGTCGTGCTGCGGCCTGGTCGGCCTTAAGCCGACGCGCGCACGCAATCCGGCAGGCCCGGATGCAGGCGACGTCTACAACGGGCTGATTGCCGAACACATCGTCAGCCGCTCGGTGCGCGATACGGCAGCGATGCTCGATGTGACGGCAGGCCCGGATCTTGGCGATCCCTATTATGCGCCGCCCGCGCCGCCATCGTTTCTTGCGGCCGCGCAGAGCGCGCCCAAAGGCCTGCGCATTGCCGTCACGCGCACACTGATGGACGGGCGACCGCTTCATCCTGATTGCCTCGCTGCGGTCGATGCGGCGGCCGCGCTTTGCACTGCGCTGGGCCACCATCTTGAAGAAGCCAAGCCCGCCATTTCGCCCGAAGCGATGACCATACCGTTTTTCACGATCTGGGCGGGCGGCCTGGCGATGCAGATTGATGCCCTGATCGCACAGCATGGCGGCAACGCGGATCTCGATCATCTCGAAGGACTGACGCTCGGGCTCTACCGGATGGGCCAGCAAGTGAGCGCCGCGCAATATATGGCTGCGCATCTCGCATTTCAGCGCGCCGGGCGCGATCTGGCGGCATGGCAACAGACTTATGACATGTGGCTGACGCCTACGCTGGGCGGCCCGCCGATGCCGATCGGCACGATGAATTTCGGCACCACCGATCCGATGGCCGCTTATGCGCCTGTGCTCGACTACACGCCCTTCACCCCGCTCCAGAATGCGACCGGCCAGCCAGCGATCAGCCTGCCGCTGCACTGGAATGCAGCGGGCCTGCCCGTGGGCGTCCAGTTTGCCGGCCGGTTTGGCGATGAGGCCGGGCTGCTCGCGCTGGCCATGCAGCTTGAGGCGGCGGCACCGTGGGCAGACCGCCGCCCTCCGATCTGGGGCTGATCAGGCACAGGAAGCGAAGCGGAGAAAGCCATGACAGTCCATCCCCTCGTCAGCAGCTTCTACGACAGGGTCTGGAACACCGGCGACCGGTTGGCGCTCGATGCGTTGGTTACCGACGATTTCCGGTTCCAAGGCTCGCTCGGCCCGGCGATTGTCGGCCGGGATGCCTTCTGGCAGATCGTCACTATGGTGCGTACCGCCATGTCCGGCTACACTTGCGCAATCCTTGCATGCGTTTCGGAAGAGGCCCAGGCCTTTGCCAAGATGCAGTTTTCCGGCACGCACGTCGGGCCGTTCCGAAGCTATCAGCCGTCTGGACTGAGCGTAGCTTGGGCCGGAGCAGCGCTGTTCCAGTTCGATGGGGGGCGCATTCGCGAAATCTGGGTGCTCAGCGATACGGCCGCGCTGGATGCGGCGCTGGCGGCGAATGCAGAGGTATCAGGCAAGCATTGAGGCGAATGTGGCAACCCCGAACAGCCGATCCAGCCTATTCGGTCGTTTGTTTCCCTTTCACTGTGGGCCAGTTCTCTTCCGCCCGGGAAATCGTACCCGCCACATCCTTGTCGAACAGGGCCTGCACTGTGGGGCTGAAGTTCAGGTAAAGCTTACCGTTGACGACCCGGCCCGTCTGGGGATCGGCATCAACCTTCTCGCCATACGACGTGCCGATGGCGCAAAAGCCGCCGAACTGGGGGAGATACTTCGCTGGATCGGCAACAAATGCCTGTCGATGCGCATTGGTCGCGAAGAGATAGCGGACGCCGTCCACCGTCGCCGTGATGGCGGCAACGCCTTCGGTCGGCTGACCGGTCTCGAAATAGGCAACCGGATCAAATCCGCGCAAGGCGAGGCCGGTCTGATCGACGTTCACCGGAGCAACCGAGCCCGCAACCGCGGCCTGGGTAGCCGCAGGGATCAAGGCCACAGCCGGCACGGCGAATGCCAGAAGCGCTGCTGCGAGACGCCGATAATGTGAGCCTGCCATACCGATACTCCCGATCGCCGCGCCAATGCGCGCGGGTTCTCACAGGTTCGGTGAGAATGCGGATCGGGTTACAATTCAAAAAAAGCCGACTTTTGCCATGCCATATCGCAAGGCTGCGAATGCGAACCTCAAATCGCACAAGGCGGATTTCTGATTTAGCCCGAGCAGCCCAACATGATCGCCAGCAACTGCTCCGGCTGGTCGCCTTGCACAAAGTGGCTGGCCGCCGTCTCGTGGTACTCCCATCCCGGCTCAGTGGTCACGCGCGGGATGAACCGGCGAAACGGGGTCGGCTCCCACTGCGCGGCGAAGACATAGACCCGGCGGCCCACTTTGGCCTCCTCGCCGGTAAAGCGCACGGCTTCGAGCAGCGTCAGCAAGGGATGCGGCGAGAGGATCGGCGCTTCCAGCCCGGGCAACGGGGCGACCGCGCCGGGGGAGTGTTTCTGGCTGCCGATATAGTGGTTGTGCTCAAACTCGCCCGTGAGATCCCAAAGTGACTGGCCGTCAAGCGGCAGGAACGCGTCGATATAGACCAGTGCATCGATCCGCGCGCCCAGCCGCGTAGCCACGCCCGTAACGATCATGCCGCCATAGGAATGGCCCGCGAGGACGAACCGGTCGAACCCGGCGGCGCCGATCTGGTTCACCACATCGTCGATATGCGTGGTCAGCGTGATGCCGGGGTGAAGCTCGGCTTGGCGTGTGCCAAGCCCGGTCAGCTCTGCCACAACCACACGGTGGCCCGCGGCACGCAGATCGCCTGCAAGCCGGTCATAAGCCCAGCTGCCGCCCCACGCCCCATGGACGAGCACGTAGTCGGTCATGCGGAAAGCCCGTGCTTCGCGTTATAGCCGCGCACCCACTCCAGCGTTTTGACCATGCCGCCGAAGGGATAGAAGTGCAGCCGCACCCGGCCATGCTGCGGCCCGAGCCCCTTGGCAAAGGCATCGACCAGCTTGTCCGGCCCGGCGCTGCCGAGCAGGTTGGTGACCGAAATGCCGTATTTGCGCAGCACGGAGGTCGATGCGCCGACGCCGCAGCGCGCTGCGAACGATAGCAGGCGCTTGATCCCCGCAGGCCCCGGCACACCTATCCGCACCGGTGCATTGATGCCGAGCGCGCGCAGCTTGAGCAGCCACGCCAGAAATGCATCCGGATCGAACCCGAACTGCGTGACGATCAGCGGCGCCATGCCCCGCGCCTCGATCTCCGCCACCTTCTGGATCAGCACGTCCCAACACTGCTGCTCGTTCATGTTGGGATGCCCGTCCGGGTGCCCGCCGATGCCGATCGCCTTGATCCCGCTACGCTCGAACGCGCCCGTTGCGATGAGTGCCGAAGTATCGAAATAGGGGCCGACCGGCGCAGGCGGATCGCCTGCGACGATGAAGGCACGGCTCACCCCTGCCTGCTCGACCACAGCTTTGAGGTAGGCCTCGAAGTCGTCTTCCGAGGTGATCCGCCGCGCCGAGAAATGCGGCATCGGCTCAAACCCAAGCTGGCGCACCGCGACGGTCGCCTTGACCCGCGCAGCCACATCTTCGCCGGGCAGGAACGTCACGGCAATCGGGGTATCGGCAGGGATCAGCGGCGCAGCCTCGCGCAGCGAAGCCTCATCCTTCGCGGTCATCTCAAGGCTGAAGCCATCGGTAATGCCAAGCGGCGGATTGTCCCAGTTGGGGTGGATCAGCGGGGTGGCCATGGAGTGATCCTTGCAGGGATGGTAGCCCCTCCCCGCGCTGGAGGAGGGGCATGTTGCCTCAGCGGCCGGTGCGCCAGCCTTCGGCGTAGTTTTCACGCGCCACGCGGCTGTAAGGCACCGAGGAGACGATCGCGCGCACTTCGATCTGCTTGTGCGGCTCGACTGTGGTCTTCCTTGTGCCACCATCCGGTTCGCCCCAGACCACGCGCACTTCGCTGCCGACCGGGATCTCGGGATCAACGGTGGCAAGGCTCAGCGCCTGCTTTTCGTTGTACGAGTAGCCGGTGAACATCGAGACGCCGACGGTCTTGCCGCCTGCATCGACCACGCGGTCGTAG
The DNA here is from genome assembly GCA_046155055.1 of Novosphingobium sp. Lineage (GTDB taxonomy): Bacteria > Pseudomonadota > Alphaproteobacteria > Sphingomonadales > Sphingomonadaceae > Novosphingobium. The sequence continues at coordinate 973 of JBJXEK010000221.1, read as the reverse complement.
TTGGACGAGGCATAGTTCGCGAGCGGCACATCGAAGAATTTGTACTGGTCGCCGTCCGGATTGAACAGCGAAGCGGTGATCTTCGCCATGTCCTCGGGGTTCCAGGCCAGCGTTACCTTCTTGCGCTGCGCGGCCGGGTCGAGCTTCTCCAGCGCCTCGCGGCCATGGAACTCGTGATCGAACTTGACGAACGGACCGTAGCCCAGCTCCCAGGGGTTGAGATAATAGTCATCGATGCTCTCACCCACAAACGAGCCGCCGATCGAACCGGTCGCCTCATAGCTGTCGGCGCCGAGCCACTCGCGGAAGCCTTTCAGCTTCTCGCCGGTATAGATTGCCGGCAGCGGCGAGGGAATCCAGCCCGATTCCAGCGTGTTGGAAGGATAGGCGCGGCTGCCGCAAGCGATCAGTCCAAATTCCTTGCCCGCTTCCAGGATCGCGGCGCGGATTTCTTCCTGCTCCGCGTAAGGCCCCCAGATTTCGAGGCCCGGTGCGCCGGACATGCCGTGGCGCAGCGTGCGCACAGTGTGCCCTGCGATGTTCATGGTGCTCATGTTGAAAAACTTGAGCTGCTCCAGCGGCCCGCCGTGCAGCTTTTCGATCACGTTCCACGCCTGCGGCCCCTGGATCTGGAAGCGCCATTCCTTGCGAGTCACGGGCCGGCCCATCGGGCGCATCGGCGAGCGGTCATCGAGCTCGATCTCGACATCGTAGCCGCCTGTTGCGCCGTGATAGCGGAGCCAGTTCGAAGCCGGAGCGCGGCCGACGTAGGTGAAGCTTTCCTCTTCTTCCCAGAAGATTATGCCGTCGCCGATCACGTGACCATAGGGTGTTGTCGGCACATACTGCTTGGCTTTGTTGACTGACCAGCCCTTCGAGCTGTTGATCATCGTGTCCGAAAGCAGCTTCCCCGCGTCCTTGCCGCGAATGTAGAGGTTCACCATGTGGTGCGACTGGTCGAACAGCACCGCAC
>JBJXEK010000220.1:0-3671 GCA_046155055.1 Novosphingobium sp. | reverse complement strand
AAAGGCTGGCGGTACCGCCCTGATATTCATGCGGTGCCAGCTTGCCCGCCTTCGCCCGCGCGGCCAGATCGGCCATATCCTTCTGGATTGCGGAAATGGACTTGACGTCCGCGCCGGTCACAATCGGCGTGATGAGCCCGCCGGGAATCGAGACCGCCACGGCAACGTCTGCCCGCGAATAGCGGATCAGCGTATCGCCCGCGAAGCTCACGTTGGCATCGGGTGCGAGGATCAACGCCTTGCCCAGCGCCTTGATCAGCAGATCGTTGACCGAAAGCTTCACGCCCTGCCCGGCCAGCGCGGCATTCAGCTCTGCACGCAACTTGAGCAGTCTATCCAGGCTGATATCAACGGTGAGGTAGTAGTGCGGCACGGTCGCCTTGGCTTCGGTCAGACGGCGCGCGATCGTCTTGCGCATTGAGGAAAGCTTGACCGCCTCGTGCGGAATGTCGGTGCTGAACGGCGCAGCCGGTGCGGCGACAGACACTGCAACCGGGGCCGGTGCAGCCACAAGGGCCGGTGCGACGGCCTGAACCGGAGCTACCGGCACCGCGCTATCGAGGTCCGCCTTGATGATCCGCCCATGCGGGCCGCTGCCCTGCACAGCGGAAAGGTCGATACCCTTCTCGCCCGCAATGCGCCGTGCCAGCGGGCTGGCGACAACACGTTCGCCCGCAGGAGCAGCAAGCGCAGCAGCTGAAACCGGCGCAGGCGCGGCAGCGACCGGCTCAGGAGCGGCGACTTGTGCGGCGACGGGAGCCGCCGCAGCGGGCGCGGCGACAGGCGCCGGCGCCGCATCATCGTCGTCATCGCCCGCAATCGTCGCAATTACGGTGCCGACCTTCACGCCCTCGGTGCCCTCGGCAACGGAGATCGAAACCACGGTTCCTTCGTCAACTGCCTCGAACTCCATCGTCGCCTTGTCGGTCTCGATCTCGGCCATGATGTCGCCGGAGGAAACCTTGTCGCCCACTTTGACCAGCCACTTGGCCAGCGTGCCTTCCTCCATGGTGGGCGAAAGCGCGGGCATCTTGATCTGGGTCGGCATGGGCAGCTCTTTTCCGTTAGAGTATCGGGCACACGCGCAAGGCGACCGGCGCGCCGCCCTGCCCGAGCGCTCTGGCACGTGCAGCGCCATTTCGCCACCTCAGGTTGGCGGGTCAAGTGGCTTGGCGCTTGCCTCGCATACGAATTAGGCGAATACGCATGACACAGCCGTATAGCGTGGCCCGATACCACAAAGGCCGATGGGCGGATCGCAGGGGGCAGGCATGGAAGACGTCAGGACCGATTCCGACACCGCGCGGCATGCAGACGCCGACAAGCGGCAGCGCGTTTACCTGGTAATCATGGACGATACCGAGGAGGCGAGCCGAGCCCTGCGTTTCGCGGCGCGGCGAGCGGTCAGGACCGGCGGCACGGTCCACATCCTCGCGCTAGTGCCAAAGCAGGAGTTCGTTGTCTTCGGCAGCATCCAGGCCACGATCGAGGACGAAGCCCGCGAACGCGCCGAACAGTTCGCCATCGCTGCTGCCAACAGCGTTACCAGCGAATCCGGCCTTCTTCCAAGGATCGCGGTTCAGACCGGCAACGGCCCGCAAGTCGTGCGCGATTACCTGGGCGAGCATCCCGAAGTCTCGGCACTCGTGCTGGGCGCGGCGACCGAGGGCAACCCCGGCCCGCTGATCACCCACTTCACCTCTCACCTTGGCCAGTTGCCCTGCGTCCTGATGATCGTGCCCGGCACAATCGACGAAGGCGGTATCGATTCGTTCAGCTGACTCGTCCAGCTAACTGGGCCGGAGAACTCTACTTCCGTCGCCCCTGATGCCGGATATTCCCCGGCCGTCCGCGCGGACCAACCGTGTGACCACCGCGCTTGGCAAAGCCCTCGTTTCTGCCTCCGCGCCGTTCGATCCGCCCGGCGCCCGGCTCCATCTCCACCGGCTCGAACTTCAGCGCGCCGGTCAGCGGGTTGGCCTCGGCCAATCGCAGCTTCAGCATCATGCCCATCGCAAACGTGTCGCCGCTCTGCTCGCCGACCAGCGCTTGGCGCTTCTCGTCATAGCCAAAGCGCTCGGAACCCAAGGTCGAGATCGGCACCAGCCCATCTCCGCCGAGCCCGATGATCGTGGCAAACAGGCCGAACTTCTGCACGCCCGTTACGCGCGTATCAAAGACTTCGCCCACGCGGGCCGAAAGCCACGCCGCGACATAGCGGTCGATCGTATCGCGCTCTGCCTCCATCGCACGGCGCTCGGTCATGCTGATCGCCTCGCTGATCTGGGTGAGATTGGCGCGGTCCCGCTCGGCAAGACCCGAGGTCGGTGCGATCTCGCTCGATTCGGGACGCGGCTGCTCCAGATGCCAGCCATCGACCAATGCGCGGTGGACCAGCAGGTCCGAATAGCGCCGGATCGGCGAAGTGAAATGCGCATAGCTGCCCAGTGCCAGCCCGAAATGCCCCGCATTGCGCGGCCCGTAATAGGCCTGCGTCTGGCTGCGCAGTACCGCTTCCATAACGAGTGCCTTCTCGGCTTCGTCGGTCACGTCCTTCAGCATGCGGTTGAACAGCCCCGGCGTGATCACCTGCCCCATCGCCAGCTTGCGCCCAAAGGTGGCGAGATAGTCCTTGAGCGCGATCAGCTTCTCGCGGCTTGGCGGCTCGTGAATGCGGTAGACCACCGGCGCGACTTTGGCTTCCAGCGCCTTGGCCGCCGCGACATTCGCCGCGATCATGAAGTCCTCGACGACGCGGTGCGCATCGAGCCGCTCGCGAATGGCGATCTCGGCGATCTTGCCCGCGCCGTCCAGCACCACGCGCCGCTCTGGCAGCTCCAGCGCCAGCGGATCACGCGCATCCCGCGCCTTCTCAAGCAAGCGCCATGCCGCCCACAGGTTCATCAGGTGCGGCGCAGCTTCGCCCGCATTGATCCGCCGCTGCGCCTCCTCATAAGCGATCACCTCCGCAATCCGCACCAGCGCGCGGGTAAATCGCCAGGCGGTGATTCGCCCGCCCGCATCGATAGTCATGTGGCAGGCCATCGCTGCCCGGTCCGCGCCGACTTTGAGCGAGCACACATCTGCGCTCAGTACTTCGGGCAGCATCGGCACCACTCGGTCAGGGAAATAGGCCGAATTGCCGCGCTTCCTCGCCTCGCGGTCAACTGCGCCGCCGGGCCGCACATAGAAACTCACATCTGCAATCGCGACAACGGCGCGGAAGCCGCCCTCACCGTCTGACTCCGCCCAGATCGCGTCATCATGATCGCGCGCATCGGCCGGATCGATTGCCACGATTGGCAGCGCGCGCAAATCCTCGCGCTTCTCCTCCGAGAGCGCCATGCGCGCGGCCACTGCCGCTTCGTCGAGCGCGGCTTGCGGGAACACGAAGGGCAGCCCGTGCTTGTGGATCGCGATCAGGCTGAACGCGCGCGGCGCGAGCGGATCGCCTAGCACTTCGGTGACTTTCAGGCCCGCGCGCGGCGATTTGCTGATAGGCTCGCCCAGGACCAGCTGCCCCTCCGCTGCCCCGCCCAAATCAGAGATAGGCACAGCGTTACGCACACGTTTGTCCACAGGGGCGAGCCACGGTTTGCCGGAGCCATCGAACTCGACCACGCCAAGCACCTGTTCGGTGCGCGTGGGCAGCTTCTTCATCGGATGCGCGA
>JBJXEK010000219.1:0-2963 GCA_046155055.1 Novosphingobium sp. | reverse complement strand
AAAATTGCAAACGTTTGCGGATTCTGGAAACTGTTGTATCCAGACCACAGCGCAGCGTAAGCCTGCCTTCTTGGGAGAACATCGTGACCCGCCAGGCCCCCAGTAACTCAGGCATAAAGCCGCACCTGTCCTTGGCCCGCATCCTGCAGATGAACCTCGGTTTTCTAGGTTTGCAGTTCAGCTTCGGGCTGCAGCAGAGCAATATGGGGCCGATCTACAGCTACCTCGGCGCGGACGAGGGCGCGATGCCGCTGCTGTGGCTGGCGGGGCCGATGACCGGCCTCATCATCCAGCCGCTGATCGGCGCGATGAGCGACCGCACGCGCTCCCCGCTCGGGCGGCGTACGCCCTACTTTCTGGTGGGTGCGGTGCTTTGCAGCCTGTGCTTGTTCGCGATGCCCTACAGCCGCGCACTGTGGGTGGCCGCCAGCCTGCTGTGGGTGCTCGATGCGGCCAACAACGTGACGATGGAGCCTTACCGCGCCTATGTCAGCGACCGGCTCGACGAGCAGCAGCGCCCGCTCGGTTTCCTGACGCAAAGCGCGTTCACGGGGCTAGCGCAGACGCTCTCGTACCTCTCGCCCTCGATCCTCGTGTGGTGGGGCGTGAACAAGGACCTCCTGGATTCGAACGGCATTCCCGAGATCACGCGAATCAGCTTCGTGATCGGCGCGGTGCTCTCGATCACCACCATTCTCTGGTCGGTGTGGCGCGTGCCCGAACTACCGCTGACGGCGGAGGAAGACGCCGCGATAGCTGCCACGCCGATGTCCGTCGGCGCGACTTTCACGGATCTGGGTGATGCCATGCGCGAAATGCCCGCCGCGATGCGGCAACTCGCCCTCGCCATGTTGTTCCAGTGGTTCGGCATGTTCTGCTACTGGCAATATGTCGTGCTCGCATTGGCGCGCAGCGTGTTCGGCACGAGCGATCCGGCGAGCACCGGCTTTCGCGATGCGGGCCTGCTCAATGGCCAGCTCGGCGCGTTCTACAACTTCATCGCCTGCATTTCAGCCTTTGCGATGATCCCGCTGGCGCGGCGGTTCGGCGCGAAGCGCATCCACGCGGTGGCCATGGTGGCCTCGGGCCTCGCCATGCTGACCATCGCATCGACCGGCGCGATCCCGCTGCTGATCGTGGCGATGGTCGGCATCGGCGTGGGCTGGGGCAGTTTGATGGGCAACCCCTATCTGATGCTGGCCGGTGCCATCCCGCCGCAGCGCACCGGGGTTTATATGGGCATCTTCAACATGTTCATCGTGATCCCGATGATGATCGAGATCTTGTTCGTGTGGCTCACATATCACCCGCTGCTCGGCGGCGATCCGCGCCATGTGTTGATGCTTGGCGGCGTGATGATGCTGGCAGCGGCGGCGGCAACGATGCGGGTTAAATCTGCAGTCTAGAGTTGCGGTACCAGCCCGCTCCCCCGCCCGGCCACCCATTCAGGATGCTGTCGTGGGTGGCCGGGCGGGGGAGCGGGCTGGTGCCGCCTTCAGCACCTACGGCACAGACTCTAAGCCGAATCGCGCAGGATCAACTCAGGCGGCATGACGACCGGGCCGACGTCTTCGCCATCGATGCGGCGGAACAGCAGATCGACCATCGTCTGTGCGCCCGTCGCCACATCCTGCCGGATCGTGGTCAGCGAGGGCGTCGTGTACATGGCGATCAGCACGTCGTCGTAACCCACCACGCCGACATCCTGCGGCACGCGCTTGCCATGCGCGGCGAGCGCCCGAAGCGCGCTCATCGCGATCACGTCGGACGCGGCGACAATGCCATCGGGCGAGGGGTGGCCGGCGAGATAGTCCTCGATCGCGCGGTACGAAGCCTCGCCAGTGAGATGCACCGGCAGCAGAGTGGCCGCCTCGCTGCCCGCCGCCCGCAAGGCCTGCTCGAACCCGGCAAAGCGCGCGGCGAATTCGGGCACTTCGGTGTTGCCGAAAAAGGCCAGCCGCTTGCGCCCCTGCGCGAGCAGATGCTCCGCCGCCATGCGTCCGCCCGCAACATTGTCCGAGCCGACGGTGATCTGCGCCGAACCTTTTCGGTCTGCCCCCCAAACGATCATCGGCCGGTAGCGCGCCGCGACGCGTTCGATTGTCTCCATCTGATTCGATTGGCCGATCACGATCACCCCGTCGACCCGCCCGGCGTCAACGATATCATCGAGCCATTCGTCATCCTGCGGGATGACCCGCGTGAGCAGCAGATCCTGCCCGCGATCGGAGATGGCATCGGCCAGCGGGCCGAGCAGACTCATGAAAAATGGATCGGACAGGTGCTGCTCCGCCTCGTGCCCCAGGGGAAGCACCACGCCGATGGCGCCGGTGCGCTTCAGCCGCAAGTTGCGCGCCGCCTGGTTGAGCCGGAAGCCATGTTCGCGCGCCAGCGCCGCGATGCGGGTGCGGGTCGCCTCGGCAATTACCGGGTTTCCGGCAAGGGCGCGCGAGACCGTGGCGACCGAAACGCCGGCCACCTGCGCCAGTTCGGCCAAAGTCGTAACGTGAGACTGGGTTGCCATGATGCGCTTTTGGCACTTGCGCCGCCTTTCGCCAACAGCGCGGATTGCCGCTGTCCCGGTGTTTCACGCCGTGCCCGGCTCTTGCGGCGCAAGTTGGGATGGCCGATGACACTTCATCACGGCCCGGCACAGGAGAATCCGATGAAACTTGCGACTTTCACCGGCGGCGGCGCCCCCCAACCAGGCGTGGTTGTGGACGAGGCGACAATCGTGCCGCTGGGCGCACTGGCGCCGGATATGCTGACCTTGATCGGCCATTGGGACGCACTGAAAAACGCGGTGGAAGCGGCTGCCACGGCCCGCGAGGGCGCGCTCGATCTTGCCTCGGTCCGCCTGCTCGCCCCCGTGCCGCGCCCCGGCAAGATCATGGCGATCGGGCTCAACCACGCCGACCACATCGCCGAAACGGGCATGGAAACCCCCGCGCACCAGATCTGGT
>JBJXEK010000218.1:0-5198 GCA_046155055.1 Novosphingobium sp. | reverse complement strand
GTCCCAGCTGCTACCCTGCATGCCAAAACCAGCCAGCAGGGCGACTAGGACCGGGTTCTCCGATGCCGCTGCCGCATCGATCGCCTGTGTCCAGCGGGTCTGGCGTGCGAGATCGAGCTGCAGCGCTTCAGCAAACCCGCGCGCGGTCGCCTGATCGACCCGGCCAAGCCCCATCAGGCCAGCGAGCAGGAAGCGAGAGCGCAGGCCCTTGGTGCTGCTGTCGTCGGACTTGAAGCGGCCGAGCGTATCGCTGCTCACGGCCGCCAGCTTGGCCGGCGCGGCCAGCGCAATCAGGCCCCAGGCCTCGCTCCCCAGCGGCACGACCGGGGCCCAGCGTACCGCGTTCTGGTCGAGCCCGGCGGTGAGCATCGCGGCGATCAGCCCTTTGGCGTCTGCCGCCAGCGCGGCATCGGGCTTGATGCGCGCGGCGGCATAGGCTGTGAGCACAAGCCGAGAATACGCGCGGTCCGGATCGCTCGCATCGCCCCACAGGCCGCGGATCGCAGTGAGCCGATCGGAGACCTCCTGCGCCAGATAGGCGCTGCGCAAGGCATCGCTGAGCGGGCCCCATGTGGGATCAGGTTCGCCCAGTTCGTGGATCTCGCTGTAGAGATCAACCATCGCGGCCGACGACAGCACGCCGCGCTCCGCCGCAATATCCGCCGCTTCAGCCCGTGCGCTCAGCGGTAGCATCGGCGCGCGCGCGGCAAGGACGGTATAAGCCGCGCCCGCCTGCTTGCGCAGCGCTTCGGGCGGCTGCAGCCCGGTCGCGAGGGCGAGTCCGGTACGCCACGGGGTAAGGCTGTCGACCCCAGTCCATTCGATCGTGACGGCGCGGTGCCCCTGCGAGGCCGCGCCGGCAAACTTCTGCGCGAGCAGGATATCGATCTTCGGCGCGGTGCCCCGCCGCATCGCCCGGTCGAGCACGGCCAGCGCGGGCGCGCCCTCGCCGCCCGTGAATGCGGTGCAAATCGCCCGGGTCAGCTCCCAGTCCCAGCCCGGGCGGCCCGCCGCAGTGAGCGCGGTGACCGGGCACAGTCCGACCGGATCGGCGGCCGCAAGAAAGCTGCCCATCGCCGCGTCTTCCAGGCTAGGCGTGTAGAACCCGTTGTCGACTTCCTGCACCAGCGCGCGCGCGGCATCCGCCTCACCCATGCGCAGCAGGGCCTGCGCGCGCAGCGCCGCCCAATCGGCGCCGTTCAGACTGACAGGGGTATCAAGCCGGCTTACCAGCGCACGGCGCAAAAGGATGTGGCCCCAGCGCGAAACAAGATCACCCTGCAACTTCGCAAGCAGACCGGCAACAAAGGGACCGTTGAGGTAGTGGCTGGAAAGAGCGGGAAAACCGCCATCCGTCTCGTCGAGAAATCCAACCCGGGCGAGGCTGCGCTGCGCCTGCGGCGGGATATCGGCCTTGGGCTTGGCGCTGGCGACGAGCTGGTCGATCAACGCGGGATCGATATCGGCAAGTGTATCGCGCGGCTTGGCAGCGGCCACCAAACCTGCGCCTGCAGCATCCGGCGTCACAGCGGTGAATTCGGGCTGGACCTGAGGCAACGGCGACGCAGGCGATGCGGCAGCAGACGCCGGGCGCTGCACCTGGACAGGCGCTGCGGTGGGCGCGCGCGACGCAGCCGCAGCGGGTGCTGCCGGGGTGCGAGCGGGCTGCGGTTTGCGCGCTGGCGGCGCGGCAGGCTTGTCCTCAAAGCCGGGCGGCAGCAGCGATTCCTGCGCGGCGACCACCCCTGACAGGCCGCCAACAGCAGCGCACACCAACAAGGTCAGCCGCAGCCTTGCCCAGCGTTGGCTTTGCCCAAGGTTGGCGCGGGGGAGCATCGCTTCAGTCACTGCTTCGCGGCCGGTTGCCGGGGCGAGCCTTGGGGCAAACCTTGCGGCGCTGTCTGTACCGGAACCGCGACCGGTGTTTCTATCCAGCGCGTCGGCTGCGCATCGCCCATGATCCATGCCACCACCAGTACCGCAATCCCTGCCAAAATGGCAGCAACTGCCAAAATTCGAGCCTTCACCAAAGCGCTCCCGCCATGCATTCCTGGGGACCTGTCCCCTGCTCCCTGCCGGGCGCCGCCACGGCGCTTGCCATGGGCACTAGCCCAAGTATAGGCGTCGCGGCAATGGAGCACGATCACGCCTCCCCCTCATCCGCTTGGCCTACATCCGCTTGGCTGAACCGGCTTGCGCAGCGGATCGATCGTCCGATCGTGCTTGTGGGCATGATGGGCGTGGGCAAGACCACGGTCGGGCGCAAGTTGGCCGGGCTGCTCGGCCTGCCGTTCCTTGATGCCGACGACGAAATCGAACGCGCGGCGCATATGCCGATTCCGGAGATTTTTGCCACGTATGGCGAGGCCTATTTCCGGAGCGGCGAACGGCGCGTGATCGCGCGGCTTGTCGGCGAAGGCGATGCCCCTGCGCGCGGCGTGTTGGCCACGGGCGGCGGTGCCTTTGTCGATCCCGATACGCGGGCCCTTATTCTGGCGCGCGCGATTGCCGTGTGGCTGGACAGTGATGTCGATACGCTGGTCGCGCGAGTAGGACGCAAGGGCAACCGGCCCTTGCTGCGGACCGGCGATCCGCGCGAGATACTCACCCGGCTCCGCAATGAGCGGCAAGGCGCTTATGCCGAGGCACCTATCCACATTACCAGCGGCAATCAGCCGCATCAGGCGACTGCGCTCGCCATCGTGAAGGCAATCGACGCATGGCTGTAATCCCGGTCAATATCGCAGGAGCGCCCTATGAAGTGCGCATTGAGGCCGGGCTGCTGGCCAACGCGGGCCGACATTGCCGCCCGTTTATTCGCGGCCACCGGGTTGCGGTTGTGACCGATGAACAGGTGTCGGCGGCATGGCGCGCGGTGGTCGAGGATTCGCTGGCGGCGGAGGGGATTGTCAGCGCGTGGCTGGTCCTGCCTGCGGGCGAAAGCACCAAGAGCTGGGCCAGCCTCGCGCGCACCGCCGATTGGCTGCTAGAACAAGGCGTGGAGCGCAACGACTGCGTGATCGCGCTCGGCGGCGGCGTGATTGGCGATCTCACTGGCTTTGCCGCATCGATGGTCAAGCGCGGCTGCGGGTTTATCCAGTTGCCGACGACCTTGCTCGCGCAAGTCGATTCCAGCGTGGGCGGCAAGACTGCGATCAACACCGCGGCGGGCAAGAACCTCGTCGGTGCGTTCCACCAGCCTGTGCTCGTGCTCGCCGATCCGCTCGCGCTCGACACGCTGCCGCCGCGCGAAGTGCGCGCAGGCTATGCTGAAGTGGTGAAGTACGGACTGATTGACGACCCGGACTTCTTTTTCTGGTGCGAGACCAATGGGTCGGCGCTGCTCGCGGGTGATCCTGCGGCGCGCGAGTTTGCCATCGCGCGCAGTGTCGCGGCCAAGGCGCGGATCGTGGCGGCAGACGAGAAGGAGACCGCCGGCGTGCGCGCGCTCCTCAACCTGGGGCACACTTTCGGCCATGCACTGGAGGCCGAGACGGGCTTTTCAGACCGCCTGCTGCACGGTGAAGGCGTTGCGCTCGGCATGGTGCTTGCGGCGCGCTATTCGGCGCGTACCGGGCTGATGAACGGCCAGGACGCCGAGCGGGTTGCGGCCCATATCGCCGCGAGCGGCTTGCCAGCATCGCTCAAGGGACTGAACCTCACCTGCAATGGCGAGACGCTCAAGGCCCACATGCTGCATGACAAGAAAATGGACGCGGGCACCCTGCCCTTCCTGCTGTTGCGCGGGATCGGTCAGACTTTTCTGGCGCGTGATGTAGATTTGGCGGATGTCGCCGTGTTCCTTGATGAGGAACTTGCGCGCGGTTAAGCCGTATCGTCCGGCAGCAGATCGATCGCGGTAAATCGCGGCAGCACCGCCTCGCGCAGCAAGGTGCGGTGGCATTCTGTCGCGGCGCGCTCATAGCACAGCAGCGCGACTTTGCGGGTTGCCGCGAGCTCCGCCAGCACCGCGCCGGCCGCAATCGCCTCTGGCAGTTCAAGCTGTCCGGCATAGATCCGCGCAAGCTCTGCATGATCGCCGCGCCGTGCAGCGGCTCGGCCATCTGCGGGCGTGCCGAGCGGCTTGAAGTGGCGGTAGTCGATACCGGATTGGCGCGCGGCGCCCGCCAGCGCGGTCTTGGAAAAGCCCGGTCGCCGCGACAGCGGCAGCGCACGCACATCGGCCAAGACCTGGACGCCTGCGCCGGAAAGCGCCGCCATCACGCCCGCCACGGTCGCCTGCTCATAGCCGATGGTCCAGATCGTCGAGCTTTCCACCACGCCTCAGTGGCCCCTGAAGTCGGCCTTGCGCTTGCCGAGGAACGCCGCGATGCCCTCTTTCGCATCGGCGCTGTCGCCAGCCTTCCACTGGCCTTCGGCTTCGGCGAGCAGCGCGGCCGGCAGATCGCATTCGAGCGCCCGCGCGACATTCTGGCGCATCACGCCCAGCGCCACAGTCGGGCCATTGGCAAGCCGTTCGGCGAGCGCCATAGCCTCGTCCGCGAGTGCGGCGTCGTCTACCGCCTTGTAGATCATGCCCCAGTCTTCGGCCTTCTCGGCGGAGATGCGTTCGCCCAGCATCATCATCTGCATCGCGCGCGGCTTGCCGATCAGGCGCGGGAGCAGCCAGCTCGAGCCACCATCAGGGACCAGCCCAATATTGACGAACGCCTGCAGAAAATAGGCGCTTTTGGCCGCGATCACGAAATCGCCCATCAGCGCGAGCGAGCAGCCGACGCCGGCAGCAACGCCGTTCACCGCGCAGACGAGCGGCACTGGCAGGCGCGAAAGTTTGGCAATGACGGGGTTATAGCTCTCGGTGAGCGCCTTGTAGCTACCAGGGCCGCCGCTGATGCTGCGCGCGCCGGTCGTCGCGAGATCCGCGCCCGAACAGAACGCGCGGCCCTCGCCGGTAAGCAGCACCGCGCGCGCACCTTGAAGGTCATAGAGCGCATCGCCGATCTCGACCGCCATGTTGGGCGGGCATGCGTTTAGGCGCTCGGGCCGGTTCAGCACGATGCGGCGGACGGGGCCCTGATTTTCGACGCGGATAGTTTCGTAGCTCATGCCTCATCATCCCCTTACTCGCTCGGTTAAGGCATGGCTAAGCGAGCGCTCGCCGCCTGGCAAGCGGGTTCGGTACCGCCTCTCAAAACCGCCAATCAGTGCGCATAGGCCTGTGCGAATGCGGCCGCTGC
>JBJXEK010000217.1:0-4016 GCA_046155055.1 Novosphingobium sp. | reverse complement strand
CGCACTTGCACCATCCAGACCAACCTCGACTATTCGAGCGAGGCGGATATGGTGCAGAAGTTCCGCGTGAGCCTGGCGTTGCAGCCGCTCGCCACCGCGCTCTTCGCCAATTCGCCGTTCCTGGAGGGCAAGCCCAACGGGTTCCTGTCGTATCGCAGCCACATCTGGTCGGACACCGATCCCGCGCGCACCGGCATGCTGCCGTTCGTGTTCGACGAGGGCTTTGGCTATGAGCGCTATGTAGACTACATGCTCGACGTGCCGATGTACTTCGTGTTCAGGAACGGCCGCTATATCGACGCAGCAGGCCAGTCGTTCCGCGATTTCCTTGATGGCAAGCTGCCTGCGCTACCGGGCGAGAAGCCGACCCGCTCGGACTGGATCGACCACCTTTCGACCGCGTTTCCCGAAGTGCGGCTGAAGTCGTTCCTCGAAATGCGCGGTGCCGACGGCGGCCCATGGAACCGGATCTGCGCGCTGCCCGCGCTATGGGTCGGCCTCCTCTATGACCAGACCGCGCTCGATGCGGCATGGGATCTGGTCAAGGACTGGGACATGGATGGCCGCGAAGCGCTGCGTTCCAGCGTGCCCAAGCTGGGCCTCGATGCGCCTTTGCCCCATTCGTTCAAAGGGGGCGGCGGAACCTTGCGCGATATTGCGGGCGAAGTGCTGTCTATCGCGCGCGGCGGCCTTGCGGCGCGCGCGCGGCTCAACGAGGCGGGCGACAACGAGACTGGCTACCTCCAGCCGCTCGACGAGATCGTCACCGCCGGCAAGACCCCGGCGGAGCGCCTGCTCGATCTTTATCATGGCGCGTGGGGCGGTTCGGTCGAGCCCATCTATGAAGCCAAGAGTTTTTAGGGAGAGCGCAACTGATCATCGTGATGGGAAGCTTCCGCATGCCCGAGGAGCATATTGAGGCGACATTGCCGCTGGCATGCACGGTAGTCGCGGAAACGCAGAGCGAGGATGGCTGCATCCAGTACAGCTATTCGCGCGATATCGGTGATCCTACGCTATTCCACATTTCCGAACGCTGGCGCGACCGCGCAGCGCTCGCTGCGCACTTCAAGACCCCGCACATGGCGGTCTGGGCCGAACAGCGCGCGGGACTGGGTCTTTACGACCGCAATATCCGCATTTTCGAGACGGACGAGGGCGAGGTTCTCTAAGCTGCTCGGCTATTCCGCCGGATGCGCCCCGCCCAGTTCCGGCGGCTCCACCCGCGGCCGTCCGCGAACGAGCGCCCGTCCCAGCCGGTTCAGCGCGCTGGTGATAAGCCCGTGTTCGGCCATCCAGCCGTGATACTCGCGGTACTTGGCGTCCTCGGCGAGGAGATGCTTCTCCTCGGTCTTCGCACGCCAGAAATACACCGCGCTGACGAGGGCGAGGATCACCGTGTTGCGCACCGCATCGACCGTGGAATGCGTCGTGGTGAGGAACGGCAAGGTCGAAATCCACCAGAAGGTGTTCTTCGATAGATAGGCCGGGTGCCGCGTGAAGGCATAGGGCCCATTGGTCAGCACACCGCGATAGGTGAGGTTGGAGAAGCGCAGGCCGAACGCCACGGTCGCCCAGGCGTAAATGCCGGTCAGCAGCACCAGCAGGCTCGCCCAGATCCATTGCAGCACGGGCATGCCCTGTAGCCAGAAGGTCCATTCCGAACCGTTGGTGCGATAATCGAGCACGCCGCCGCCGCCCATCAGGATGAACGGCGGATAGCAGATCAGCGCCGCAACCCAGCCCGCAAGGTAAGGATTGGCGCTGCGGATCTGCGCATCGAGCGGCTTCATCGTGAGCAGATAGCCCACCATCGCGATCTGCACGTCGACGAGGAACATCGTCTCGACGGTCGCATTTCCCAGCGCGATCGGATCACCGAGCACCGCGTGATAATCCATCGTCACGATATTGCTGAAGCCGCCCGGCAGGATTGAGAACATGAAAGCGCAGAAGAAGCCCTTTACCGCCCAGGCGCGCATGTGGTGCGCGACTTCGGCGCGGTCGTAGGTCTCGCGCCCCACCAGCATCGCACCGAAATGCCACGAGGCGTCGCGCGGATTGACCAGCACCCGGTCCAGCCACAGCACATAGGGGATCGTGCCAAGGAACAGCAGCGGGGCAAGGCCCGTCATGACGTCCATTGCGAAGAGGTACTGCCCGCGCCAGTACCAGCGGCACAGGCAATAGAGGAAGCCGAGAATCGACCACGTCGCCCAGAGCCCGGCGACCTTGGTGATCGTGATATCCATGATCTCACGCACCGGGCGCGGATTTTTCCAGTCGATCCCGGTCGAAGCGCGCAAGTGCACCTTGTCGACCAGAAGTGACCAGAGCACCATCGGTCCGCCGGAAAACAGCATCGCCGCGAGCGCCGCATTGGGCCCGGCGAGCGGCGCGTGCGGCCCCGGCAGGGCTAGCGCCTCGGCGATTGGCCCCCAGCTCCGGCAAATCATCACCCAGACCACGAGCCCGACAAGGCCGGAGAGGCCTACGCCGGCCGAAACGTCGCTAGGAGGACGGGGTGATGGGGCTGTCATACCAGCGGCGTTAACAGCGAACTCTAAGAAAAGCGTTTATGCCGGAGCAAGACTTGAGAGTACGCCGATCACCGAAACGCGGTGATGTGCCCGCTGTCGTCCAGCACATAAAGCACTCCGCCCGCCACAACCGGGGCCAGCGTGACCGGCGCGCTGAGCTTGGCAAGCCGAATGACGGAACCGTCGACGACCGAGGCGGAAACCACTTCACCTTGCGAATTGCCCATCCACAGGCGATCGCCGGCCAGAACCGGTCCGGTCCAGAAGATCGGGCCCTTCTTCTTCTTCACGCTGCGATAGGCCTTCATCTGGGCGATCCACCGCACTTTGCCGGTGCCCTTGGCGATGCATAGCAGCTTGCCCTCGTCGGTCAGCGTGAAGATCCACTCGCCGGCCACTGCGGGGGTCGAAATGCCCGCAAGGTTGAGCTCCCACACGCGTTGCCCGGTCACAAGTTCATAGGCAGCCAGGCGCCCGCCCTGGCCCAGCGCATAAACGCGGCCGCGCTCGATGATGGGATCGGCGTCGATATCGGTGAGCGTGGAAACCGAGGTGGCGATGCTGGTGCGCGCGAGCGCATCAGACCAAAGCTGGCGCCCGTTTTCATAGCGATAGGCAACGAGTTCGCCCGAGCTGTAGCCTGCGACGATCGTGCCCTGTCCGGCTGCTGCGGCTGCAACGCCGAACACGCCGGTCTGCGCGACCGAACCCGATTCGCTCCACAGCTGCACGCCGTCGGCCTCGTTCAGCGCGATGATCTGGTTGTCCTGCGTCATCACATAGACCGCGCCGAACGCGATCGTGGGGCTGCCGCGCAGCGGGCCTGCAGGCTTGACCCGCCAGACGATCTTGCCGCTCGGCGCATCGATCGCGGCGACTTCGCCAAGGCCGGTGGTGATAAAGACTTTGCCGTCGCTATAGGCCGCACCGCCGCCAAAGAC
Source organism: Novosphingobium sp. (assembly GCA_046155055.1). Taxonomy (GTDB): domain Bacteria; phylum Pseudomonadota; class Alphaproteobacteria; order Sphingomonadales; family Sphingomonadaceae; genus Novosphingobium. The sequence continues at coordinate 535 of JBJXEK010000217.1, read as the reverse complement.
CGAAGCCATGCTGTCGGGCAGCCGGAAGGCCTGCGTCCATTGCTCACGGCCGGTGGCCGCATCGAGGGCACGCACCTTGCCCTCGGTATCCATCGCATAGAGTCGGCTCCCGCCGACGACCGGTGCGGCGGCCAGCCGGTGGATCGGGGTGGAACCGGCGATCCGCGCGCTCCATGCCTTGCGCGGCGCGGCGCCGAGCGCGAGGTGACCATAGGATTTGGAAGCGGTGCCCCCAGCCTGCGCCCATTCAGGGTTGGCTTCGGCGGGCGGGAGCACGACCTCGAGCGCGGACATGCCGGCATCGACTTTCGTCCCCGCCTCGATGCGCGAAAGTATCGGAATGCGATTGCCCACGGTGGGGGTCGACTTGGTCTTGCCCTTGGTGATCCCGCAGCCGCCAAGCGCCAGCGCCAGCACGACCATGGCAGAAACGGCCATACGCCGGATCGACGCCTGCCGGATCGTTGGTTTGCCGGTCATATCATCAATTCCCATCCCTGCCGTCACATCACTGTCCCTGATCGCTGCGCGAGGC
>JBJXEK010000216.1:0-9433 GCA_046155055.1 Novosphingobium sp. | reverse complement strand
CATCCACGGTGTAGGCGACAGCGGCGGTCTGCCAGATCGGGCGGTCTGCGCTGGAATCGCCCACATAGTCGAACGGCGTATCACCCAGCAGCGCGCGGATGGCCGCCAGTTTGGCCAGCCCCTTGCGGTTCGATCGGGCGGAACTTGCAATGATCTGGTCAAACAGTCCGAGGTGGGCGGCGACCCGGTGCGCTGTGCGCCAGTGCGCGGCGGTGGCCAGGATGACGGAGCGGCCTGCGGCGCGAGCGTCTGCGATCAGCGCCAGCACCGCCGGATCATAGGCCAGCGCCGAAGCGTCGACCGGCGCACGGCGGGCCAGCCACGATTTCACCGCCGCCCGGCCTTTGCAGCACACGACGAGCAAGGCGATGAGGCCGCCAAGGCCGCTCCGCGCGATGCGCACCATAGCCTCCACGGCAATATCGCCGCGAACCAGCGTATGATCGAGGTCCACCACCAGCGGGCCGGTGCCCGCTATGCGCGAGAGGCTGGGCTCGTCATGCAGCGCGGCGATAGGGGCGAAGCTGTTCATCTCAGGCGACGCTCCGCGCGACACACAGGCACCCGGCGGCAATCAGCAGCGTTCCGGCAATCCGAGTAGCATTGACATTTTCGCCCAGCGCGAAAGCCCCGATCAGCATGGTCATGATAAAGCCAAGGCCGACAAAGGGATAGGCCGCGCTCAACTCGATCCGCGACAGCACGAAGAGCCAGACGAACGCGCCAAGGCCATAGAGTGCCTAACCGCCGACCACGAAGGGCGAGGTCATATAGCCCATGACAACCGACGCAGCGCCGCCCGGCTGCACCTTCTGCACTCCCAGCTTCAGGCACAACTGCGCGCCAGCAGACATGCTGACACTAAGCAGAATGAGCAGCAAGGAACTCAGGCGCATGACGATCTCCAACCCGCCCGCTTCTAGGCAAATTGGATTAAGTCTTCGTATCGGCGGGTTGGTCACTGAGTTCCGGATGGCCGAACCGGCGAGAGAGATGGGGCGTTATCCCAGATAAGCCCGTCCCTGCTTCACCGGCGTGGCTGGCATGCCGAAGATCGCACCAGCCGAAAGCCGCGTGCCGCGTACCACCAGTACGATGGAATCGCCGACTTCGATGTTTACGTCTTCACCCGGGTGCTGGATCGACTGGCCGCTCACGCGGTTGATCTGGACAATGAAGAACGCGCCCGCGCCGCGGCGTTCGGCCTCACCCACGCTCACGCCCGTCAGCGCGCCTTTGGGTACGGCGGTGACGACTTCGACATCGAGGCCGAGATCGTGGAGGAAGCGCCGCGCGTCGGACATGTGTTCGGCGTCCTGAATCACGGTGTCGGTGGCGGGATAGAGGATCAGCTCGACGATCCGCTCCGCGCCGATATGCGTTGGCAGCACGACTTTGTCTGCGCCAGCGTGGAACAACTTGCGCTCGGTGGTCGGCGCTTCGCCGCGCGCGATGATCTGGACATTGGCGTTGAGGCTGCGCGCCGAGAGCGTGATGAACACATTGGCGGCATCATCGGGCAGGACCGAGGCGAGCACGCGGGCGTGTTCGATCCCGGCTGCGCGCAGCACGTCCTCGTGCGTCGCCTCGCCCACCAGCACCAGCCAGCCTTGCGCTTTCGCATCCTCGGCCTTGGCAGGGCTCCGCTCGATGATCAGGAACGGGTGGCGCGCCTCGGTCAGCGCCTTGGCGAGCTGCACGCCGATCCGGCCGAGGCCGCAGATGATCGCGTGATCCTTGAGCTTCTCGATATCGGTCTGCATTTTGTCGATCCCCAGGAGCTGGCGGAACTGGAACAGCGTGAACACCTGCACCATGGCACCGGTGAGCACGATCATGCCAGTGCAGCCGAGCACGATCGTGGCGGTGGTCCATAGCCGCAGGAACGTGGTGTCGATCGGGCGGACTTCGCCGTAGCCGACCGAGAAAATCGTTAGCAGCACCATATAGGCCGCGTCGCCTGGCGGCCAGCCATGCGCGATGTAGCCCAGAGTCGAGACGACGAAAATTACGGCGACGTATACAACCGTGCCCGACAGCAGCCGCACCGGCGAGCCGAGCACGCGGTTTGCCCCCTGGGTGAAGGCTGAGAATTCGTCGTCCGGGTCGTTCATCGCTCCCCCTTGTCGCCGCCTGTTATAGCCCGCCGCGCAGCAGCGCGGCCATCCCCCAGACGACGCCGACGATCAGCACCGCCCCTGCAAGGTCCAGCATCAGTCCGGCTCGCAGCACGCGCGGCATCGCGATGTGGCCGGTGCTCCACGCGAGCGCGTTGGGCCCGGTGCCAGCGGGCAGCATGAAGCCCCAGCTTGCCGCCAGCGCGGCAGGAAGCGCAAGGAGGATCGGATCGGCCTTGAGCGCGCCGCACAGCGCGGCGACGACCGGCATGATCCCGCTCGCCGCCGCGATGTTGCTGGCAAATTCGGTGACGACGATAACGAAAGCGACCAGCACCAGCGCGACTACCGGCAGCGGCACCGCCGCCAGCGGCAGCATCGCGGTGCCAAGCCAATCGCTGAGACCTGAGGCATCCATGCCCATCGCCAGGCTGAGCCCGCCGCCGAACATCAGCACCACGTCCCACGGCGCGCGGTTGGCTTCCTTCCACGTCAGCATCGGCCGCCCGGTGCCATCGGGCAGCACGAACAGCACAAGGCCGGCGATTGCGGCAATGGTGCCATCAGTCAGGCCGCCCTTCGGGAACAGTTCGGCGGTGATCGGCAGGGTGACCCACGCCAGCACCGCAAGCGCAAACACCGGCACGAGGCGCTGTTCGGGCACGGTCCAGTGCGTCGAATGCTCAATGGCGTTGCGGGCGGCCGCTGGATCGAAACTGCCGCGATGCAGTTCATGCACCCGCGCGATGATTGCGGCGGCGAGCGGCACACCGATCAGCACCACTGGCAGGCCATAGAGCGACCATTCGATGAAGCTGATCTTTACGCCCAGCGTCCGGTCGAGCAAGGCTACCGCGATGGCGTTGGTGGGGGTGCCGACAATCGTTCCGTATCCGCCGAGCGTGGCCGCGAAAGCCACGCCCATCGGCAGCGCGCCAGCCATGCCGCCGGTGTCGCCCGGCTTCACGCCGCCCGAGGTGAGGATGGCGAGCGCCATCGGCATCATGATGAGCGCGGTCGAGGTGTTCGAGATAAACATCGAGATCGTGGCGGTGGCGGCCATCACGGCGAGCAGCAGGCGCTTGGGACTGGTGCCCGCGCGGGCCAGCATCGCGAGCGCGAGGCGGCGGTGCAGGCCGGTCCGCTCGATCGCCAGCGCCAGAAACGCGCCGCCGACGAACAGGAACATGATCGGCGAGTAGTAGGCCGAGGCGGTTTTGTTAGCATCCGTCACCCCGGTGAGCGGGAGCACGATAAACGGGAGCATGGCGGTGGCCGAAAGCGGCATCGCCTCGGTCATCCACCACACCGCCATCCACCACACGAGCCCCGCCGTATGCCATGCGGTGGCGGGCATGCCTGCGGGCGGCCCAAGGATCAGCGTGGCGAGCAGGCCGAGCGGCCCCGCGATCAGCGCTGCGGTGCGTGCATTCATGTGACGTCTGTTCCCCCCGTGGCCCAAGGGCGGCCTAGCAGGTTGCCGGCCCGGGCGGGAGCAGAAAGGCAGGCGACGAAAAGGCGAGAGGTTGACACGGTTGACACGGTCCTGAGCAATAACTCCATTCGATCAGTTTGGGAGTATTGATCGACTTGGTCGATTGCTTCCGAGCTTGCTGTGTTGAAATCGCCCATAAACTCCGTCTTGCCCGCCGATCTGCCCGAAAGCAGGGCATAGGCCATCCATCGCGGTGTAGGAAATTGGTTTGGGAGTCCCCCCGTGAATGGCAGGGCGCCTGGTCTTCGGTCTGGCCGGACCCCAAAAAGCGTATCACGCGCCGAGAGTTTATCCCATCGCCAGAACAGGCGGGCTCCGCTGGGAGGCTCGCCAGTTCCGGTGTGGCAGTGCGGACGATCAGGCGATGATCAGGAAGTCGCCTGCAACCAGCGCAGGATGGGTTGCGGTGCCGATCAGCGCGATCTGCACGGCAGCGGCGCTTCCGGTGCCGTCGGCGTCGTACCAGAGCGCGCCGGTGGTGGTGTTGTAGATCAGCCGGTCACTGGCATCTTGCGCGGCTGTTGCGTTGGCCGAGGCAAAGAACGCGTCGGCAGCGAGGACTGTGCCGGCCGCGCCGGTCAGGCCGGTGAACCCTCCCTTGCTCAGCACGATGTGATCGCCCTGAGCGTGGCTGAAATCGGTGATTGTGTCGACGATCGAGCCGGATGCGTCGGTTGGGGTGAAAAACAGGAAATTGTCGGCACCGGTGCCGCCGGTCAGTGTGTCTTGACCCGCCCCGCCGACAAGCCCGTCCGCGCCTTCGTGGCCGTCGAGTTTGTCATTACCTTCGCCCCCGATGAGCACGTTGCCGGCCTTGTTGCCGTCGATCGTGTCGTTGAACTTGGAGCCGCCGACCGACTCAATACTGGAGAGCGTATCGCTGCCCGCGCCGCCGGTGTTCTGCGCGGTCAGGATGCGCAGATCGACAGTAACCGCAGATGTGGCGGCGATGTATCCGGCGCGGTCATTGCCTGCACCCCCTTTCAAGACGTCGTTGCCGGTGCCGCCGAAGAGAATGTCATCACCGTTCCCGCCGGAAATCACATCGTTGCCAGCGCCGCCAGTGAGGATGTCGTTGCCGCCAAAGCCGAAAATCTCGTCGTTGCCGGCAAAGCCATTGAGGATGTCGTTGCCTTCAGAGAGCAGGAACCTGTCGTCGCCCGAAAGTGCCTTGGTCAGCAGGGCCAGATCGTCGGCCGTGCTCACGGTCTTGGCGGCGGCGTAGATATCGAGCGCGCTCACGGTCAGGCGGTTCAGAATATAGTCCGGCTTGCTGAAATCGCTGATTGCGCCGCTGAACAGCGACAGCGCGCGCACCGTGCCGCCGGTCACGCTGCCATCGGTCGCAAACTTGAACCCGGCACCGCCGAAATAGACGGTCTTGGTGATCCCGTCGGAATACTGGAATGCAGCTATGTCCTGCTCGTTGCTGTCGCCGGTAATGTCGTTGATATTGTCGTAAAATGCTGAATCGGTTTGATTCGTGATCAGCTTGCTGAGATTGAGTGTGCCGATATCGAACGCAGTAAATGCTTTGAAATACGCCATTTTCCCATCTCCCAACCAAAAGTTTTACGATACGGCCTTGCTGGCAACGCTACCCCGCCGCAGGTAACGCTCTTCCCGAATGCCCCGCAACCGCATTAACCTCCTGTCCGGCGGTTTCTGCTTGAACCGTGGCAAGCGCAGGCACCGCAGTGCCGCTTTATCGGTAGGCCAACCTACCGGCGGGCCGGCTCCCGCCCAGTGCTGCGCAGCACAGGCGCACAAAAAAAGGCGCGCCTTTTCGGCGCACCTTCTTTTGTGTTGCAGCAAGGTGGCTTGCGGCAGTTACTTCGGCGCGAGCACCATCAGCATCTGGCGGCCTTCCATGCGGGGGAAGGCTTCGATCTTGGCGATTTCGGCGACATCTTCCTGCACCTTGCGCAGCAGGTTCATGCCGAGCTGCTGGTGCGACAATTCGCGGCCGCGGAAACGCAGGGTGAGCTTGACCTTGTCGCCTTCCTCGATGAACTTCACCACGGAGCGCATTTTCGTCTCGTAGTCGTGGTCATCAATGTTCGGACGCATCTTGATCTCCTTGATCTCCTGCGTCTTCTGGCTCTTGCGGGCGAGGTTGGCCTTCTTCTGCGCTTCGTAGCGGAATTTGCCGACATCGAGGAACTTGCACACCGGCGGATCGGCGTTGGGCGAGACCTCGACAAGGTCGAGACCGACTTCGGCGGCCTGCTCGATCGCCTCGCGGGTGTACATGACGCCCAAGTTCTCGCCGTTCTCATCGATCACGCGCACTTTGGGCGACTGGATGAGAAGGTTGTAGCGGGGGCCGGTCTTTACTGGGGGCGCCATCATGCGCCGGGGTGGGGGGGCTATAGTGCTTGCTCCTGATGTTTCAAAAATGAGGGCGATCGCGCTCGGTGTGCACGCCGGATGCGCACGCCCCCGGGTGCTCATATCACAATGCGGCGGCAGATAAAGCGCGAAGGTTGGAGAATGGTGAAGGGTTTGGTTCCAGGCGCTTCATCCCTGATTGCTTTCTGCCCATCCGGGTAGAGATGCGAAGGCTTGGCAGCTTGCTGCTCAGCCGGAGCTGCGAGGGGACTAGCGCGCTTTCCCCTCTCCCCCTGAAGGAGGGATGGGATCTGTCTCAGGCGGCCTCGCGCCATAGAGCAAAGCGGGCGAGCTTGCCGGCGGCGGGAACCAGCGCGTCTATCGCGCGGGCGGGCTGCATGGCTTTGAGAATGGCGGGGTGGGCGGCGTCCATGCCGCCCGTGAGCGCGCCGAAAGCCGGGAGAATCAGGCGCTGCTCGCTGGCCACCGCGCAAGGGCGCGCGACGCGGCGGCCGCGCGCTGTGACGCTGAGCTTGGGGTGGAAGTGGCCGGAAAGCTCGGGTCCCGCGGCGCCCGGCTGGGCTTCGTGGCGCAGCATGATGCCGGAAACGGCGAGTTCGGCCACGCCCTCGGCTGATCCGGCTGCATCCTTTTCATCGTGGTTTCCGGTGATCCACACCCACTCGGTCGCACGCGTGAGCGCGGCTAGCATACCGGCGGCGAAAGGCTCGAGCCGCGCGGGCCCCTGGCTGTCGTGGAAATTGTCGCCGAGGCAGAACACGCGCCGCGCGCCGGTTTCGCGGATGGCGGTGGCGATTCGCTCCAAGGTCTCGCGGCTGTCGTAAGGCGGCAGCATCTGGCCATGCTTGGCAAAGAAGCTGGCCTTCTCGAGATGCAGATCGGCGACCAGCAGCGCGCGCTCCTCCGCCCAATAAAGCGCGCGCGACGGGGCGAGCGCGAACTCTTGGGCCGCAAAGGCAAACGGGGCGAACGAAACGGGAACCATGCACGACCCTTGCCGGATCGCGTTTGGCTTGGCAAGACTTGCCCCATGAGCACTGCACCCACACTCGAAGCTGCTTCTGACTGGAGCCCCCACACCGCCCGCGCCCGCGCATGGTTCGAAAGCCTGCGTACGCGCATCTGCAACGAATTCGAGGCGATCGAGCGCGAGGCGGGAAGCGATGCCAGCTTCACTTTCACGCCCTGGAACCGTGAGCATGACGGCGAGCCGGTGGCAGATGGGGGAGGCGGTGTTCAGGGCTTGATGAAGGGCAAGGTGTTCGAGAAGGTCGGGGTCAATGTCTCCACCGTGGGCGGCACGTTCAGCGCCGATTTCGCCAAGACGATGAACGGCGCGGACCCGGAAAACCCCTCGTTTACCGCCACGGGCATTAGCTTGGTGGCGCACATGGCCAACCCGCACGTGCCCGCCGTGCATATGAACACGCGTTTCCTGACCACGCGCAAGGCGTGGTTCGGTGGCGGCGGCGATCTCAATCCGCCGATCCCCTATGACGAGGATACCGCCGATTTCCACGCAAGCTACAAGGCCGCCTGCGACAAGCATGATCCGGCCTATTACCCCAAGTTCAAGGCCTGGGCAGACGACTACTTTTACATTCCCCACCGCAAGGTGCACCGCGGCGTGGGCGGGATATTCTACGATCACCTCGAATGCGCCGACGATGCCGCGTTCGAGGCGAACTTTGCGCTGACCCGCGATGTGGGCGATGCGTTTATGAACATCTATCCGGCGCTGGTGCGGCGGCGGATGAACATGGACTGGACGCAGGACGACAAGCTCCAGCAGCTCACGTGGCGCGGGCGCTATGCCGAATTCAACCTCGTTTACGACCGCGGTACGCTGTTCGGCCTCAAGACTGGCGGCAATATCGACGCGATCCTGATGAGCCTGCCGCCCGAGGCGGTCTGGGTTTAAACCGGGCGCACCTTCTGCGGGGTGCGGGTCGACCAGACCAGCCACACCAGCACGGCCGCGGGTAGCGGCATCAGGTTAAGCCCCAGCGGCAGCGCGGCGGCGCGCGTTGCGAGCGGGGCGGCCCACACAGCGACGAGTGCAAGCTTCTCCCATGGCCGCCAGCCTTCGCGCTGCGCGGTGCCGACAAGGAAGAACACCGGCATCGCCAGGAACGGCAGATCGTAGCTGAACAGATACGGGGAGGCGAGCGCGGTGGCTGCGAGCAGCATCGCGCCGGCCGCCTCGTCGCCGGGTGCGCGGCGCCAGTAGAGGCAGGCCAGTGCGCCGGTGAACAGCGTGATCGCCGCCTGCCCGGCGAGGGCGGCGTTCGGCCCAGCCAGCACGCGCAGCAGCGAATAGGGAGTGGACATGCGCAGGAAGAACTCGCCGCCGGTCTGCGCCATGAGCGTTTGGCTGACCTGAAAGCTCTGGGGATAGGCGCGCCAGGTATCGAGCCCGAACACCAGCAGCGAGGCGAGGCACACCAGCGCGGCCGAAGCGGCGGCAGCGGCGATCGCGGTCCATTTGCGCCCGGCAGCGAGCCAGAACGGCACGAGGAGGGCCAGGTGCGGCTTGATCACCAGCAGGCCGAACAGCGCGCCTGAAAGCACCTGCGAGCGGCGCAGGGTGAGGACGGCGGCAATCAGCAGCGCGCCGGTGATGAAGCCGTTCTGCGCATGGCTGGCGGAAAGGTAGGCGGCGGGGAAGGCGAGCACGGCGAGCGCGCCCGCCGCTCCGCTGCCGGGCAAAATGCGGCGTGCAACGAAGAACCAGATCGCCCATCCCGCCAGCGCCCATACTATCCACGCAACCGCATAGGGCATCAAGCCGAGCGGCGCGGTGAGGAACAGGTAGGGCGGCGGATTGACATAGGCGACCATCTGCCCGGTGCCGCTGGGCAGTTGCGCAGCGTGTTCCGCCACCAGATCATAGACCCGCGCCGCCGGGCCGCTGAGTTGCAGCCGCCCCGCGCCCCAGAACGCGAGGAAATCGCTGCCCACTTTGCCGGTCGCCTCGCGGTAGACCTTGAGCATCATCGGCAGGTAGACGACGAGCACCATCGCGGCATAGACGCGCACGCGCCCTGCATCGAGCCATTCGCCCGAACGCAGCGCCTGCACCAGCTCTGTGCGTCGGTCCACGGCCAATCCTGCCTCCATTTTCGCGTCTGTTCGTGTCGCGGCGGTCTCGCGATAGCAACAACCGCGTGAAAGAATTGCTTATCGGCGGGAATTTCCCTTGTCGGGGGTGCTTCGCAAGGCCCATCTATGGACGCAATGCTCCGCCAGTACGAACTTGTCGAACGTGTGCTTGCCTATGATCCCGATGCGGACGAGGCGATGCTGAACCGTGCCTATGTCTATACCGTGCAGAAGCACGGCTCGCAAAAGCGCGCTTCGGGCGATCCCTACTTCTCGCATCCGGTCGAGGTCGCGGGCCTGATGACCGAGCTCAAGCTCGATCAGGAGACCATCGTCACCGCGCTGCTCCACGATACGGTCGAAGACA
>JBJXEK010000215.1:0-23370 GCA_046155055.1 Novosphingobium sp. | reverse complement strand
ACTTCGATGCGGCGATCCGGCACTGGACCGAAACCATGGGCGTCGGCCCGTTCTACCTCATCGAAAACAACCTGTTGGGCGAAGGCAAATACCTCGGCGAGCCTTACCACTGCGTGTTTTCCATCGCGATCGCATACTGGGGCGATATGCAGATCGAACTCGTGCGGCAAGAGAACGACGCGCCCAGCATCTATCGCGGCAGGGAGGGCGAGGCACTTCATCACACCTGCATCCTTACGGACGATATCGTGGAAGCGCGGCGGATTGCCGAGGAGTCCGGCGCCAAGGTGCTGGTCGAGGGCAAAGTTGGCGAGAACGGCCATGTGCTTTATGTCGACACCGGGGCGGGCCCGGGCACGATCGTCGAGATCCTGCAAAGCGCCAGCGGCACAGATGGCCTGTTCGCCATGATCAAGGCGGCATCGGTGGGCTGGGACGGCAAGGACCCACTGCGCAAGCTGGGCTGACCTATTGGGCTGCCAGCTTGTGCGCGCCCTCGGGGAACGCCACCCAGTCTTGCGCGCTGCTTGTCCAGAAGTGGACTGTGGGGGCAAGGTCGCCCACCTCATCCAGCGTGCCAGCCTTGATGAAGATCATGCCTTGCGCCATCCCGTCCGACGTTTCGCTGAACACGGGCGAGCCGCACTTGCCACAGAACTTGCGCAGGACCGGACGGCCGGCATCGCTGCCATCCTCATAAGTCGTGAGCTCACCCGTCCGCTCCAGCGCAGCGAACGGCACAGCAACCAAAACCGAAAACGCAGTGCCCGCCTGGCGCTGGCAATGGCGGCAATGGCACACGCCGGTCAGCAGCGGGGGCCACGCGGTTTCATAGCGCACCGCCCCGCAGAGGCACCCGCCGGTGCGCCGCTCGCCTGCTGCTGCTTCGCCTGCCGCTGCTTCAGTTGTCATTGCAGTCTCTCCCACCTCTATCTGTTCGTCATCGCACATCGGGCAGCATGCGCCATCCTCACGCTTTTGCCAGCAGCGCGCGGATCTCGGCTTTCAGGATCTTGCCATTGGCATTGCGCGGCAGCGTCTCGGCGCTGAACGCCACTCGCACCGGCACTTTGAACCCGGCCAGCCGCGCGGCAACGAAGGCCTTGAGTTCAGCCTCGCTGGCCTCGGCCCCGGGCGCGAGGTGGACAACAGCGGCGGGTTCCTCACCCAAAGTGCGGTGCGGTACGCCGACGAGCGCGACGTCGGTCACGGCAGGGTGCTCGTAAAGCACGTTCTCGACCTCGATCGAGTAGATGTTCTCGCCGCCGCGGATGATCACGTCCTTGGCGCGGTCAACGATGGTGCAGAAGCCTTCCGCGTCGATCTGCGCAAGATCGCCCGTGCGCACCCAGCCGTTCACAAACGTTTGCGCGGTCGCCTCGGGACGGTTCCAGTAACCTGCAACGATCATCGGCCCGCTGGCCCAAAGCTCGCCCACGGTGCCCGCCGGCAGCATCGTCACCCCGTCCTCGGCGCGCACCTCGATTGCGGCGACGGGCGCGGGCGGGCCGCAGCTGGAGGGGCGATTGAGATAATCCTCCGCCATATGGTGCGTCACGGTCGCCATCGTCTCGGTCATTCCCCAGCCGTTGCCTGGCAACGCGCCGAAGGTCTGCCAGATCGCCGAGACCAGTTCGGGCGCGGAGGGCGCGCCGCCATAGGCAATCGCCTCGAGGCTTGAGAGATCGAACGCGCCGCGGTCCGGGTGCTCGATCAACTGCCAGGCAATGAACGGCACGCCGCCAGTCAGCGTCACGCGTTCTTTCTCTATCAGCCGCATCGCCTCACGCGTATCCCACTTGTGGATCATCACGATCATGCTGCCGGCCGCGAGTGCACCCATCAGCGTGGCCGAGCAGGCGGTGACGTGGAACAGCGGCACCGCCAGCAGGATCACACGCGGTTTCGACTCTGGCACAGGCTCGCCCCGGCGCAGCGCCGATTGGGCGACGCTCCATGCGCTGGTGACGATGTTGGTCGTGAGATTGCGATGCGTGCCCAGTGCGCCCTTGGGCTTGCCGGTGGTGCCGCTGGTGTAGAAAATTCCGGCGGGATCATCGCTGGCCACGGAGGCGGGCGGCAGATCGGCATCGGGCAGCGTATGCCAGGTGGTCGGCGGGCCGATGAGGTCTTCCAGCTGCTGTGTGCCTGCAGCAGACCCTGATGCGCGGGTAACAAGTGTCCCCCGGAGCGGCAGTTCGTCGGCGTGCGGAGCTATGCGCGCCCAGCGATCGGCATCGGCGATGAGCAGTGCGGCACCGCTATCGGTCAGCGCGAAGGCCAGTTCCTCGCCCGTCCACCAGGCGTTGAGCGGCACGGCGATCGCGCCCAGCGCGGTGATGGCAAAGAAGGCCACAGGCCATTCGGGCAAGTTGCGCATGGCCAGCGCCACGCGGTCCCCCTTGGCCACGCCCCGTGCAGCGAGGGCAGCGGCTAGTGCCGCCACGGCGCGGTGGAATGCGGCAAAGGTCACCCGCTCGTCGCCATAGACGAGGAAATCGCGCGCACCATGCAGCCGGGCCGCTGCCATAAGCACGGGCAGGCTTGGCGGGGCATTCTTCCAGACTTTGGTGGGCACACCCCGGATCACCGCCGTCTCGATCGCGAACGGCTGGCCGGGCACGCAAAGCTCCGCCCGAACCTCGTCCAGCGTGCGCACCGGCCACCCTGCGGGGATCGCGGGCAGCGCGGCCCCGGAAGCTTGTTGGGCAGCTTGCGGCATCGATTGATCTGTCATTGCACCCTCGTGCCGTCGCCCTGTGCGGGGATCTCTGGCTACGGGTTGGAGAGTAGAGCTACGCCCCCTCTGCTGCAAGGCCTGCAAACGCCCGGATGCCGTAGGGGAAGGCAGTAAATCTGCCGGTTTCAGGGGATTTTTCGGTAGCCGAAGTTCACGCAAAGCGCTTTCCTGAACCCCGCCGATGACCTAATCGGAACGCGATAGCAAGATTCGTGCGGCCGCAACGGACCGCAGGTCAGGGGACAGGATTTGCCGCCAGCCGATAGCCAGAGTGCTGTTGATATAGCGCCGGACGAGCGCGCCATGGGCCTTGGCGCGCTTGCCGCCCGGCTCCTGCCGCAGGGTGATCGCTACAAACTCGATGGTGCTGAAGGCTGGATGCAGGGCCGAACCATGTATGGCGGCGCGGCAGCCTCGCTCGCCTATGCTGCTGCGCTCAAGACCTTCCCCGATCTGCCTCCGCTGCGCGCCGCTCATGTTGGCTTTGTCGCGCCGGTAGGCGAGCACCTCGAGGCTCAGGCGGTGATGCTGCGGCAAGGACGCAGCGTCTCGCAAGTTGAAACCTCGCTCTATTGCGAGGGCGCACTGGTGCAGCGCTCGCTCTGGCTGTTTGGCTCTGCGCGCGAGAGCAATGGCACCGTGCCCGCTGCGCGCGTTGCGGGCCTTCTCGCGCCCGAGGAAGCGCCCCGGTTGACCAACAGCGACATGGCCCCGGCCTTCACCGCACGGATGGACATGCGCCGCGCCGATCTGGCAGGCGGATCGCCCCCGGGCACGATCCGCCGCTGGGTGCGCCTAAAGGACCGCAGCGAACTGAGCTCGATGGCCGAACTCGTCGGCATTGGCGATGCCCTGCCGCCCGGCTCGGCTCGTGCGATGCAGCGGATGGGGCCAATCAGCTCGATCACCTGGGCGCTGACCCTGCTGGGTGATGTGCCCGAAACGCGCGAGGGCTGGTGGCTGCTCGAAACCGCCTCGAACCACATGGCGGACGGCTTCAGCAGCGAGAATTTACGGATGTGGAACAGCGAAGGAGTGGAAGTAATGCGCGGTCTTCAGTCGGTTGCGGTGTTCGGATGATGGATATGGCTGATCCCGCCGCCCTCGGCTTCGATCCGGCGCGGCTTGCGCGCATCGGCGCGTTTCTGGAGGAGCGCTATGTCGGACCCGGCCGCCTGCCGCACGCCGATCTCTTGCTCGCGCGCGAGGGCCGGCCGTTTTACCGCGTGACCATGGGCAATGGCCGCGCCGACGGCACACCGCTGGCCGATGATGCGATCTACCGGATCGCTTCGATGACCAAGGCGCTGACGTCGATGGCGTTCATGATGTTGCTCGAAGAGGGCAAGGTGGCGCTCGATGATCCCGTTACACGCGTGCTCCCGGAGTTCGCGGGCCTCGGGATGTATGCTGGCGGCGGCGGCGAGGCCCCGTTCGCCCCGGCGCGCCCGGCCACGAGCGTGATGCGGATGGTCGACCTCCTCACCCACATGTCGGGGCTGACATATGGCATCCAGAACCGCACCAACGTCGATGCCGCCTACCGCAAGGCTCGGCTTGACGGGCATCCCTCGCTTCCGAGCAACGACCATTTCATCGCCGAGCTCGCCAAGCTGCCGCTGGAGTTCGACCCGGGCACAGGCTGGAACTATTCGGTCGGCACCGATGTGCTAGGCGTGATTGTAGCGCGGCTTTCGGGGGTGAGCCTGGGCGAATTCCTGCAGCAGCGTATCCTCACTCCGCTGGGCATGGTGGACACCGGCTTTTTCTGCCCGCCGGAGAAGGCTCACCGACTGACCGATAGCTGGTACTATGCGCCCGGCGAAGCGCCCAAGCTGCTGGATGTGGCCGAGAAATCTAACACTTTGCGAACCCCGCGCTTTGAAAGCGGCGGCGGTGGGCTGCTCTCGACCACTGCGGACTATCACCGCTTCTGCGCGGCGCTTGTCGCCGGCGGCATTCCGCTGATCTCGCCCAAAACCTTGGCGCTGATGACCGCCAATTACCTGCCCGGCGGCGCGGACCTCACCACTCTCTCGCGCTCGCTGTTTAGCGAGGCGGGCAACGCGGGTGTGGGCTTCGGGCTGGGATTCGGCGTGGTGATCGATCCCGTGAAAACGCTGGTGCAGGGCACCAAGGGCGAATTCCACTGGGGCGGCATCCATTCCACCGCGTTCTTCGTCGACCCCGTCGAAAAATTGCACATGGTTTTCATGACCCAGCTAATGCCTTCATCGACCTATCCGATCCGCCGCCAGCTGAAGACGCTGGCCTATGCCGCGATGACGCAAAGTCACGCCTGAAAAAACTTCACGGTCTGAAAAAACTTCACGGCCTGAAAATTCTAAGGAGAGCACGCCATGTCTGATCCCGTTTCTGGCGCCAAAGAGCACATCGACACCGCCCGCGCGCTCGCCGCGACCATCGACGATATCCCCGCCGGCACCGCGCTGCTGCCGATCGCCAAAGTCGGCGTGATCGGCGCAGGCACGATGGGCGGCGGCATCACGATGAACTTTCTCACCGCGGGCATCCCCGTGACCATCGTTGAAATGACGCAGGAAGCGCTCGACCGCGGCGTTGCAACCATGCGCAAGAACTATGAGAACACGGTGAAGCGCGGCAAGATGGACGCCGCGCTGGCCGAGGCCGCGATGGGCCGCCTCACCCCCAGCCTCGATTTCGGCGCGCTGGCCGATGCCGATCTGGTGATCGAGGCAGTTTACGAGAGCATGGACGTGAAGAAGGACGTGTTCGGCCGGCTCGACGCCATTGTGAGGCCCGGCGCGATCCTTGCCAGCAACACCAGCTATCTGGATGTGAACGCAATCGCCCATGCCACCAAGCGGCCCGAGGCGGTGCTGGGCATGCACTTCTTCTCGCCCGCCAATGTGATGAAGCTGCTCGAAGTCGTGCGCGGCGCGGCGACGGCCAAGGATGTGCTCGCCACCGTGATGGCGCTCGCGGTCAAGATCGGCAAAGTGCCGGTGGTTTCTGGCGTATGCGACGGCTTCATCGGCAACCGCATCCTCAGCAAGCGCCAGCAGCAGGCCAATGCGCTGATCATGGAAGGCGCGGATTTCGCCGAGGTGGACAACGCGCTGCTTGAATTCGGTTTCCCGATGGGCCCGTTCCAGATGGCGGATCTCGCCGGGCTCGATATCGGCTGGCACCGCGATCCCAGCCGCATCGAAACGCTGCGCGAGGCGCTTTGCGCCCTCGGCCGCTGGGGGCAGAAGACCGGCAAGGGTTTCTATGACTACGACGCCACCCGTCAGCGCACCCCGGCAGATGAGACCCGCGCGCTGATCGCCCAGTTCGCCGCCAAGGAGGGCAAACCGCAGCGCGAAATTGGCAAGGACGAGATCATCGAGCGCCTGCTATATCCGATGATCAGCGAAGGCGCGCTGATCTTGGAGGAAGGCATCTCGCAGCGCGCATCAGACATCGATACCGTGTGGCTCAACGGCTATGGCTGGCCGGCCTGGACCGGCGGGCCGATGTATTGGGCAAACCATATCGGGCTGGCGACCGTCGTGGCGGGGCTTGAGAAGCATGGCCTGCCCGTCGCACCGCTGCTGGCGAAGAAGGCTGCCGCGGGCGAAACCTTCGCTTGAAGGCGCTGTCGGCCATGCGGATCGAGGACATCGTCGAAGCACCGTTCATTCCGCTGAGCGTGATCCTGCGCGCGCATGCGGCGCGGCGCGGTGAGGCCATCGCGCTGGCGGACGAGACCACGCGGCTTTCATGGGCCGCTCTCGACGCCATGCTCGACCGCGTGGCAGCGGCGCTGCAGCGCGAGGGCGTAATGGCCAACGAACCGGTCGCGATTGCCGCGAGTAATGCGGTGAGCACCGCACTCGCGTTCCTCGGCGCGCTGCGCGCCGGGGCAGTCGCCGCGCCGCTGACTTCGACCGCCGCGCCCCCCACCGTGCTCGCTATGCTGGCGGACAGTGGCAGCCGGGTGCTGTTCCTGGACAGCGCGATGGCCGCAGGGCTGGAAGGCCTGCCCTTCCCCGCACACGTCCAACGCATCGCCCTCGACGACAGCGACGCGGGTGTGCCCTTCTCTGCCTGGATTGCACCCGAGGGCGCACAGGGCGAGGAGCGGCTGCCCGCGCCCGAGGACCCGTTCAACATCATCTATTCCTCAGGCACCACTGGCACGCCCAAAGGCATCGTCCAGAGCCACCAGATGCGCCACGAATATGCCCGGCGCACGATCATCTCGGGTTATGACGACGACACCGTTACGATCAATTCGACCCCGCTCTATTCGAACACCACACTGGTCAGCTTCCTCCCCACGCTGACTGCGGCGGGCAAGGTCGTGCTGATGAAGAAGTTCGATGCGCGCGGTTTTCTCGAACTCAGCCAGCGCGAGCGGGTGACCAATGCCATGCTCGTGCCAGTACAATACCGCCGGATCATGGAGCTGCCGGACTTCGACAGCTTCAACCTTTCGGCCTACCGGCTCAAGGGCTGCACCTCCGCGCCCTTCCCCGCCTGGCTCAAGGCCGATGTACTGGCCCGCTGGCCGGGCGGGCTCGTTGAAGGCTACGGCCTCACCGAAGGCGGCGCAACGACCACACTGGTGGCGCACAAGTTCCCGGACAAGCTCCACACCGTGGGCCAGCCCTCCCCGGGCCATGTCATCAAGATCATCGACGAGGATGGGAATGAGCTGCCGCAGGGCGCGATGGGCGAGATTGTCGGCCGCTCGCCGATCATGATGAATGGCTATCACGGCCAGCCCGCCAAGACGCGCGAGATGGACTGGTTCGACGGCGAGGGAAACCGCTACATCCGCCACGGCGATGTTGGCCGGTTCGACGAAGACGGGTTCCTCATCCTGATGGACCGTTCGAAGGACATGATCATTTCGGGTGGGTTCAACATCTTCCCGACCGACTTGGAGGCCGAATTGACACGCCAGCCAGCGGTGCGCGAGGCTGCCGTGGTCGGCGTGCCGTCCGACCGCTGGGGCGAGACACCCCTCGCTGTCGTGGTGCTTGCCGATCCCGCTGCCGATCCGCAGGCGATCATGGCTGAAGCCAACCGCGCGCTTGGCAAAACCCAGCGCATCGCCCAGATCGAAGTGGTGGACGAATTGCCGCGTAGCCCCATCGGCAAAGTGCTGAAACGCGAGCTTCGCGATCGCTTCGGCGGTAACCCAATCGAGCAAGTTCCCGTACTGCAACCCGATTCCAAGGAGACCAATCATGCGTGATGCCGTTATCGTTGCCGCCGCCCGCACTCCCATCGGCCGCGCCTACAAGGGCGCGTTCAACGCCACCGCCGGCGCCACGCTCGGCGCTCTTTCGCTGAAGGCCGCCGTCGAGCGCGCCGGGATCGAGGGCGGCGAGGTTGACGACGTGCTGTGGGGCGCGGCGCTGCAGCAGGGCACCCAGGCTGGCAACATCGCCCGCCAGGTCGCACTGCGCGCCGGGCTGCCTGTCACCGTTTCGGGCATGAGCATGGACCGCCAGTGCTCCTCTGGCCTGATGACCATCGCCACCGCTGCCAAGCAGATCATCGTCGACCGCATGGATGTGGTCGCTGCGGGCGGGCAGGACTCGATAAGCATGGTGCAAACAAAGGAAATGCGCGTCGCCCCGGACCGCGCGCTGATTGCGATGCACAAGGCGGTTTACATGCCGATGCTGCAGACTGCCGAAATCGTCGGATCGCGCTATGGCATCAGCCGCGAGGCCTGCGATGACTATGCGCTGCAATCACAGCAGCGCACCGCCGCTGCGCAAGCTGCTGGCAAGTTCGACGCCGAGATCGTGTCCTGCGACGCTTCGATGGGCGTGCAGAACAAGGAAACCGGTGAGATCACGATGCACGACGTCACGATTACCAAGGACGAAGGCAACCGCCCCTCGACCACACTGGAGAACTTGGCAGGGCTAAAGCCGGTGATCGAGGGCGGCATCATCACCGCCGGCAATGCCAGCCAGCTTTCGGACGGTTCGGCTGCGGTCGTGCTCATGGAAGCCGCGGTCGCCGCGCGCAAGGGCCTCACCCCACTCGGCCGCTATGTCGGCATGGCGGCGGCGGGCACCGAGCCTGACGAGATGGGCATCGGCCCCGCCTTTGCGATCCCCAAACTGCTCGAACGCTTCAATCTGAAGATGGGCGACATCGGCCTGTGGGAGCTGAACGAGGCGTTTGCGGTGCAAGTGCTCTATTGCCGCGACAAGCTTGGCATTCCGAACGAGCTGCTCAACGTCAACGGCGGCGCGATCTCGATCGGCCATCCCTATGGCATGACCGGCGCGCGCTGCACGATGCACGCGCTGATCGAGGGCAAGCGCCGGGGCGCGAAGCATGTCGTTGTCACGATGTGCGTTGGCGGCGGCATGGGCGCTGCGGGGCTTTTCGAGGTTCTCTGATCGCTCGGCAGCTGCGGCAAACAAAAAGGGGCGCTGCCGGGATTTCCGGCAGCGCCCCTTTTCTTTTTACCAGGCCAGGATCAGAGGATCAGATCAGCGACCGAGATCGAATCGACGCCTTCGAGCACAATCGCGAACTCGGCGGACACATCGCTGTTCACGCTGGCAAACAGCGTGTGCGAAGCGACATCGAACCACACCACGCCGGCACCGTTGCCGGGCGTCGGCACGCTTGTCACAAGCGTGAACGTGTCGTTGCCGCTACCCTTGATCGCATCGATCGCAGACAGATCGATCTTGTCACTGCCTGCGGTGAAGTCGGTGATGTGGTCAGCCTTGCCGGGGCGCGAATCGTCGAGCGTGTTGTAGAAGAACGTGTCGTTGCCGGTGCCGCCGGTAAGAGTGTCGGCACCCTTGCCGCCGGTGATCTTGTCGTTGCCTGCGCCGCCATCGGTCCAGTTGGAGGCTCCTGCGCGGATGATTACATCGTCGAAGTTCGAACCGATCACTCGATCGATGCCGTCCAGCTTGTCGGTGCCGGTGCCCGAATTGCCGCTGGTGGCATATGCGACGCCGATGGCGGTGTTGATGGTCATGCCCGTGCTCGCCGCCGAATAATCGACCGTATCGATTCCGCTGCCGCCGCTGAACGAATCGTCGCCCGCATCCTGGCCGGCGAGGAAGGTGTCATCCCCCTTGCCGCCCTTTTCCTGGTCGTTGCCGTCGCCGCCGAGCAAGGTGTCATTGCCGTCACCACCCTCGAGCTTGTCGTTGCCCACGTTGCCGTTCAGCGTGTCGTTGCCGCTGCTGCCGATCAGCTTGTCGCCCCCGTCGCCGCCGTTCAGCAAATCGTCGCCGGCGCCGCCATTGAGCTGGTCGTTGCCGTCGCCGCCGTTCAGGGTGTCGTTGCCGTCTTCGCCCTTGAGCAGATCATTGCCAAGGTTGCCGTTCAGCGTGTCGTCGTCCGCACCGCCGAACAGAGCGTCTTTGCCGTCGCCGCCATTGAGCGAATCGTTGCCAGCGCCGCCAATCAGCTTGTCGTCGCCCAGATTGCCATAGAGATCGTCGTTGCCTGCGCCGCCGTCGAGCATGTCGCCTGCAGCGCCGCCGATCAGATCGTCGTTGCCATCGCCGCCAAACAGCTTGTCGCTGCCATCGCCGCCGTCGAGAATGTCGTTGCCGCTGCCGCCATCGAGAATGTCGTTGCCGGTGTCGCCAACGAGGCCGTCATTGCCTGCGCCGCCGTCGAGCACGTCGCCGCCGGCACCGCCGAGCAGGACGTCATCGCCCGAACCGCCGTGCAGGATATCGGCGTTGCCAAGACCTGCGATATGGTCGTCACCAGCGCCGCCGCTGATAACGTTCTTGCCAGTGTCGCCCTGGAGCGAATCGTCGTTCGAACCGTCGCCGTCCTGATCGCCGGGCACGCCGTTGTCAGTTTCGTTCGCAGTCGGATCGTTGATCACCTGGCCGTCGAGCGAGGTGAAGACCACACTCTTCTTGTCGAAATAGGACACGTCATCGGTTGTGATCGCGGTCGGACCGAACGTGCGGACCTTGATGTAGGCACCGAAGGTGCTGGTGAGCGTCACCGTGTTGGTCACCGCGTTGTAGGCGAGCACTTGGTTTACTGCGATCGGATCCTGCACAAAAATGCCGTCATGCAATTCATACATAGTGATCGGCGTTGTTGTCGTATCAAACTTGAAAATCTGCGACATGGTCGTCCCTCCTGCGCACTATTGATTCAATACAGCGCCGAAAGAACCGTCGCCGCACTATTCGTTAACGAGACCTAAATAGCCGTTCTTGCTGACAAAATGACGACAGGCTTGTTCATACGGCGTACAGGTTACGGGGGCCGGTTTGCCCGATTTGACGGGCAGGCGATATGTTGCAACCATATGAAAACCTTGTGCAAACGATTTGGCGAACCGCGTGCGGCAAGCTCGGCGGTGTGGGTGCGTGAGGCAGGCTGTTCAGCTACGGTCGCAGCATTCGTGCTGAGTCCCGGCCCTGACGAATCGCCGCAGTTGCGGCCCGGTTGCGCGCCAATGCTGCAGCCATGCTGCGCTCGCAGTTGCCGCTCGCGCGCGCAGGGAACGGATTCGGGCTTGAGCCGCCCGCGCCGGCGCTCTAGCCGTTGCCACCAGAGGAGCTCTCCCGTGACCGCACCCACCGACCCCCTGCAAGGCACGCCGCGCTCCTGGCCGCAGGACGGCCGCGAACGGCTGATCTATCCCTCGCCAGTGGGCTGGAAGGGCACCGACTTCGTCGACAACGAGGCCGAACTGCTGAAACGGCTGAACCCCAAGACGGTGTTCATGATGGGCGACAACCCCGCCCTGCCGCGCATGCCCGAACGCCCGCGTCTCATGGATTTCTTCCGCTGCCGCTTCGGCGATATCACCGTGCGCCACCTCCTCGTCAGCGCCAAGCGCGCGCTGGATGCGGGGTTGCCGGAGAAAGTCGTGCTCGCCTGCCTGCTCCACGACATATCCAACGGCTGCCTGATCCGCTGCGACCACGGCTACTGGAGCGCGCAACTGATCGCCCCTTATGTCGATCCCGAAGTGGCCTTCGCGGTGAAATACCATCAGGCGCTGCGCTATGTGCCCGATGAGAGCGTCGGCTATGCCTATCCCGAGAGCTACCAAAAATTCTTCGGCGCGGACTACGAGGTGCCCGAATACCTGCTGCGCGATGCGGAATTTGCAAAGGGCCATGAGTGGTATCGGGCAGCGCGGCAAGTCACTCTCTACGACACCTACTTCTTCGACGATTTCCCCGTGGTAGAGCCCGAGGAGCTCGAAGGCGTGATCGCCCGCAATTTCCGCGAGCCGGAGGAAGGTCTGGGCTTCGACGGCTCCCCCACCGCGCATATGTGGCGAACAATGATCTGGCCGAACAACTTTTTATAAAGTTTGGTCCAACCCATTTTGTCCGATGGACAAAGGGGTTGGATCAGGAAACCCCCGCCTCAACCTTCCCCGCGTGCCCCGCAAAGCCCTGCAGCCCCAGCCACCATTGCAGCGCAATCACGCCGCCCTTGGCGGGTTGCAGGATCGCGGCGAGGAGCGCGAGGGCAATGGCCAGCACGATCGCCATCATTGCCCATTGCGGCAGGGCTTCGCTCTGCCCCAGCACGATGATCACCGGGGCCATGAGGTGGCCCGTCAGCAGGATCGCGATATAGGGCGGGAAATCGTCGGCCGAATGGATCGACCAGTTCTGGCCGCACATCCGGCAGCGATCGATGGGCTTGAGCAGCTTGCGGAACAGATGCGTGCCGCCGCAGCGCGGGCATTTGCCCTTGATGCCGCGCCACAGCGCGCCGCTCAGGCTGCGGGGTAGCATGGCGGGGTCGATCTGGAGGGCGGTTTCAGGCATCAGGTCTTCGCGAAGGGGTTCTTGGGGCTGCGCAAGGTAAGGCGGATCGGCACCGCATCGAACCCCAGTTCGCGCCGAATACTGTTGATCAGATAGCGGCGATAGCTCTCGGGCAGCTGATCGAGCCGAGTGCCGAACATCACGAAGCTGGGCGGGCGGATGCGCGCCTGCGTGATATAGCGCAGCTTGATCCGGCGCCCGCCCGGCGCGGGCGGCGGATTGGCGCTCAGCGCATCGTCGAACCAGCGGTTGAGCGCTGAGGTCGGCACGCGGCGCGACCATGCGGCGCGGATATCGAAGGCGGCGCTCAGCATCTGATCGAGCCCCTTGCCGGTCCGCGCCGAAACCGCGAGCAGTGGCACGCCGCGCACTTGCGCCAATCCATCTTCCAGCGCAGCCCGTATGCCGTTGAACAGGCCGCTCGGATCCTCAGCGATGTCCCACTTGTTGATCGCGATCATCAGCGCGCGGCCTTCCTCAAGCACCAGCGAGGCGATCTTGAGGTCCTGATGTTCCAGCCCGCGCGTGGCATCGAGCAGCAGCACGACCACCTCGGCGAAATCAATCGCGCGGCGCGCATCGGCGACCGACATGATTTCGAGCTTGTCGACGACTTGCGCCTTCTTGCGCATGCCGGCGGTGTCGATCAGGCGAATCGGGCGTACATCACCGCTTTGAGGGTCGGTCCATTCCCAATCGACCGCGATGGAATCGCGCGTGATACCGGCTTCCGGCCCGGTCAGCAGCCGGTCTTCGCCAAGCATGCGGTTGATCAGCGTGGACTTGCCCGCATTCGGCCGCCCGACAATGGCGAGCTTGAGGATCGACTGCGGATCGAAATCCTCCTCGTCCACCACTTCCGCCTCGGCCAGCGCGTCGTCGTCCTTATCCTTCTCGATATGCGGTAGCAGCGCCTCGAACAGATCGCCAAAGCCCTCGCCATGCTCGGACGACAGCGCGACCGGCTCTCCGAAGCCGAGCGAGAAGGCGTCATAAAACCCCGGATCGCCCGCGCGGCCTTCGGCCTTGTTGGCCACCAGCACGATCGGCACCTTGTTCGAGCGCAAGTAGCGCGCGATTTCCTCATCGAGCGGGGTGACGCCCGCGCGCGAATCGATCACGAACAGCGCCAGATCCGCGCCTTCCAATGAGGCTTCGGTCTGCTGGCGCATCCGGCCAGGCAGCGTGGTGGGGTCAAGATCTTCCCAGCCGGCAGTGTCCACGATGGTGAAAGCAAGGCCGAGCAGCGAAGCTTCACCGAAGCGGCGATCGCGGGTGACGCCGGGCTGATCGTCCACCAGCGCAAGCTTTTTGCCCACGAGCCGGTTGAACAGCGTCGATTTGCCGACGTTGGGACGGCCGATAATGATGACTTGGGGCAGCATCTGCCCCCCGTGGCCCTTGCAGCGCCGGAACGCAAGCCGGTCTGTAGCCCCGCCTCCTGACTGACCTGCCAACTAATCCGGCGTTAACCAGGGAAGCAAGAGCGGCCTTAACTAGCCTCAGCCAAAAAGCAGGACATGAGCTCTGGCCCTATAAAACTTGTGATGCTGGGCATTCTGGCAGCTCTTCCGGCCATGAGCCAAGCGCGGCCGGTCGCGCCGGACCCGGCTGCGGCGATCGACGACAGCACTGCCGACGAGAGTCGAGACTTTGGCCTGCCCTATATCCAGTGCGTGCCCTATGCGCGCCAGGTTTCGGGCATCCAGCTTCGCGGCGATGCGCATACCTGGTGGGATCAGGCCGCGGGTCGATATGCCCGAGGCAGCCGCCCGCGCGTCGGCGCCGTGATGAGCTTCCACCCTTATGGCGCGATGCAGCTTGGCCATGTCGCCGCTGTGAGCAAGGTGGTCGACAGTCGCACCGTGCTGCTGCGCCACGCCAACTGGTCGCCGATCGACGGACGGCGCGGGCAGATGGAAGACAACGTGCGCGCGGTCGATGTGTCGCCCGAGGGGGACTGGAGCAAAGTACGCGTGTGGTTTGCTCCACTCGGCGGGCTCGGCACCACACACTGGCCGGTTGATGGCTTCATTTACAACCAGAGGCCCCCAAAGACACTCGGGCCGAATGCACGGCTTGCGGTGCTGGCTTCGGCGGATGCTCCGTCGGTAAAGCCCGCCTATACCTCGCGGATCGGCGCAGACTTCCTCAAGGGCATCGTGCCTGAGACGCGTTCCGCACAAGCCCCCGCCCGCCGCCAGCTGGCCACGCGCGAGACAGTGAGCTTCGCGCCGCAGGCCCTCAAATACGACCCCATTGGCAGAATTATCGCCAGCCGCATGCGGTGAGCATCAAAGCGTCTTGATGATGGCCGAGAAATCGAGGCCGCCATTGCCCGCATCCACAAACGCCGCATAGAGCTCTTCCGCCCGCGCGCCCATCGGCACATTGGCCCCGGCATCCGCTGCCGCCGCCATCGCCAGCTTTAGATCCTTGAGCATCAGCGCGGTGGCAAAACCGCCCTGATAGCCATTGTCCGCCGGGGTCTGCGGACCGACGCCAGGCACCGGGCAATAGCTCGTCATCGACCAGCACTGGCCCGAGGCCTTGGACGAAATGTCGAAGAAGGTCTGGAGATCGAGCCCCAGCTTTTCCGCCATGGCAAAGGTCTCGCACGTCGCGACCATCGAGGCGCCGAGCAGCATGTTGTTGCAGATCTTGGCCGCCTGCCCGGCGCCGCTCTCGCCCGCATGGATCACCGCCTTGCCCATCGCCCCCAGAATCGGCTCGCCGCGCGCGAAGGCGTCCGCGCTGCCGCCGACCATGAAAGTCAGCGTACCGCCGTTTGCCGCCGCGATGCCGCCCGAAACCGGCGCATCGACCATGGCATAGCCTGCCGCCGCCGCTTGGCTTCCCACTTCGCGCGCAGTCGCGACGTCGATGGTCGAGCAATCGAGCAGCAGCGCCGAGGTCGGCGCATGGCCGATCACGTCTGCGCTGTAGACCGCTTTCACAATCGCGCCGTTTGGCAGCATCGAGACGACCGCATCGGCACCTTGCACCGCTTCCTGCACTGAAGTGTAGGTGGTGCAGCCGCTTTCCTTCGCGCGCGCCAGCGCCGCTTCGGCGAGATCGAAGGCGTGCACATCATGCCCCGCCTTGACCAAATTCGCAGCCATGCCCCCGCCCATGTTGCCGAGCCCGATAAATGCGATCTTGCTCATGATGCTTTTCCTTCGCACGCCGCAGCGACAATTGCGGCAAGTACATTCGCTCCGTCTCGCGCCGCCTGATCATCGGCGGGCGCAAATTCGGTCAGCGTGAACCCGACGACGTCGCAGCGACGGGCAATCTTCCGGATCAGAGTGATGGCGTTATCTATCGCAAGTCCCCCCGGCTCAGGAAAAGCTAGATGCGGAAATGCGAGCGGATCAAGCACATCAAGATCGAAATGAATGTGGACCGGGGTTCCCTCCGGCAGGTGCTCGATATCGAACGAACGCAGACCCCGCTGCTCACGAAACACGGCTTCGGCAGGGTCAGCCACGCGTTCACCGCAGTAGAAGAACCGCGCCGGATCCAGCGGCGCCCCAAGCCTGCGCTGCATTGGCGCGGGTGCTTCGCCAAACAGCGCGGCCACAGGCATGCCGTGGAAGCTGCCACTAAACGACGTCTGCGGTGTGTTGGCATCGAGATGCGCGTCGAACCACACCACTTGCAAGCCGGGGTGGCGCTGCGCCAGGTGATCGATCGCCACGATATCGACGGCACAGTCGCCGCCAGCCATGAGCAACCGCTGCGGTTCAAGACGCCCCAGCACCTCCTGCGCTTCAACGAAAAACGCCATGATGGCGTCCCACTCATTTACACCCTCGTCACGGACGCCTGTGCCGGGAACCGGCTCTAGCGCATGCAGCGGCGAGTGGCGGCCGATCACCGCCGCGGCCATTTCCGCACCTCGCAGCAGGTGCTCGGGACGCCCCGAGCCATGCCACTGCGGTATACCTAGCGCGACGTCGAACATCACCGGAGGCTTACCGCCCCTTCCACACGCCGGGGCGCTTTTCGATGAACGCGGCCATGCCCTCGGCCTTGTCCTCGGTCGCGGTCAGTATCTGGAACACGCGGCGTTCGAACAGCAGGCCCTGATCGAGCGTGAGTTCGAACGCGGCGTTGACCATTTCCTTGTTGGCGATCACCGCGACTGGCGGCATTGCCGCGATCACGGCGGCAGCGGCCACAGCTTCCTCGACCAGCGAAGCGAGCGGCACCACGCGGCTGACGAGGCCCGAACGCTCGGCTTCCACGGCGTCCATCATCCGGCTGGTGAGGCACATGTCCATCGACTTTGCCTTGCCCACCGCGCGGGTGAGTCGCTGCGAGCCGCCCATTCCGGGCGCGACGCCGAGCTTGATCTCGGGCTGGCCGAACTTGGCGGTATCAGACGCGATGATGAAATCGGCCATCATCGCCAGTTCGCAGCCGCCGCCGAGCGCAAAGCCATTGACCGCAGCGATCCACGGCTTGCGCGTGGCCTTCACGATCTGGCTGGTCCAGCGCGAAAAGAAATCACCGGTGTAGAAATCGGTCGCGGCCTTGTCGGCCATTTCCTTGATGTCCGCGCCCGCAGCAAAGGCCTTCTCGCCCGAGCCGGTGAGCACCGCGCAGCGCTGGCCGGGATCGGCCTCATAGGCTGCGAACGCCACGATCAGTTCCTCAAGCACCTGCGAATTGAGTGCATTGAGCGACTTGGGGCGGTTGAGCGTGATCAGCGTGACGGCATCGCGCTGTTCGACCAGGATTGTTTCGAAGCTCATGGTGGATTCCTGTCTCAGTGGTTGTCGGCAATCGCGTGCAAAAGGGCGGAAAGGTGCTCTGGGCTGGCGTGCTGGTGGGCTTCGTCGGTGCTGCTGGTTGTGTTGTCGTAGGGGATTGGTTCGTCAAACTGGTCTGCCCCCAGATCCCAGTAGCGCCCATCGATCAGATTGTAGAAATGCGTTCCGCCCTTGGTTGCAGTCTTGATGATCCCTCCGCCGAAATGGCGCTGGACCGCGAGCGCGGTGACCGCGCACTGATTGCGACAAGGATTGGCGGCATCGAACGGGCCGGCGATCGTAACCGCAGACCAGCTCCGCTTGACAACGTGATACAAGTCGCTCGGGCTTTCGAAAGTCATAGGGGGGTCCATTCCTCGTTGGCAGGGAGCGGCGCGAAGATCGCGTCGAGCATCTCGTCGGTCACGCCTTCGGGCGTCGCCGGGTTCCATCGGGGCGCATTGTCCTTGTCCACGATCACCGCGCGCACACCTTCGGCGAAATCGGGCCGCACCAGCACGCGCGCGCCGATGCGGTATTCCATCACCATGTTCGCGGCGAAATCGGGCAGCGTGAGGCTCGTCGCCAATTGGCGCAGCGCGACCTTGCAGGTCTGCGGGCTCTTGGTGCGGAGCGCCGTGAGCGTCGCTGTCGCGAATTCGCTGCCATCGGCTTTCAGTGCGGCGAGGATATCCTCGTAATGATCCGAAGCGAACAGCCGCGCGATATCGTCTGCATGGGCCGCAATCTTCGGCGGCGGCGGCACGGCGGCCAGACTGTGCAGGATGGCGGCAATGCCTTGGGGATCTGCGGCGATGCGCGCCCTGGCTTCAGCCAGCGCGGCGGCGGGCAGGTAGTGCGTTGCCGATCCCGCCCAGAGGCAATCCGCCCCGTCCATCCGCGCGCCGGTGAGCGCGAGATATTGCCCCAGCCGCCCCTTCATGCGCGAAAGGAACCAGCCGCCGCCGACATCGGGGAACAGGCCAATGCCGGTCTCGGGCATGGCGAGCCGGGTGTTCTCGGTCGCGACGCGGAAGCGTGCTGGATCAGCCAGACCCACGCCGCCGCCCATCGTGATCCCGTCCATGAAGGCCACGATAGGCTTTTCATAGGTCATGATCAGATGGTTGAGCCGGTACTCGTCGAAGAAGAACTTGGCGCCCGACTTGCCCCCGTCGGTCAGCGCGGAATTGCGCAGGAACGCGATGTCGCCGCCCGCACAGAAGCCGCGCCCTTCCGAATGGTCGATGATCACCGCCGCCACCGCCGGATCATCGCGCCACGCCAGCAGCGCTTCGGTCATCGCCACCACCATGTCATGGTTCAGCGCGTGGATCGCCTTGGGGCGATTGAGCGAGAGCACACCGCACGCGCCCTCGGTGCGGATAAGAAGGTCGTCGGTCATGCAGCTTTCTCACAAGATGGCGTGGCAGCGGGCTCGATCAAATCCCAAAGATTGCCGAAGGGATCGCGGAAAACCAGCACCGAGCCATAAGGCTCACGGCGCAGCGGGCGTTCAATCTCCACCCCGGCCCGCTCCAGCAGGCGGAGGCTTTGCGCAATGTCGTCCGTGTTGAGAAAGAACCCGACGCGCCCGCCAGCCTGACGGCCAATCGCGGCGGCCTGATCGTCATTGGCGGCCCGGGCAAGCAGCAGATGCGTGCCGCTGCCCGGTGTGACAACCACCCAGCGCTTCTGCGCATCAAGCGGAGTATCCTCCACGCAGGCAAACCCCAGCTTACCGACGAAGAACGCGAGCCCCTCGTCGTAATCAGGCACCACGATGGTGACCATGGCGAGCCGGTTCGCGATCCCCAAGACACTCATTGACGCAGCAAATCGCGGCCGATGATCAGTTTCATCACTTCGTTGGTGCCTTCAAGAATGCGGTGCACGCGAAGGTCGCGCCAGAAGCGCTCGATCGGATAGTCCTTGAGATAGCCGTAGCCGCCGAAGACCTGAAGCGCGCGGTCGACCACCGAGGAGCCAGTGTCGGTCGCAAAGCGCTTGGCCATGGCCGAAAAGCGCGTCTTGTCCGGCGCATTGGCGGTGACTTTCGCAGCCGCCAGATAAAGCAGCGCGCGCGCCGCTTCGAGGTCCGTCGCCATGTCGGCCAGCGCAAACTGGGTGTTTTGGAAATCGGCGATGGGCTGGCCGAACTGGCTGCGCTCCTTCGAATACTTGACCGCTTCATCGAGGCAGCGCTGCGCCCCGCCGAGCGAGCAGGCCCCGATATTGAGCCGCCCACCATCAAGCCCGGCCATGGCAAAACGGAAACCGTCGCCCTCAGCGCCGACACGGTTCGCCGCCGGCACCCTCACGTTCTCGAAGATCACTTGTGCGGTGGGCGAGGCGTTCCAGCCCAGCTTGCGCTCGGGCGCGCCGAAGCTGAGGCCGGGGGTGCCCTTGTCGATCACCAGGCACGAGATGCCCTTGGGGCTGGCATCGCCGGTGCGCACCATGGTCACGTAGATGTCGCTCACCCCGCCGCCCGAAATGAACTGCTTGGTGCCATTCACGACATAGTGATCGCCTTCCAGCCGCGCCGTGGTCCGCAGCGCCGCCGCATCCGATCCCGAGCCCGGTTCTGTAAGGCAGTAGCTGGCGATCTTATCCATCGTGACGAGCGGGGGGAGATAGCGTTCCTTGATGTCATCGCCGCCGAAACGGTCGATCATCCATGAGGCCATGTTGTGGATCGAGATGAACGCGCTTGTGGTGGGGCAGCCATAGGCCATGGCTTCCATGATCAGCGCCGATTCGAGCCTCCCAAGCCCGATCCCGCCGCTCTCCTCGCTGACATAGATCGACGCGAAGCCGAGCTCCGCCGCCGCCTTGATCGCGCCCAGAGGGAACATGTGGTCCTCGTCCCACTGCGCGGCAAACGGAGTGATCGCATCGGCGGTAAAGCGCCGCGCCATTTCCTGGATGGCGAGCTGGTCTTCGGTGAGCTGGAACTGGTCGGTCATTGTCCTACTTCCCTCTCCCCTTCAGGAGAGAGAACCGGGGAGAGGGGGCTGCTCCACCCGGCCTGAAAAGTGCTCCGGGAGAAACCCCTCTCCCAACCCTCGCCCCTCAAGGGGAGAGAGCCATGGCCGTCAAGCCATCGTGGGAATAACAAACGCGTTGCCGCTGTCCGGCAACCCATCCGGCCAGCGCTGGGTCACGGTCTTGACCTTGGTCCAGAACTTCACGCCTTCCATGCCGTGCTGGTTGGTATCGCCAAACGCCGAGCGCTTCCACCCGCCGAAGGTGTGATAGGCGACCGGCACCGGGATCGGCACGTTGATGCCCACCATGCCGACATTCACCCGCGCCGCAAACTCGCGCGCCGCGTTGCCGCTGCGGGTAAACAGCGCCACGCCGTTGCCGTACTGGTGCTTCGAAGGCAACGCGAGCGCCTCCTCGAAATCCTTGGCGCGCACAATCTGGAGCACCGGCCCGAAAATCTCGTTCTGGTAGCTTTCCATGTCTGCCGTGACGTGGTCGATCAGCGTGGGGCCGACGAAGAAGCCGTTTTCGTGGCCCTGCAGCGTGAAGCCGCGGCCATCGATCACGATCTTGCCGCCTTCCTCCTCGCAGCGGCTGATCCAGCGCTCGATGCTTGCCTTGTGTGCGGCGGTGACGACCGGGCCGTAGTGGCAATCCGCATCGGTCGACACGCCGACACGCAGCGCCTCGATCGCGGGAATCAGCTTGGCCTTGAGCCGCTCGGCAGTCTCGTCGCCCACGGGCACGACCACCGGCAGCGCCATGCAGCGCTCGCCCGCCGAACCGAAGGCGGCACCGGCGAGATCATTGACCACTTGGTCGAGATCGGCGTCGGGCATCACGATGCCGTGGTTCTTGGCTCCGCCCATCGCCTGGACGCGCTTACCGGCCGCAACGCCCCGATTGTAGACATAGTGTGCGATATCGGACGAGCCGACAAAGCTGATTGCGCCGATCGCGGGGTGATCGAGGATGGCGTCGACCATTTCCTTGTCGCCGTGGACGACCTGGCAAATGCCCTCGGGCAGGCCTGCCTCAAGGAACAGCTCGGCAAAGCGCACCGGCACCGAAGGATCGCGCTCCGAAGGCTTGATGATGAAGGCGTTGCCCGTGGCGATCGCGACGCCCGACATCCACAGTGGGATCATCCCCGGGACGTTGAACGGGGTGATGCCCGCGCCGATACCGATGGGCTGGCGCATAGAATAGATGTCGATACCGGGGCCGGCGCCCTGCGTGAACTCGCCCTTCAGCACATGCGGGATGCCGCAGCAGAACTCGATCACTTCGAGCCCGCGCTGGATATCGCCTTTGGAGTCGGCGATGACCTTGCCGTGCTCGGACGAGAGCAGATGCGCCAACTCATCCATATTTGCTTCGACCAGCCGCTTGAATTCGAACATCACGCGTGCGCGGCGCTGCGGGTTGACCGCGGCCCACGCGGGCTGCGCGGCAAGCGCGGCCTGAACGGCGCGCTCCAGCGTATCGGCCGTGCCCAGCGCCACTTCGGCTTGCACCATGCCCGTGTTGGGATCGAACACCGGGCCCTTGCGCAGTGGCGCGCCGCCGGAGCCGCCCACAATGAAATGATCAATCTGGCGCATGTGCTTACCCTTTCCAGCAAATTCCCGCGACGGTTCCTGCACCCCAGATCAATTGCATGCAACAGGTGAAAGTGCGATGGATACCTGCAATGCTGCAGGCGCCAGACTGGAACGATTATCAGGCTTTCCTTGCCATCGCACGGGCCGGGCAACTGGCGCGCGCGGCAAGTGCGATGGGCGTGGACGCCACGACCATGGGCCGCCGCCTGCGCCGCCTCGAAACGCGGATTGGCGTCACCTTGTTCGAACACACGCGCGAAGGCCAGGTTCTGACCGAGGCGGGCGAAGTGATGCTGGCCGAGGTGGAAGGCATGGAGCGCGCCGCAAGCCGGATTGCCGAACATGGCGGCGGTGGCCCTGCCGGATTGCTGCGCGTCAGCCTTTCCGAGGGGTTCGCCAGCTGGATCGTCGCGCCGGCGCTGCACGAATTCGCGACCGCGCACCCCCGGCTGGTGATTGATCTCGTCGCCTCGTCCGGCTTTCTCAGTCCCTCGAAGCGCGAGGCGGACCTCGCAGTCACGCTCTCGCGCCCGCGTGCAGGGCCAGTGATTGCGGGCAAACTTTCAGACTATGCGCTGCGGCTCTATGCGTCGCCGGAGTATCTGGCAGGCCACGCCCCGCTCCGCCGCCCAGCCGATCTCGCGCGGGGGCATTCGCTGGTCGGCTATGTGCCCGATCTGCTCTACGCGCCGGAACTGCGCTATCTGGCCGAGATCGAACCCGGGCTCGCTGCCACGGTGCGCTCTTCCTCAATCAATGCGCAGCACCGCCTGATCGCGGCGGGCGCGGGGATCGGCGTGCTGCCCTGCTTTATCGGCGATACCGATGCGCGGCTCGTCCCCGTGCTGGCCGAACGGCGCATCACCCGCTCGTTCTGGCTGGTCATGCACAAGGACACACACAACCTTGCCCGGGTGCAGGCGTTCAAGGTGTGGCTGACCGCGCTGGTCGAGCACGAACGCCCCCAGTTGCTCCCACAATCCCCATCGCCAGCCCGCTCGCTGGCGCGCTGATTAGCCCAGCGGCGAGGACAGCCGATCGATCACAAGCCCAAGGAGCGCGCGCAACCGGAGCTGGCGCTTCATATCGCGATGATAGCCAAGCCACGTATCGCGTGTCGGCGCAGGCGTGCCCAGATCCACTTCCTCGATCCCCTGCGTGGCCTGTGCCAAAGGCTTCGGGAGGACAGCGAAACCTGCGCCCATTGCGCAAAGCTGCGCCTGCATGTCGCGGCTGTTGCTGCGCGCAGCTATTCTTGCATTCGGCAGCGTGTGCATAAGCCACGCGACATCGGGCATGGTGCCAAACGCGGTATCCATTGCGATGACCGGCCACGTGCGGCCATCACCGACGCTTGGCCGCTGGTTGCCGATTTGCCCGTAAACGCCATAGGCCATCGTCATCAGCCGCCGTGCGATCACTTCAGGCTCGTCAAAGCCGGCAATGCGGAAAACGAGATCGGCCTCGCGCCGGGCAAGGCTGTAGACCCG
>JBJXEK010000214.1:0-5233 GCA_046155055.1 Novosphingobium sp. | reverse complement strand
GCCGAGGAGACCGCCGGATCGACACGCAGCCGGTCGAGCGTGACCGGCACCATGATCCCGGCGAGGCCCGCGACGAGATTGTTGATCACCATCGCCGCGCCGATCACCGCGCCCAGCAGCGGGTTCTGAAACAGCAGCGCCGTGCCCGTGCCGATGAGTGTGCCCAGCGTAAGCCCATTGGCCAGCGCGATGCGAAACTCGCGCAGGATCATGCGCAAGGTGTTCGAACTGGTCAGCTGGTTGGTGGCGAGGGCGCGCACCACCACGGCCAGCGTCTGCGTGCCGGCATTGCCGCCCATGCCCGATACGATCGGCATCAGCACCGCCAGCAGCGCCAGCTTGGCGATTGCGCCCTGAAACATGCCGACCACCGAGGAAGCGAGGATCGCCGTGCCCAGATTGACCACCAGCCACGCCAGCCGCGTGCGCACGGTCATCATGATCGGCTCGTTGATATCGCCGTCGCCCGCGCCGGAGAGGCGCAGGATATCCTCGCTCGCCTCTTCCTGAATGATGTGGACCACGTCATCGACGGTGATCTGGCCGACCAGCCGCCCACTCTCATCCACCACTGCGGCGGAAATCAGCGCATATTTCTGGAAGCGCAGCGCGACTTCTTCCTGATCCATCGTCACCGGGATCAGCGTCTGGTCGCGCTTCATCACATCCGAAAGCGCGATCGCGCGCGGCGTGCGCAGGATCCACGAGAGCGAGCAGGTGCCCACCGGGTGGTGCTTGTGATCGACGATGAACACTTCCCAGAACTCGGTAGCGAGGTCCTGATCCTCGCGCAGGAAGTCGATCAGATCGCCCACGGTCAGATGTTCGGGCACCGCGATCACATCGCGGCTCATCATGCGGCCGGCGGAGTCCTCCGGATAGGCCAGCGCGCTTTCGATCGCGGCGCGGTCCTCGGGCTCCATCTCGGCGAGGACGGCCTGCTGGTCCTCCTCGTCAAGGTCCTGGATCAGCGCGACCGCGTCGTCGGTCTCCATGTCGCCGGCCAGTTCGGCGACCTCGTCGGGATCCAATTCCTCGACCAGATCATCGCGCACATAATCGTTGAGCTCGGCGATCACCTCGCTACCGAGCAGGTCGTTGATCGCGCGCGCCAGATCGACGCGGTAGTCCGGACCGATCAGTTCGAACAAATCGGCGATATCGGCCGGGTGCAGCGGCTCGACGAGGTTGTAGACGGTCTCCTCGTCCCCGGCGTCGAGCGCCTCGGTCACGCGTCGAATGAAGCTCGGCCGGAGCGTGTTGTATTCGTCGTCGAGGCTTTCGGCGTTGCGCGCAGGCTCAGCTACCGCCGGCGCCTCCGTCATCACGGAGCCGCCATCCGCCAGAACAGAGTCGAGCCGGTCTTCATCGCGCGCCATGGCCGCAGGCGATACGCGGGCTTCGCGCAAAAGCAACCTCGATGGCGTCTGACAGTCGACTTTGTTCGTCAAAGCCTTATATGCGTCCGCCAAACAGGAAGGACGTGCAAACCATGGCTGATGAGAAACTGGTGCTGACGCTTGAGGGCGGTGATGTGGTGATCAAGCTGCGGCCCGATCTGGCCCCCGGCCATGTCGAGCGGATCAAGGAATTGGTGGGTGAAGGCTTTTACGACGGCGTGAAGTTCCACCGGGTGATTCCGGGCTTCATGGCGCAGGGCGGCTGCCCGCAAGGCACCGGTATGGGTGGTTCGAAGAAGCCTGATCTCAAGGCTGAATTCAACGCCGAACCACACGTGCGGGGCGTGTGCTCGATGGCCCGCACCAGCGCGCCCAATTCGGCCAACAGCCAGTTCTTCATCTGTCTCGATGATGCGCGCTTCCTCGACAAGCAGTACACCGTGTGGGGCGAGGTCGAGAGCGGCATGGACCATGTCGACGCGCTGCCAAAGGGCGAACCGCCGCGCACGCCGGGCGCGATCCAGAAGGCCGCGATCGTCGCAGCCTGACGGCCGGCCAAGTGGTTGACCTTGCCCTGAGGCCCCCCGGCGCAGCAGACCGCGCCGCATGGGACCGCTTGTGGCAAGGCTACCAGCGCTTCTACAAGGTGGAGATCCCGGGCCCGGTCAGCGATCTGACCTGGGCCCGGCTCCACGCGCCAGCAGAACCGATGGCCGCGATGATCGCCTGGCAGGGCGAGCGCGCGGTCGGCATGGTCCACTGGATATTCCACCGCTCGACCTGGACTGAGGGGCACTATTGCTACCTGCAAGACCTCTATGTCGATGAAGACCTCCGCGGCGGCGGCGTCGGCCGCGCCCTGATCGCGCATGTGCGGGCCGAGGCGGAAGCGGCGGGCTGTTCGCGGCTCTACTGGCTGACGCACGAGACCAATACCGACGCGATGGCGCTCTACGACAAGGTCGCGGAGCGGTCTGGCTTTGTGCAGTACCGGATTGTGCTGTAATTCGGTCGGACGAGGGATAGCATGACAGCCCACACCCGCCTGCGCATGCTTGCCGATCAGGATAGCCTCCCCGCGTTGAACTCCGCGTTCGCCTATCCCAGCCCCGCCAAGGGGATTGGCGATCTCACTAAACCCCCGCGGATACTCCTGCTCTATGGCAGCCTGCGCGAACGCTCGTTCTCACGCCTCGCAGTGGAGGAATCCACGCGGCTCCTGCAGTTCTTCGGCTGCGAGACGCGGATTTTCGACCCGTCGGACTTGCCGCTGCCCGATCAGGTGGCGGGCGACGACCACCCCGCCGTCCACGAACTGCGCGAACACGCGCTGTGGTCCGAAGGCCAGGTTTGGTGCAGCCCGGAACGGCACGGCCAGATCACTGGCATCATGAAAACCCAGATCGATCACCTGCCGCTCGCCTATCAGGGGCTGCGGCCCACTCAGGGGCGCACATTGGCGGTGATGCAAGTCAGCGCCGGGTCGCAATCGTTCAACAGCGTCAACACCTTGCGTATCCTCGGCCGCTGGATGCGCATGTTCGTTATCCCCAACCAGTCCAGCGTTGCCAAGGCCTATATGGAATTTGATGCGGAGGGGCGGATGAAGCCCTCCGCCTACTACGACCGCATCGTCGATGTGATGGAAGAACTCGTCCGCTTCACCGTGCTGCTGCGCCCCCATGCAGAGCAACTGGTGGATCGGTATTCGGAGCGTTTGGAGACTGGGCGGGCGGATTGATAGCGGCGGTGGGGGTTAAAATCGCGCCGCACGATCAGCAAATGCGCGCCGCTGCCGGCGACCATTAGACCTCGTCGGGAAACGACCCCAAATAGCCCTCGCCTTGGCTGGTGAGGGAGGTTGTGCATCCTGCCTCGGCGAGCATCGATCTTGTAACCTCTCGGTTTGTCACGATTGTCCAATGCTTCAGCTCTTGGTTATCATCGCAGTCGATTTTGGCCTGTCGAAGTGCGGCTGCGAGAACGGATCCCACTGGGTGATGAGCCGCCAAGCCCTCATTCGAGAAGGCGGCTGAAGCAATCCCCAGCGCCGCACAAGCGGCGGCGACAACCGGCACGTCATCTATCAGCGTGCGCCGGTGGTCGGCAACGATATCCATCAGGTTCGTGTCCGCGATACGATCACCGTTCAAGAGGAGAGGGCGATCAGATGTCCATGCTTCAGGCGGGCAAAGCCTGCGCTCTGGGGACATGCGCGAGAACGGCCGGCTCTCGAGCGGGTAGATCCGGCAAATTCGCGGCCGGTCTGCATAGTTTCCGCAACGCATATCGGATTGCAGATAAGGACATGCTCCCTCATGGAAAGCAACTAGGACTGCCGCGATCCGGATCGGCATGGCGCCGCTCATTGCCGGAAATGAGCGGGCAATGTCGTATTCTGCCTGCGAATCCGCGCTCGCCTCGGCCAGCGGCGCGGGCAAAGCCTCGGTTAAAATCTGGACCACATGGCCATTTTCCGCCCAGGTGATTGCTTCATCGACAGCCAGGGTCAGTCTCAAACCATGACAGCATTTTCCGCATTGCGTGCATTCAAAGCAAAGGCTCATCGATCACCAGAGGTCTTGCATGGACAGTAGCTCGCGGCCCGCTAAGCCAATTGCAAGCGCCGGATCAAGTCCGAAAACCCCCGTATTGGCCTAAATCCCGGGCCTTCTCCGCCCGACGAGCAGGTGCATTCCGGGGGCGTTGCGCGGCAGGATAGTCAGGTCTCGGGATATTTGCCCCACCCCTCAGGCCGCCACCGCCAGCCGCACTCCCAAAGCCTTCATCACCCGCTGCAGCGTGTCCAGCGTGGGATTGCCGCTGTCGCTGAACGCGCAGGTTGTGCGCCTCCCGGCTGATGCCAGTTTCACGGGCCATCGCTGTAATGCCGTGCGAGCGGGCGATGGTGTTCAGCACGTCGGTTGCGTCCCACACTTTGGCGTCAATCGCCATTGCCAACTCTTCTGCCGTCGCAGCCCGCCCTCACAACCCCGCCTTGATCATCCAATCATGGAACAGCCGCACCGGCCGCGCCTGCAACGCGCGCGGGCGGCAGACGAACCAATAGGAATAGGGGCTGTCCACCTCGATGTCATAGAGCCGGGCCACGCGCGGATCGTGGCTGCGCACGTAGTGATCATCGTGCATGATCGCGATGCCGAGGCCCTGCGCTGCGGCCTCAAGGATTAGCTGGCCTGAATCGAAGTGGTCGATTGCGGCGGGTTGCAGCGCCTCTAGATGGAGCGTGCGCTTCCATGCCTCGAAGCTCATCGGGAGGTCGTTGTGGACAAGGAAAGTCTGCTTGTTCAGCTTGGCCAGGTCCGGGCGCGGGCCCAGTTCCGCCGCGAGCTCGGCTGCGGCGATGGCATAGACGCGGTTGTGATCGAGCCGCACCGAATGGAGTGAGCCGTCAGGCCCTTCGGACAGGATGATCGCCGCGTCGATCGTATCGCCCAGCTTGGTTTCGGCGCCGGCCGAGCTGTCGATATCGATGTGGAGCTGCGGGTGCAGCTTGCGCAGCTCGCCAAGGCGCGGAAACAGCCGCTGGCTGCCGAACAGCGGCAGCACGCCGAGCCGCAGGCGCAGTACTTGACCAGTGTCGATCAGACGGTCGATGCGGGCGGCCATCTCGTCGATCAGCGGGGCGACGGCGTCGTAAAGCGCCTGTCCGTCGTCGGTCAGCTTTAGAAGCTGGTGCTTGCGCTCGAACACCGGCTTGCCGACGAACTCCTCCAGCGCGCCCAGCCGCCGTGAGAGCGCCGAGGGGCTGAGCGCGAGTTCTGCCGCGGCCGTCTTGGCCGAGCCCGCGCGCACGACGCGGATAAACGCTT
>JBJXEK010000213.1:0-6109 GCA_046155055.1 Novosphingobium sp. | reverse complement strand
GCCAAACAGCGCGGCATCGGGTTTCCACGGCTCGCGCGCCAGTTCGGGGTGGAGCGCGAACGGCGCGGTGCCGCCATCGACGCTCTGGATCGCATGCACCGCATCGAGCACGGCGCGGCCCGGGGTTTCGTTGATCACGGCGGTGGGGCAATGGCTGCGGGCAAAGCGGCGAAACGCATCGAGATCTGCTGCAAAGCCGCGCAGCAGAAGCGCGCCGTATTCGCGATAGGCGGCTTCGATGGCAGCGGGGGTGACCGCGTCCAGCCGCCTATCTGCGGTGATCGAGCCGCCATGAGGCGCGATCACCGCGTAAGGGCGGCCGGGCACGGGAGGGTCGATCTGCACCATCGGTGGCGGGGTAAACCAGCCTGCCCGCGTTTTCCATAGCCGCCCGTGCAAACCCGGCTATGCTCGCACCTGCCATGCCGTTCTCACCGCCCGAAATCACCGCGTCGCCCGATCACTATCTTTATTCCATCGAAGGATGCGGCGGGGGCGGGCACGCAGTGATCGTGGCGATGGACCGCGCGGCGTATGCGCGCTCGATCTTCCTTGATGCGCGGCTCTCTCCGGCGGGGGAGCGGGCGCAGCACGTCCCGGTCGCCGCGCTGGCGGCCGCTGCCGCGCCGCCGCCCACCACCGCTTGGATCTTCCATGTCGCGCATTGCGGCTCGACGCTGCTGGCCCGCGCGCTCGATGCGCTATCGGATGGTCTGGTGCTGCGCGAGCCGCTGGCGCTGCGCCAATTGGCCTTTGCGCCCGATCCGGCGCGGCCCAGTGTCAACTTGCGACTGGTGCTGGCGATGCTCGGGCGGCGTTATGGCGGTGATGTGCCGACGCTGGTCAAGGCCAATGTACCGGTCAACGCGCTGCTGCCCGCGATTGCCGCCGCCGATGGCGGGGCGCCTGCGGTGTTCCTGCATCTGGGGCTGGAAGACTATGCGCTGGCGGTGCTGCGCAGCGCGCAGCACCGCGGATGGGTGCGCGAGATGGCCGCGCGCTTTGCCGCGCCAATGGCAAACGGGCCGCCAGTGAGCGCAAGCGACGCCGTTTGCCTGGCCGCGCTGTGGCTGTGGCAGATGCGCGCCTTTGCCGATGCGCTGGAGGCCATGCCGCGCGCTTGCAGCCTCGATGCCGAACGGTTCTATGCCGATCCTGCCGCCACGCTGGCAACGCTCGCGCCCCGGCTGGGCCGAACGGCGGGGGCCGGGGCCATCGCTGCGCTGGTCGCCGGGCCGCTGTTCGCAACCTATTCCAAGCGCCCCGGCGTCGCCTTTGATAACGCCGCGCGGCTGGCCCGGCTCGCGGACCTCGCGCTGGAACTGGCGAGCGAGGTGGCTGAAGCCCGCCGCTGGGCTGAAAGTGCCGCGCCCGATCTTGCGGTGATCGAACATCGCATCGCCCGAGCCGCCCTGTAGTGCAACCGATCCGGTCAATTTCGAGGTAATGCAGGCTTGCAGCCGCAGCAATTGCAGTTACGCCTTAGTGCCTGAGGGCATTTGGGGGGCGTCATGGCAAACGGGTTTTGGGTGCGGCGCGCGCTGTTGGGGTGCATGGCAGCGCTTGCCATGGCGGGGCCATTGGCCGCGGCCGATCCGCCAGCCGCAGCACCTTCCGCAGCACCTTCCGCAGCTCTGGCAACGCCGGCAACGCCGCCAGCTCCCACGCCAGCCAAGGTTCCCACTGGCCCGCCCGAGCGTATTTCGACGAGCGTTCTGGCGCAGTTATCGTTTATTTCCAATCCCCTTCTTTCGCCCGATGGCAAGCACGTTGCGGCTTACGTCAATTCGGACGGCAGGAACCTTCTGGGCATTTTCGACCTGGCAGACGGCGCGCCCAAGCTGCTCAATATCGGCAAGTCACTGGATTTTAACTGGTTTCGCTGGGCAGGGAATGATCGTGTCCTGCTCAGCGTGGGCAAGACCGTGCCGTGGGAGGGCGATGAAGCCTGGCAGACCCGCCTGCTCGTCTATGATGTGTCCACCCAACAGCAGCGCTTTATCGGCGGTAAGACCGAAGGGCTGGACGGTGATGACGTGCTTTGGGTCGACCCGGAAGGCAAATCCATCCTGCTGTCCTACCAGCAGACGATCTATGATTACCCCAGCGTCTCCATGATCGACTTGTCCAAGAACCGGGCCAAGCAAGTCGTGTCTGCGCGCGCCGACCTTTGGGATTGGTACGCAGATGACAAAGGCGTCGTCCGGGCCGGACTAATCTTCAACGATAACGACACGTGGCAGATGATCTACCGCGAAAAGGAGGACGCCTCGTTTCGCACTGTGGTCAAGGCCGATGTGGCAGACCGCGAGGCCGGCTGCGTCTTCTATCGCATCTACCAGGCCACCGATGAAGGCTACTGCATCATGCTGAACGAAGCGACCGGGCGCGATGCGCTCTGGCGCTTCAATTTCGCCACCCGCAAGCGCGGCGAACTGGTGTTCGATGCACCCGGTGTCAACGTCGACGATTTCGATACCCAGACCGGCAGCGCCAATCTGTTCGCCGCTTGGTACACCGATGATCGCCCGCGCGCTCACTGGTTCGATGCCGAGCTTGGCACACTGCAGACCCAGATTGACAAGGCGGTCAGCAACGCGGTCGGCGACCGTGCCGCCACCATCCTCAGCTATTCGCGTGATCGCAGCAGAATGGTGGTTCACCTTGGCGGCTCGAACGATCCCGGGCGTTATTATGTGTTCGATCGGGATGGCGGGGTGATGCAGCTGTTTGCGCAGGCCAACGATAAGCTCAAGTCATCACAGCTAAGCCCGGCCAGGTACACCAAATACAAAGCGCGCGACGGGCTGGACATCCCCGCCTACGTGACCTTGCCGCAAGGGCGGCCGGCCAAGAACCTGCCGCTGGTGATCATGCCGCACGGCGGGCCTTACGATGTGCGGGACGATGGCACGTATGATGTCGAAGTGCAGTTCTTGGCCAATCGAGGCTATGTCGTGCTGCAGCCCGAATATCGCGGTTCGGGCGGCTACGGCAAGACGTTCTACAAGCAGGGCAAGGGCCAATGGGGCCGCGCCATGCAGGATGATCTCGACGACGGGATGGACTGGCTGGTCAAGCAGGGCACGATTGATCCAAAGCGCGTCTGCCTCGTCGGCAGTTCCTATGGCGGCTATGCTGCAATGTGGGGCGCGATCCGCAATCCCGAACGCTATCGCTGCGCAGCCAGCTTTGCCGGGGTCTCCGATCTCAAGCGGCTGCTCAAGTACCAGAGCGGCTTTTTCCGGTCGAAACGCTACCGGGACGATTGGCGGCGCACCGTGATGGGGGATGACAAGTTCGATCTCACCACCGTTTCGCCGCTCTACACGGCGGACAAGCTGCAAGTCCCCCTACTGCTTGTGCATGGTGATGATGATCAGCGCGTGCCTTACAAGCAATCGAAGCTCATGGCCGATGCGCTGGCCAAAGCAGGCAAGCCTGCCGAATTCATCACGCTGAAGGATGAAGGCCACGGCTTCTCGAGCAGCGCCAACCAGCAGGTCTGGCTCGACAAGCTCGATGCTTTTCTGGCGAAGTACAACCCGGCGTCCTGATCGGCCACCGCATGGCGGAACGCTAGTGCGTTTTCGCAGCAGGTGGAATCCCAGCGGGCTCGAAAAACTCGGCTAAACAGGCTCTTAGAGCAGCCGAGCCGATGCAATCGGATTGGACTGTGCTCCAGTTTCAGAATTCGGACCAGTTTTCCTCGGCCAGCGCCGTGGCGGCGGACCCGCGTGCGATCGGTGCTGCCGCTGCGCGGTGCGGCTGCGGGGATGGGGCGAACGGCAGCGTCCGCATGGCGTTCGGATCGCTCCGATCGAGCCTCTCGGCCATCGCCTTGGCCGCAAGCGCGCTTGGGGTGCGCGGGCGGCGCGCGCGCTGCGCCTCGATCCCGCCGCCGGGCCGGTTATCGCGGTCGCGGGTTTGGAACTGCGCCACCAGCGCGCCAAGCTCGGCGGCTTCGGCGGCCAGGCTGCGGGTGGCGGCGGTGGTTTCTTCGGCCATCGCAGCGTTGCGCTGGGTCATCTCGTCCATTTCGCCAACGGCGCCGTTCACCGCGCCAAGGCTGGCGGCCTGCCGTTCGGCATTGTCGGCGATTTCGTTGATCGAATGACTGATCGTATCGATGCGGCTGACAATGTGGAGCAGCTTGTCGCCGGTCTGGTTGACCCGGGCCACCCCTTCGCCGACCTGCCGGCTGCTTGAGGCGATCAGCGCCTTGATATCGCGCGCGGCATCGGCAGAGCGCTGGGCCAGCGCACGCACCTCGTTGGCCACAACCGCAAACCCGCGGCCGGCATCCCCGGCGCGCGCAGCTTCAACCCCGGCGTTGAGCGCCAGCAGGTTGGTCTGAAAGGCGATGCCGTCGATGAGGTCGGTGATCTGGGTTATCGCGCTGGTCGATTGCTCGATCGCCGCCATCGCCGCCACCGCTTCGCGCACAACCGCGCTGCCTTCGGTGGCTTCTTCCTGGGTGCTCGCGATGG
Organism: Novosphingobium sp.; assembly: GCA_046155055.1. Taxonomy (GTDB): domain Bacteria; phylum Pseudomonadota; class Alphaproteobacteria; order Sphingomonadales; family Sphingomonadaceae; genus Novosphingobium. The sequence goes on along the minus strand of JBJXEK010000213.1, from coordinate 1,619 downwards.
CGGTGCGCACGCTGACCGCTTGTGCGGCAGTCTGCTGCACGCTGCTGGTCACCTCGCGCATCGCCAGTGTGCAGGTCTGGATCTGCGAGGCCTGCTGTTCGTTGCGCAGCGCAAGATCATCGGCCGCGCTGCGGATTTCCCCGACGGATGCCGTCAGGTTGCTGGTGCCCGCGCGAACACTGCCAAGCGCCAGCGCCAGCGCGGCGATCGCGGAATTGAAGTCCTCCTGCAGGGCCGCATAACTCGGCGGGAAATGATCGGTCATTCGGTATTCGAGGTTCTTGTCGGCAAGCGCTTTCATGGCCTGGCGCAAGGCGTTCACGACCTCGATCTGCTCGCGGTCGGCCCGCTGCTTGTCGAGTGCGGCGCTGCGGAACAGTTGCGCGACTTTGGCAAGGTCACCGATCTCATCCTCGCTGTCGAAGCCTTCGATCGGCGCCTCATAGTCGCCGCTGGCCATCCGGCGCAGCGCGGCGGCAAGCCGTTCCAGCGGGCCCACGACCTGCTTGCGAGTGAAGAGCAGGATCAGGACAAGCGCGCCGCCAGCCAGCAGCATCGCGGCTGCCTGTAGCCAGCCGACGACGGCCGCAACCTCGTCAGCCGCTGCATTATGCGCCTCGGTGCTGGATTTGATCGCTTCGCCGAGCTTTTCCTGCACATCCTCGAACACCTCGAACGAGTGGGTGAAGGCACTCACCGCATTGTCGGAATTCTCGGGCTGGGTTTCCAGCTGCTGTCTGGCTGCCAGCGCCTTGGCGATATAGTCCTCCTCGTGCGGAACCGCTTGTTCAACCAGCGACTTCAGCGGTTCGTCATAAGCCTGCGTAAAAACAAAGCCGTAAGCCTTGTCGATCAAGGCGATGTCGTCGTCGAGCGCGCTTTTTGCGCCGTCGAAACTCGCCGCATCATGCCGCAGGGCTGCGTCCTTCAAGCGCAGCACGTCGTTCTGGATCGCGTCGTGCTTCATGTCGCCGAACAGCTGGCGCGCGCTGACCTGATTCATCTGCCGCTGGTAGGCAGCATTGCTGTGGAAGCCGTGGCTCGACCACAGCGTGGTGGCAAACTGGAGCCCAAACAGCACCGCCAGAACGATCAACGAACTGGTCATGCGGTATTTGATCGAACCCTGAAACCAGGTCATGTAAAATCTCCTGGATGAGGTCCGGGCGCGCTTGCATGACTGCAAACGGCCTGATGCCGCACCGCTTGTGGTTAGCGAATACTACCAGTTCGAATAGAATTTCGGATCAAAGCGGCCTTAGGTAGTGATACGATCACTTGCCGTGCGTAGCGCTCGCCATTCCGGGCGGAATCGGGCAAGGTGCCGCCCATGATCCGCACCCTTCTCGCCGCCGGCGCAGTGAGCCTCCTTGCCGCCACCGCCACGACTGCCGCCCATGCCGAAACGCTCTATGTCCGCGCCGGGCATCTGGTTGATCCGGAGGCGGGGGTCGTCCTCAGCGCCCGGCTGCTGCGGGTCGAGGATGGCCGGGTCACCGCCGTCCTGCCCGATGGCCCTGCGCCCGCCGGCGCCAAGCTGGTCGACTGGTCCGGCTTCACCGTCCTGCCGGGCCTGATCGATTGCCACGTGCACCTCGCCGATACCGGCCAGACCGCCA
>JBJXEK010000212.1:0-6534 GCA_046155055.1 Novosphingobium sp. | reverse complement strand
AGGCGGGCGTGTTGACGCCTGAATTCCTTGCGTTTTTTCCCAGGGACGGCTTGCTCCAGATAGGCGGCGGGCGAGAGCGCCGAGGCGAGCATCGCGCGCTCCTCGCGGTGCACCAGCGCCACGCGGCGGCCCTGCCTTGCGCCGACGGCGAGCAATGCATCGGCCAGCGGCGTCCCCAGCGGCAGCGCCGCAGTGTGGAGGAACAGCGCAGCCCCGGCATGCCGATCCGCCCAATCGAACAAGGCCTCCCAGAACACCTCCTCAGACCCCGCCGCCACCAGTGGCGCAGCGAGAAACGCATTGGCATGGAGCCACACCGCCAGATGCGGCAGCAGATGCCGCCCATACCGCCGCGCCCGCTGGAGCGGCACAAGCGCCTCAAGACCATCAGGCCCGGAAAGCGTGCCGATGCGCACGCGGCCCGCCGGATCGAAGCGGGACAGGCCGGGCAGCAGATACCAGCTCTCGAAAAACGGATTGGGTGTCGAAAGCCGCCCCGCCAACGCATCCCACGCCGCGCGCGCCGACGCACCCGCCATGTCGCGCCAAGGCACGACGGCAAAGCCGCCCGTCCCCGGGCGCGGCTGGCTGCGCATCGTAAAGGATTCGTCGTTCAAAACCGGGTCTCCGGCCTTGAGGACTAGCAGCGCTGGGCCAAGAAGCGGTTAACGCGGGGAGCGGTCTCGAAGGGGAAAGATGCCTCCGGCAGGCGCTTTCCTGCCTCCGGCGGGGAAGGGCCACCACCTGTGCATCCCTATCACCGCCCCCCCCGTTCGTGTCGAACTGTTTTACATCCGGGGTCAAAGCGGCTTGCCGGATTGGCGGAAAACCGAACATGGCACGGTGTTTGCTTAACGTTTTGTCAGCATATCTTAACCAAGGGGCAAGGGCGTGGGAACTTTCGAGAAATTTGCTGTGATCGCAGCGTTCGCATCGCTGGCCGCGGCAGCACCTGCACACGCCGATTCAATGTTGTTCAATTCCGGCGACATCGGAAAATCGATCTCGCTCGATTACAACGGCTATTCGGGCAGCGGCGGCAGCTCGATCAACGGGCTCACCGGCTCGACCACCTTCACGCTCACCGGTGTCTCGGGCAACGACTATTCGTTCGACTACGCAGTCGCAAACACGAGCTCGGCCCCGGTCACGGATTCGCGCATCTCCAGCTTTGCCTTCAACACTGACCCGACCATTTCGGGTGCGGCGTCGACTGGTGCCTACAGCTACACGACGCTCAGCTCCAACTATCCCAATGGCATCGGCACCGTGGATGTCTGCTTCAAGGACGCCAACACTGGTTCGTGCGCCGGCGGCGGCAGCGGCGGTCTGACGCTCGGCCAGAGCGGCACGGGATCCTTCACGCTCAGCTTCAGCTCACCGGTCTCTGCCCTGACGCTCAGCGACTTCTATGTTCGGTATCAGTCGATCAGCGGCGTTCCCGGGATCAGCTCGGCAAGCGGTGCGGGCACGATCACCAGCAGTTCGTCGACCAGCACCGGCGGCACGACCACGAGCAGCACCAGTTCTTCGACGGGCGGCACGTCGGTTCCCGAACCAGGGATGCTCGGCCTTTTTGGTGCCGGCGCGATCGGCCTTGCCTTCGCGCGGCGGCGCCAGCCGCAACGACGCGCGCTTGCGCCGGCGGCATGACATCGACCTGATCCGCGTTCTTCAGGGTTGAGTTGGAAACGGGGGCCTCCGATCTGTCGGAGACCCCTTTTTCTTTTGTCAGCCGCGCTCTGCCAGTTTGAGATGCTGGCGGATCGTCTGGTTGGTCGGCGCCTTTGCAGCTGCCCGCCGCAGCAGATCGAGCGCCTTTGTGCGATTTCCGCCCGTTTCGATCAGCAGCCAGCCCAGCGTATCCATGACCGATGGATCATCGGGCCCGACCTGACTGGCGCGCTGCGCAAACTCGAGCGCTTTGGTCTTGTTGCCGACCTGGCTTTGCGCCCACGCCATGTTGTTCAAGACCAGCGGATTACGTCCGTCAGTGACTGCAAGAATCTGGTCATAGGCGGTGATGGCGTTGCCCCAGTTGCCCGCCTTCATCGCCGCATCCGCTGCTCCTAGCGCTTGCCCCAGCGACTGCGGTGTCGGATAAAGGGCGCGCGCGGCAAAGAAGGGGGCCTGCGGATCGCCCGCAGCTTCGGCAGCCTTGGCGAGCAGCCGCAGATCGGAAACGTCTGCGGTCTTGCTGCGCGCGAAAGGAAGCAGGGTTTGCACCGCACCCGCTGCATCATTGCCGGCGAGCTGCGCCTTGGCCAGTTCGCGCCGCAGCAGAACGCTCTCGGGATGGCGCGTCAACAGCGGGGCCAGCCGCGCCCGCGCCTGCTCCGGCTGGCCGAGCGCGGTGAGCGCCTGCGCGTAAAGAACAGTCGCGTCATCCCGCTGCTTGAGTTTGTCCTCGTTGCCTTGGAGGACATCGCGCACGCCTTTCCAGTCGCCGCGCGCTGCGGCGGCCCGCGCCTGGAGGTAGGCGAGCGTGCCATCGCCACCGGCGCCGTTGAACGAGGCCAGCAAGGCATTCAATTCATCAGTCCGGCCAAGATCGCCCAGAATTCCGGCTTGCCCGGTCAGCGCCGCAAGATTGCCGGGGTAGCGCTTGGCAGCCTCCTTGTAGGAGGCCAAAGCATGCCCAAGGTCGCCCTGCGCGGTGGCGATCTGACCATCGACCAGCATGGCATCGAGCAATTGACGATCGGCAGCGAGCGCCTTGTCGGCAAGGTGCCGGGCCTGTGCCGTGTCACCGCCGAGCAGCCTGAGCCGGGCGAGGCTGGCCAGCAGCGGCGCGTTGTTCGGCTGGTCCGCCAGACCGGCGACAAACGCCTCGGCCGCGCCGGTGGAATTGCCCTCTCCCAGCAAGGCAAGGCCGCGCAGGCGCTGCGCGTGTGCGGACCGATCGGCACCGATGGCCGTCAGGGCATCCTGCGACTGGCCGCGCAGCAGCGCGGCTTCCGCGACAAGAAGCGCAAAATCACCGGGACGGGTTGCGCCGAGCAGTTTTTCAAGGCTTGCACCAGCGGCGACGCCGTCGCCCATTGCCAATGCATTGCGCGCGTGGAGTTCAAGCAGCTTGGGATCATCGGGTTTGGCGCCGAGGGCTACCGCGAGGTCGGTCTGGGCGGCCAGATAATCGTGTGCCGCGAATTCCTGGCGTGCCTTCGCGCCGCGGGCCGCGGGATCGTCGCTGCAGCCGGCAAGGAACAAAGCGATTGCCAGAGGTGAAAGTGCAAGCCGTTTCATGGGGTTTTCTCCAGAGACCCGAACCTTTTGGATAACGGCACAAGGCTAAGAAGCTCTGAATCCGACTCCAGCTTGACCGGGTTTCGGGCCGTGCCCGGCCTGAGCAACGGATGCCTTGGAGGACGATCCCGGGCTGCAAGGGCGATGACCCTTGCCCGCCGGGGGCGCTTTGTTCTTCCGGACTGCGGGCACAAAAAAAGCCCCTCCGGTCAGGGAGGGGCTTTGAGGCTCTTCAGGTTAGCGCTGGATCAATGCCCCGCTTGTGCCGCCAATGCTGCCAGGAGCAGCAGGGCGACGATGTTGGTGATCTTGATCATCGGGTTCACGGCGGGGCCGGCGGTGTCTTTGTAGGGGTCGCCTACGGTGTCACCGGTGACGGCGGCTTTGTGGGCTTCGCTGCCTTTGCCGCCGTGGTTGCCGTCTTCGATGTACTTCTTGGCGTTGTCCCATGCGCCGCCGCCCGAGGTCATCGAGATGGCCACGAACAGCCCGGAGACGATCACGCCGAGGAGCAGGGCGCCCAGCGCGGCGAAGCCGTTGGCCTGGCCGCCGACCATGGCGATCACGAAGTACACCACGATCGGGGCGAGGACGGGGAGCAGCGAGGGGATGATCATTTCCTTGATCGCGGCCTTGGTGACGAGATCGACCGTGCGCGCGTAGTCCGGCTTCACATCGTAAGTCATGATGCCGGGGTTTTCGCGGAACTGGTCGCGCACGTCCTTCACCACGTCTCCGGCGGCGCGGCCCACCGCGGTCATGCCCATGGCTCCGAAGAGGTAGGGCAGGAGCGCGCCGAGCAGGAGGCCGACGATGACGTAGGGGTTTTCGAGGCTGAAGGAGACCTGGAGATCGGGGAAGAACTCCTTGAGATCGGTGGTATAGGTGGCGAAGAGCACGAGCGCGGCGAGGCCGGCCGAGCCGATGGCATAGCCCTTGGTGACGGCCTTGGTGGTGTTGCCCACCGCATCGAGCGCGTCGGTCTTTTCGCGGACGGAATCGTCGAGACCGGCCATTTCGGCGATGCCGCCGGCGTTGTCGGTGACGGGTCCGTAAGCGTCCAGAGCCACGACCATGCCGGCCAGCGCCAGCATCGCGGTGGCGGCATAGGCGATGCCCATGAGGCCGGCGAGCTTGAAGGCGATGATGATGCCTGCGCAGATCACGAGCGTGGGCAGCGCGGTCGATTCAAGGCTGATGGCGAGGCCCTGGATCACGTTGGTGCCGTGGCCGGTTTCGGATGCCTTGGCGATCGAGCGGACCGGGCGGTAGTTGGTGCCGGTGTAGTACTCGGTGATCCAGATGATCAGGCCGGTGATGACGAGGCCGAGGAAAGCGCAATAGAACAGGATGCGGCCCGAATAGGGCTGATCGCCGATAGGCGCTTCCATATCGCCGCCGAGTGAGTGACTGATGGCCCACCAGATGGCGGGGACAGAGAGGACGGCGGTGACAAGGAAGACCTTGTACATTGCGCCCATGATGTTCTTGCCGCCTCCGAGACGGACGAAATAGGTGCCGATGATCGAGGTGACGATGCAGACGCCGCCGATGAGCAACGGCATGGCCATGAGATCGACGAGGTTCGTGGCGTTCTTGAGCAGGAGCGCGGTGAGGATCATCGTCGCGCCGACGGTGACGACGTAAGTCTCGAACAAGTCGGCGTCCATGCCGGCGCAATCGCCGACGTTGTCACCCACGTTGTCGGCGATCACGGCGGGGTTGCGTGGGTCATCCTCCGGGATGCCGGCTTCGACTTTGCCGACGAGATCGGCGCCGACGTCTGCGGCCTTGGTGAAGATGCCGCCGCCAAGGCGCGCGAAGATCGAGATGAGCGAGGCGCCGAAAGCGAGGCCGGTGAGGGCGAGGACGACGGTGCGGTCTTCCCCGCCGACGCTGTAGCCGCCGGGGCCGGTGAGGTACCAGAACAAGCCCGCAATCGCGAGCAGCGCGAGGCCGGCGACAAGCATGCCGGTGATCGCGCCCGCGCGGAAGGCGAGTGTGAGGCCGGCTTGCAGACCCGTTTGCGCGGCGGCGGCGGTGCGCACGTTGGCGCGGACCGAGATGTTCATGCCGATGAACCCGGCGACGCCCGACAGGACCGCGCCGATGACAAAGCCGATGGCCGAGATCTGCCCAATCGTGACTGCGACGATGACGGCCATGATGACGCCGACGATGGCGATGGTGGTATATTGCCGGCGCAGGTAGGCTTGCGCGCCTTCCTGGATGGCGGCGGCGATTTCCTGCATCTTGGCGTTGCCGGCCGGTGCGCTGAGCACCTGCTGGCTGGTGACAACGCCATAGACGATGGCCAGCACCCCCAATGCAATTGCGGTTACGGTTAAGCTCACAACAGACACCCCCTTTATTGACCGGCTCTTTGGCCGGTACCCGTCGTTTGCGGGTCGGGCCGGGACGCTAATGCATAATTTGCGTGCCGCAAGCCTTTTACATGCATTTTTCAGCCGTGTTCGTAGCCGAGGGGGCCTTCGGGCGCGGTGTTGCCGAGGAGGAGGGGCGCAGCGCCTCGGATCAGGACATTGCCGATGCGGGTGGCGGGGCAGGGCGGAGTAAGGCCTGCGGGGAGGGTGAAGAGGAGTTCGTAGTCGTCGCCCCAGGTGAGCGCGTCGCGGGTGCGAGCCGGGGGCAGGTTGGCGGGGAGGGGGATCATGGCGGGGTCTAGGGCGATGGTGACGCAGCTTGCTTCGGCCATGCGGCTCGCGTCGAGAAGGAGGCCGTCCGAGATGTCCATCATGGCGGTGACGAGGGGGGCGAGGGCGCGGCCTTCGGCCAGGCGGGGGACGGGGCGGCGGTAGGCGGTTGTGTCTGCCTCGGTGCCAGCCGAGAGCGCTTCGAAGCCGAGCATGGCGGCGCCGACTTGGCCGGTGATCCATACGCCGTCTCCGGCGTGCGCGCCGCTGCGGCTGGGGACGGGGCTGTGGGTGGCGCGGCCCAGCGCGGTGAGGCCGAGCGTTTGCGGGCCGGGGCTGCGCACGGTGTCACCGCCGATCAGGGGTACGTTGTAATGGGCGAGAGCCTCGCCGAGGCCTGCGGCGAAGCGGGCGTCGTTTTCGCCGAGGGTGTAGCCGAGGAGAACGCCGATGGGCTGCGCGCCTTTGCTGGCGAGGTCCGATAGGTTGGTGGCGAGGAGTTTCCACGCGACGTCCGCCGGGTCTTGTCCAGCTAGCCAGTGGACGCCTTCGACCATCATGTCGTGCGTGAGGATGAGCGTTTCGCCGCCCACCTCCAGCACTGCGCAATCATCGGTGAGGCCGCGCGCCGCCG
>JBJXEK010000211.1:0-19290 GCA_046155055.1 Novosphingobium sp. | reverse complement strand
GCGCGGGCTTTGGAAAGCCAGTGCTATGCGGTGCATTCGCCCACGGTGGGGCTGGCGGAATGGTCTCCGGCGGTGGATGTGAACCGGGGCGCGGCGGGGATATATGGGCCGCCCGATCGCGGGTTTCCCGATGACGGGGTGATCGCGCTGGGCACCGAGGGCGCAAGCCAGTGGGTTTATGGCACCGTCGATCTTGCCAAAGTGGCCGAGCTGCGCGCCGATGGCGGGGTGCTGAATGCGCGCGATTGGCGCGATCAGCCGGGGGCTGGGACGCTGCCTGCAGTCACGCTGGTTTCGTTGCTCTAGGCGGTGCTAAGGTGTGCGCCAAGGCTTCCCAAGGAGTTGGTGCAATGGACATTTCGCGGCGCACAGCCATCGCGGGCGCATTGGCGCTGGGCACTGTGACACAGGTGGCGGGCGCGAAGAGGGCCAAGGCCGCCAGGCCGCTGGTGCTGGGCCATCGCGGCTGCCCGGCGCGGCGGCCCGAGCATACTTTGGGCTCGTACGCCGAGGCGATTGCCTTGGGCGCGGATTTCATCGAGCCCGATCTGGTGCCGACCAAGGACGGCGTGCTGATCGCGCGGCACGAACCCAATATCGCCGAGACCAGCGATGTGGCGGACCATCCCGAATTCGCCGCGCGCAAGACCACCAAAGTGGTCGACGGCGAGCGGATGGAAGGCTGGTTTACCGAGGACTTTACGCTTGCCGAGATCAAGACCTTGCGCGCGAAGGAGCGGCTGGTGGGCATGCGCGCGGAATCGCACGGGTTTGATGGGCAGTTCCAGATCGTGACGTTCGACGAAATCACTGATTTCGTCACTGCCGAGGCGGCGGCGCGCGGGCGGGCGATCGGGCTGATCCCGGAAATCAAGCATTCGACCTATTTTGCCGCCGCCGGGTTTGACATGGAGGCGCTGTTTATGGAGCGGCTCACGGCGAGCGCCTATTGCAAGACCGCGCCGGTGATCGTGCAATCGTTCGAGGTGGCCAATCTGAAGCGGCTGCGGGGGATGCTGGGCGGGCGGGCCAATGTGAAGCTGATGCAGCTGATCGACGAGGACCCCAAAGTCCCTGCCGATGTAGCCAAGTCGGGCGGCACGATGACCTATGCCGAGATGCTGAGGCCCGCCGGGCTGGTGAGAATTGCGCAGTATGCCGATTGGGTCGCGCCGTGGACGCGGCAGCTCATTCCGCTGGGCGCTGATGGTGCGCTGGGCAAGCCAACCACGATTGTGAGCGATGCGCACCGCGCGGGGCTGAAGGTGGGCTGCTACACCTTCCGCCCGGAAAACCACTTCCTGCCCGTTGATATGCGCAGCAAGGCGGGCGACGGGGCGCGCTACCCGGCTGGCAGTGTCGCGGAAATCCGCCGCTATCTGGCGCTGGGGATTGATGGGTTTTTCACCGATGATGCGGCGGTGGGGCGCATGGCGGTGGGTGGGGTGTACAAGGCGTAGCGCGCGGTATGATTTCGATGTGGTGGGGCATTATGCCCGGCCCGATGGGTTCAGCCTGCATGTGGATGAGCGGGCGAAGCAGGGGGTTGTGTTTGGGGATTAGGGGGTGTGGTCCATCGGTCCTGATTGGAACGCTTCGGTCCATCCCTTGGCGGAAACGATCACGCCGCCCGCAAACTTAAACTTGATCGGGTAGAAATCGCTGCCCTGCTTGGCGCTGAACTCGACGGTGACTTCCTGCTGGCCGCAAGGGTCGCTTACGGGAGTGGGGATATAGGTCCAAAGCTGGAAGCGATAAGCTTCGGCCTTCATCAATGCTGCCAGAGCTCGCAGCCCGACAGGGCCAGTGCCAAGGGGCCTGCCCACGTCACCGGCCCCAAGGTCAACTTCGGCATCGGCGGCTACCAGCGACTTGAGTCGCGGGTTGGTGATGCCATTTGATTTGGCCGCAAGTTTCACCGCCTCCACGGCGCGGCGGGAAAGCTCTGACTGCAATTGACCTAAATAGGTGATGCCGCCGAGGCCGCATGAAGTGCCAGTATCTGCGGCGGCGGCCGCAATAGCGGGCTGGCTCGTAAGGAGCCAAAGGATGAGCAAGCCTGCTGTGTGTGCGCTGCGCTTCATCGCCGATTGATGGAGTAAACGAGGAACGTTTGCAATCAGAGCGCCTCTGACTCGTCACCCCGGGTCAAGCCCGGGGTGACGGACGTGAGAGAGCACAACACTGCTGACGCGCCGCGCCGCATCCGCTAGGGCTGGCGGAATGATCGCACACGAAACCGGTCCGCGCTGATGGACGCCGCCCAGCAGGTTCATGAGCAGTTTGTTGCTGCGCTCGGCAGCGGGCAGTTGCAGCGGCGCTCTAATCTGGGGCTGGCCGCTGTCAGCCTGAGCCCTACGCGCGCGGCGGCCTTGCTGCATAGCCAGATGGTGAGCCGGCAGCTTGACCGGCTTTCGCGCCAGCTGCAGGCGCGGGGCGAGGGGTTTTATACGATTGGCTCGTCGGGGCACGAGGGCAATGCCGCGCTGGCGGAGGCGCTGCGGGTCGACGATATCGCGTTTCTGCATTACCGCGACGCCGCGTTCCAGATCCACCGCGGAACCCGCGTGCCCGGTGAGACCCCGATGTGGGACATGCTGCTTTCGTTCACCGCGAGCGCGGACGATCCGATTTCGGGTGGGCGGCACAAAGTGCTGGGTTCCAAGCGGCTGATGATCCCGCCGCAGACTTCGACGATTGCGAGCCACTTGCCCAAGGCGGTGGGCGCGGCGTTTTCCATCGGGATCGCGCGGCGCATGGGGTTTGAGGAGACCGTGCTGGCGAAGGACGGCGTGGTGCTGTGCTCGTTCGGCGATGCGTCTGCCAACCATTCGACGGCGGTCGGCGCGCTGAATACCGCGGCTTGGGCGGCGTTTCAGGGCACGCCGATGCCCATCGTGTTCCTGTGTGAGGACAACGGCATCGGCATTTCGACGCGCACGCCCAAGGGGTGGATCGAGGCGAACTGGTCGGGCCGGGCGGGGCTGCATTATATTGCCTGCGATGGGTGCGATCTGGCCGATGCGTGGCGCGGGGCTTCGGAGGCCGTCGGGTATGCGCGGCGGCTGCGCAAGCCCGTGTTCCTGCACATGAAGACGGTGCGGCTTTATGGCCACGCCGGGAACGATGTGCAGCAGGTCTATATGTCGAAAGCGGATATTGCGGCGGACAACATGCGCGATCCGCTGCTGGCGAGCGCGGCGCTGCTGATCGAGGAAGGCGTGATGACTGCCGCCGACGTGCGGGCTGAGTACGACGCTATCGAAGCGCAGCTTGCGCGGCAGGTGCCGCTGGCTATTGCGCGCCCCAAGCTGCCCGATGCGGCGGCGGTGATGGCGAGCATCGTGCCGCCGAAGCGCGAGGGGGCGGGGCGGCCGTTGGCTTCGGCGCAGGCGCGCGCGGCGCTGTTTGCCGATGAGGTGGGCGCGATGGAAAAACCGCAGCATATGGCGCGGCTGATTTCTTGGGCGATGGCCGATCTGCTGCTGCAGTATCCTAATGCCATCGTTTGCGGCGAGGATGTGGGGCCGAAGGGCGGGGTGTATAATGCCACGGCGCGGCTGCATGCGCGGTTTGGTTCGGCGCGGGTGATCAACACCTTGCTCGATGAGCAGGCGATTCTGGGGCTGGCGATTGGCGCGGCGCACAATGGCCTGCTGCCGCTGCCCGAGGTGCAGTTCCTGGCTTATGTCCACAACGCCGAGGACCAGATCCGGGGGGAAGCGGCGACCCTGCCGTTTTTCTCGAACGGGCAGTTCACCAATCAGATGGTGCTGCGCATTGCCGGGCTGCCCTATCAGAAGGGGTTCGGCGGGCATTTCCACAACGACAACAGCCTCGCGGTGTTTCGCGATATTCCGGGGCTGGTGATCGCGGTGCCATCGCGGGGGAGCGAGGCGGCGGCGATGCTGCGCGAATGCGTGCGGCTGGCGCACGAGGAGAGCCGCGTGGTGATCTTCGTCGAGCCGATTGCGCTGTATATGACGCGCGATCTGCACGGTGAGGGCGATGGACTGTGGACTTCGGTCTATGAGGCGCCGGGGGTGAGCGAAATCCGCGTGGGCGAGATCGGGGTGCATGGGGCCGAGAACAAGGGCGGCACCGATCTGGCGATCGTGACCTATGGCAACGGCGTGTATCTGTCGCTGCAGGCGCAGAAGCTGCTGGCGGAGCAGGGTGTTTCGGTGCGGGTGATCGACTTGCGCTGGATCGCGCCGCTGGCGGAAGAGGCGCTGCTGGAGGCGGTGGCACCCTGCGGGAAGGTGCTGGTGGTGGATGAATGCCGCGAGACGGGTTCGCAGAGCGAGGCGCTGCTGGCGCTGTTGGCTCTACGCGTGCCGGAGAAGGGGCTGGGCGTGCTCGCAGCGACGGACAGCTTTATCCCGCTGGGACGGACGGCAACCTATACCTTGCCGAGCCGCGACATGATCGTGGGCAAGGCGCTGGAGATGGCGCGTGGGTAAGGAAAGGGTCGTCGTCGTCTGCCCGGGGCGCGGGACGTATAATGCACCGGAACTTGGCTATCTGGCGCGGCACCATGCGGGCTCGGCGGGGTTGGCGCGGTTTGATGCCATGCGCGCCGGGGTGGGCAAGCCGACGCTGAGCGCGCTCGACGGGGCGGCGAAGTTTGATCCGGCGCTGCATACGCGCGGGGATGTGGCCGCGCCGCTGATCCATGCCTGTGCCTATCTCGATTTCCTGACCCTCGACCCGGAGCGGTTCGAAATTGTGGCGGTAACGGGCAATTCGATGGGCTGGTACACCGCGTTGGCCTGTGCCGGGGCGGTTACGGGCGAGCACGGCTTTGCGATTGCCGATGCGATGGGGGTGAACTCGCAAGGGCATGAGCCGGGCGGGCAGGCGGTGATCGTGATGGCGGGCGAAGATTGGCGGGTTGATGCCGCCACGGCACGTGCGGTCGAGACGGCCTGCGCGAAGGTCGGCGTGCTGCCCTCGATACGGTTGGGCGGGATGCTGGTGGTCGCGGGCCCTGAGGCAGCGCTTGATGCGTTGACGGCTGAGTTGCCGCCGTTGCCGCGCCCGCCGCTCAGGCTGCCCGGGCATGGGCCGTTTCACACGCCGTTGATGCATCCGAGCGCGGCGGCGGCGAGGGCCTCGCTGCCCGCTGCCTGGTTCGGTGCGCCGAAGGTGCCGCTGATCGACGGGCGCGGGGCCGTGTGGCGGCGGTTCGAGACCGACCCGCAGGCGCTGTGGGATTATACGTTCGGGCACCAGATCCTGCAGCCCTACGATTTCACCGCAGCGATCACCGTGGCGCTGCGCGAGTTCGCGCCTGACCGTGTGGTTCTGCTGGGCCCGGGCGAGACGCTGGGCGGGGCAATCGGGCAAGTCCTGGTGTCGCTCGACTGGCTGGACATTGCCAGCAAATCAGTGTTTCTGCTTAGGCAGGAAGAGGATCCATTTCTGATTGCCATGGGACGGCCTTCGCAGCGCCAGATTGCGGGGGGGCGTGCCGGGAGACCGTGACTGCGTGGGCCAGCCTTCCGTTCTGTTCGTCTGTCTGGGCAATATCTGCCGATCGCCTCTCGCCGAAGCGGCGCTGCGGGCGCAAGCTGTGGCGGCGGGGCAGGCGATAACTATCGATTCTGCCGGGACCGGCGCTTGGCACGCTGGCAGTCCGCCCGATCCGCGCTCGGTGGCCGAGGCCGCGAAGCACGGGATCGATATCTCTGCCTATCGCGCGCGGCAGGTGCGGCCCGAGGATTTTCAGCGCTTTGGCCAGATCTTTGCGCTTGATCCGCAGAATCTGCGCGATCTCAAGCGCGTTGCGCCCTGGCGCCATACCGCGCGGGTGGGCCTGCTGATGGACCTTGTTCCCGGGCGCGAGAGCACTGCGGTCATCGACCCCTATGGCGGGACCGACGAAGACTTCGCATCAGTGTGGGACGACGTCAGCGACGCGGCGCGGAGGTTGATCGCACGGATGGGGCGCTAGAGGAGACTGCGCTGCCAATTACCGCCGAGGCTGAAGCCGTGCCGGATTTGGTGTGAGGCGGTGGATCAGGCAAGGGCAATCAGGCAAGGGCCATCAGGCTGGCATTGCCGCCCGCCGCAGTGGTGTTGACCGACATCGAGACTTCCTCGAGCAGATAATCCAGCGCGTAGCGCGGTGCTGGGCCGGTGCCTGACTGCCCAATTTCGGCATGCGGCGCATGAGGCGTGACGATGGCCCCCTCGCGCACGGCGAGCTGGCGGGTCGCCTCGGCCATGGCGGCACTCTGGCCGTCGATCAGGAGCGCGGTGATAGCGCTGACGGTGCGCAGCGTATCGCTGTTCCAGACCACGCGGCCGGCGAGGTCGGCGGGGAAGCTGGCCGGGCGCATTGCGAGCGGATTGCCCGCGATGATCACGGCGGTGTTGCCGGTTGCCAGCACGGCGGCGACCTGATTCCATAGCCCCGCAGCGCTCTCTGCCAGAACGGCGATGCGGCCGCGCGGATGCAGGCTGTAAAGGTTGCGTTCGCCCACCGGGCCCTGGAGTTCGGTTTCATGACCGAGCCGCGAGCTGGCGGCATAATCGGCGATGGCGGCGACGGTTTCGCGCAGACCCTGCTGCTCAGCCCATTGGCGGAACGAGCCGAGCGCAGCGTTTTCGCTCACGCTCGGGGCGCGCGGGATCGTGGCCTCATGCGCAAAGCGCGTGACATAAAGCGGGCCGCCGGCCTTGGGGCCGGTACCGGACAGGCCCCGCCCACCGAACGGCTGGACGCCGACGACCGCGCCGATGACGTTGCGGTTGATATAGAGATTGCCTGCCGCGATCCGGCTCGCCACCCGTTCCACCGTCTGATCGATCCGCGTGTGGAGACCGAAGGTGAGGCCGTAGCCGGTGGCATTGATCGCAGCGATCAGCGCGTCCAGCTCTGCCGCCTTGTAGCGCATGACGTGAAGCACCGGGCCAAACACTTCGGCGCCCATTTCGGCGACCGAGGCCAGTTCAATCAGCGTGGGCGCGACATAGGTGCCGCGCGCTGTGTCCGGCCCGAGCAGCATTTCGGTAACGGTGAAGCCGCGCGCGCGCATCGCTTCGATGTGGGCGCGGATAGTGTCACGAGCTTTGGCGGTTATGACCGGGCCGATATCGGTGCCGAGCTGGCGGGTGTCGCCGACGCTGAGTTCGGCCATGGCCTGTTTGATCATGCGCACTGTGCGATCGGCAATATCCTCCTGCAAGCAGAGCAGGCGCAGCGCCGAGCAGCGCTGTCCCGCGCTGTCGAACGCGGAGGCGAGGACATCGGCGACCACCTGTTCGGCAAGCGCCGACGAATCGACTACCATGGCATTGAGCCCGCCGGTTTCAGCGACAAAGGGAATGGGTGTGCCGGCGGCGCTGAGGCGTCCTGCAAGTTGCTGCTGGATCGCGCGGGCCGTGGCGGTGGAGCCGGTGAAAACGACGGCTTGCGTTTCAGGCGCGGCGACCAATGCCGCGCCGATGTCGCCGCCGCCGGGCAGGAACTGGAGCACGTCCTCGGGTATGCCGCTGGCGTGGAGGATACGCACCGCTTCGGCGGCGATCAGCGGTGCTTCAGGCGCAGGCTTGGCGAGCACGGGATTGCCCGCGACGAGCGCAGCGGCAATCTGGCCGGTGAAGATCGCCAGCGGGAAGTTCCACGGACTGATGCACACCACCGGGCCCAAGGGCTTGGCCTGAGCCAATGAACACCGCGCCTGCTGCGGATAGTAGCGCAGGAAGTCGATCGCTTCACGCACTTCGGCCACGGCGTTGGCGGCGGACTTGCCCGCCTCGCGCATGATCAGCGCGATCAGTTCGGGCATTGCGGCCTGCATGGCATCGGCGGCGCGTTCGAGGCAGGCACCGCGGTCGGAGGCAGGAAGGGCCGCCCATGCGGGGGCGGCGGCGAGCGCGTTGGCAGCAGCGCGGATTGCGTCCTCGGTCGTAGCGAGGTGAACGTGGCCGACCACATCGCTGTGATCGGCGGGATTGCGGACGGGCTGGGTTTTCCTGTCCGGATTCCCTGCGGTCCATGCTTTGGCGGCGCTGGCGGCGAGCACTTCGCCGAGCGCGGCGAGGGTGTGTTCGTCGGCGAGATCGAGGCCCATGGCATTGCGGCGATCGGCAAATAGCGCGGCGGGCAGGGCGATGCCGGGATGCGGAGAGCCCGGCTCCGGCATGGCGCGCACGTCCTCGGCGGGGTCAGTAATCAGGTCGGCGACGGGCACTTGAGGGTCGGCAATGCGGTTGACAAACGAGGAGTTCGCGCCGTTTTCGAGGAGGCGGCGTACGAGGTAGGCAAGCAAGGTCTCGTGGGTGCCGACGGGGGCGTAGATACGGGCCGGGCGGACTAGCTTGTCTTGGCCCACGACCTCGTCGTAGAGCGGTTCGCCCATGCCGTGGAGGCACTGGAACTCGTAGTCGCCCGGCGTGAAGTCTGGCCCTGCCAGGTGGTAGACCGTTGCGAGTGTCTGCGCGTTGTGCGTGGCGAACTGGGGAAAAATGCAATCGCGCGCGGCGAGCAGCTTCTGGGCGCAGGCGATATAGGCGAGATCGGTGTGGACTTTGCGGGTGTAGACCGGGAAATCGGCGAGTCCGTCCACCTGAGCGCGCTTGATTTCGGCGTCCCAGTAAGCCCCTTTGACGAGGCGGACCATGATCCGGCGCTGGCTGGCGCGGGCGAGATCGATGATCCAGTCGATCACCATGGGGCAGCGCTTCTGATAGGCCTGAATGACGAATCCGAGGCCGTCCCACCCGGCGAGCGCGGGTGCATTGGCAAGCGCTTCGAGGATATCCAGCGAGAGTTCGAGGCGGTCGGCTTCCTCCGCGTCGATATTGAAACCGATGTTGTAGCGCTTCGCGAGCTCGGCAAGCTGGTGCACGCGGGGGAGGAGTTCGTCCATCACGCGGCGGGCCTGGCTGCGGTTGTAGCGCGGGTGGAGCGCAGAAAGCTTGATAGAGATACCGGGGCCTGCGACGATCCCGCGCCCGGCGCTGGCGCGGCCGATAGCGTTGATGGCGTGGATGTAGTCGTTGAAATACCGCTCCGCATCGGCGGCGGTGGCGGCAGCTTCGCCGAGCATGTCGTAGGAGAAAGCATAGCCGCGCGCTTCGCGCTTTGCGGCGCGGCTCAGGGCTTCCTCGATGGTCTGGCCAGTGACGAACTGTTCGCCCAGCATGCGCATGGCGACATCGACACCGCGGCGGATGACGGGCTCGCCCAGCCGGGCGACAAGGCGGGAGAGCGCGGAGCCGAGGCCGGTTTCATCGACGCTGCCCGTCAGCTTGCCGGTGATGACAAGGCCCCACGTGGCGGCGTTGACGAAGAGCGGCTTGTCGGTGCCGAGGTGCGCGGCCCAGTCGCCATTGGCGATCTTGTCGCGGATCAACGCGTCGCGCGTGGGCATGTCGGGGATACGCAGGAGCGCTTCGGCGAGGCACATCAGCGCGACGCCTTCGTGGCTCGAAAGCGCAAATTCCTGCACGAGCGCCTGAACGCCGCCGGGGCGGTCCTTGGCACGGAGGCGTTCGATCAGCGTGGCGGCAGTTTCGGCGATGGCTGTGCGCTGCGCTGCGGGAAGGGTGGCGGCTTCGAGCAGGCGGAGCACGCAAGCGGCCTCGCTCTGGCGGGTGGCTAGCGTAATCGCGCGGCGGAGCGGGGTTTCGGGCGAGATGCGGGGAGCGAACATGGCGGGCGCTTTCGATGGGGCTCGCGTCGCTATAGCATTCTCCGTATGGGCTTATTTCCTGAGTTTCATTGATCGACGATCTGAATTACCCTAATGTTGCCGCTATGATAGGCAATCAGAAACAGGAATGGGCTTCAGGCGGCCAATTAGACCGGTTTGATCAGGCGATCCTGACCGAGCTCTCGATCGAAGGGCGGCTGCCGATTACCGAACTTGCGCTGCGCATCGGGCTTTCAAAATCGCCGACGCAGCTTCGGCTCAAGCGGCTGATCGCGGACGGCTATATCCGGGGTTTTCGGGCTATTCTCGATCCGCGCAAGGTCGGGCTGGACCATGTTGCGTTCACCGAAGTGAAGCTTTCGGACACGCGCGAGGCGGCGCTGGAAGCGTTTCGCCAGGCGGTGCTGCGCATTCCCGAGATCGAGGAATGCCACATGATCGCGAGCAGCTTCGACTATCTGCTGAAAGTGCGCACCGCCGATATCCGCCGCTACCGTGCGGTGCTGGGCGAGAAGATCTCGAGCTTGCCGCATGTGGCGAGCACTTCCACGTTTGTCGCGATGGAGACGGTGCGCGATCCGCATGATTGAACAGAAACATGATCACAAAAGGGACCGCATCAGCTGCCTTTCAAGCTGTCGCTGCTGCACTTTTATCAAAATGTGATCACATTTTACGTTGACAGCCGAGGCCTGCGCCCGGTAATTCAGTACTATGACCGACCGCCCCATCGACACCTTTTCGCCCGCCGCGCCTTATGCCGGCCTGCCCAGCTATTATGCCGCGACGGCCAACCCCACGCCCCGCCGCCCCGAGTTGCTGGGCGAGGAGACCTGCGATATTTGCGTGGTGGGTGCGGGGTTTACCGGCCTGTCGGCAGCGCTGGAGCTGGCCGAGCGTGGGTACAAGGTGATCGTGGTCGAAGGCGAGCGGGTCGGCTGGGGGGCTTCGGGGCGCAATGGCGGGCAGCTGCTGAATGGCTACAGCCGCCGGATGCAGGAAGTGCGCAAGAACTATGGCGCAGACGCCGAGGCCGCGTTCGGGGCGATGGCGCTGGAGGGCCAGGCGATTATCCGCGAGCGCGTGGCGAAACATCAGATCGAATGCGATCTGCGCGCGGGCAATGCCATCGTCGCGATGACCCAGGCGCATCTGCACGAACTGGCGGACCGCACCGAGGAATGGCACCGCCATGGCCATCCGGACGTGTTCTACGCCGAAGGGGCCGAGGCGCGCGCGCATATCAATTCGGACCGCTATATCGGCGGCATGTTCGATCCCAAGGGCGGGCATATGCACTCGCTCAACTATGTGCTGGGCGAGGCCGCGGCATTCGAGGGGCTGGGCGGGCGGATTTTCGAGCATTCGCGGGTGACGCATGTGGACCGCGGCGCCCAGAGCGAAGGTGGGCCGGTGGTGCATACCGCCAAAGGTAAAGTCCGCGCGTTCAAGGTCTTGGTTTGCGGCAATGCCTATCTGGGCGATGCGGCGCCCGATCTTTCCTCGCGCATCCTGCCGGTTTCCAGCCAGATCGTAACCACTGAAGTGCTCGGCGACGACCTGCTCGAGACTCTGTTCCCCACAAATTACTGCATCGAAGATGGCCGCTATATCCCGGATTACTACCGGCGCACCGCTGATGGCCGGCTGCTCTATGGCGGCGGCGTAGTCTATGGCGGCACCGATCCTGCCTCGATCGAGGGCAAGATCGTGCCGGAGATGCACCTCACGTTCCCGCAGTTGAAGAACGCGAAGATCGAATTCCAATGGAGCGGCAACTTTGCGCTGACGATGACGCGCTATCCGCAGATGGGCCGCGTTTCGGACAGCGTCTATTTCTCGCAAGGGGACAGCGGGCACGGCGTGACGACCACGCAGATGCTCGGGCGGCGGCTGGCCGAGGCGATCGACGGACAGCTGACCAAGTTCGATGTCTTCGCCTCGCTGCCCTATATCCCGTTCGTAGGCGGCAAGCTGTTTCGCGTGCCTTACTGTGTGATGGGCTCGTGGTATTACGGGCTACGCGACAAGCTGGGGATCTAACGCGGGCTTGAGCTTACGCCACGGCGCCCATGGCCTGCCGGATATCGTCCAGCAGGCCAGGCTTCCAGCTTTCCTCGGGGCTTTCGCCCACAACATCGGGCCGCATTTCGCACCAGATGACGAGCGTGAGCGCGCGCACCAGCAGAAACAGATCCAGCTGCTGCAGAATGCCGCCGGGCAGTGCGCGCCGGGTTTCGTAACCAGCGAGGAACCGGTCGCGCAACTCCTTAAACCTTGGCTTCCCGCTGGCACTGCGAAGCGCGACGGCCATATCGAACGCGTGCCAGCCCCAGGCGCAGTCGTCGAAATCGATGAGTCCGAGGCGCGAATGGCTTTCGCTGCCGCTGATCAGGATGTTGCCGGGGTGCGCGTCGGCGTGGATCAGGCCGAAGGGGGCGTTACCCCGCGCCAGTTCGGCCCGCGCCAGTTCGGTAAGGCGCGCGCGCGCCAGATCGCGGGCGGTGCCAAGCATCTGCCGTTCGTCGACATTGAGCGACTGAGCCTGCCAGAACCGGCCCCAGAACGGCGCTTCACCAACCAGCCCTTCCATGTCGAGCCGGTGGCGGACGAAGCCCGGGGTCGGTGACCAGCTCTCGGTATGCGTGTGCAGTTCGGCGAGCAGCGCGCCTGCGCTCTCGAACCAATGCCATGTCGCTGGCCCGCGATCCTCGCCGATACGGCTTTCCAGCGTGTGGCCTTCGTGCCAGACGGTCAGGCCCGCATGGCGCCAGCCTTCGGGATCGGGCGTGGCGATAGCGGCGTACCATGCGCCGTCTGATGTGCGCTGGCCGGTCGGGACGATCATGCCTTTCGCGGCAAGCATCGCGGTCAGCATGCGTTCGGAATCGAGCGCATCGCGCGCGTGGTAGCCCGGCCGGTGCAGGCGCAGCGCGAAGATCGCACCCGCCGTATCGGTCACGCGGAAGACAGCGTTTTCTGACATCGAAACAGGCGCGAGCGCGGCCGAGGCCATGCCGAAGGCTTGCAGTGCGGCTTGGGCAGCGGGGAAATAGGCTTCGATATCAAGCATTGCATTCGGCAATGGCGCTGTCGAACGCATCGAGGAAGGCGAGTGCGTCAGCGCGTTGCAGCGCGAGCGGGGGGCGGACTTTCACCGTGTTGTTGAAAGCGCCGTCGATCGAGGTGAGGAAGCCTTTGTCCCGCAGCCGGCAGACCAGATCGAAGGCCCCGGCCGTATCGGGTTCGCCTTCCGCGTCCACGAATTCGGCGGCGAGGAACAGGCCCCGCCCACGCACATCGATAAGGCCGGGCCAGTGGCCGAGCCGCTGTTTCAGCGCGGCCTTGAGTTCCGTGCCCAGATCGCGCGCGCTCTCGATCAGGCCTTCGGATTCAAGCACGTCGATCACGGCGAGGCCGACCGCGCCTTGCAGAGGGCTGGCGGCGAAGGTGTTGAAATAGCGGGTTTCGGCGCGGAAACCTTCCACCAGATTGCGCCGCGCGGTCGTGGCAGCGAGCGGGAGGCCTGCGCCCATCGGTTTGCCGGTCACGACAATGTCTGGCACGAGCCCGACCGCGTCATAACCCCACCACTGCCCGGTGCGGCCATATCCCGCTTGCACTTCGTCGGCGATGATGAGGCCGCCTGCCGCGTGCACGGCCTCTGTCGCCTTGCCCATGAAGTTCGCAGGAACATCCGGCAGGCCCTCGTTGGCGAGGATCGGGCAGAGGATCAGCGCGGCGAAGCCTGCGCCGGTGGCTTTGAGCTCGTCGATAGCGCTGACAAGGCGCGCCACATAGGCATCGGCGAGGGCTTCGCCGGTGAGGCCCGGCGCGAGGGGGCGTAGCGTCTCGGGGAAGGGGATCGAGCGCAAGTCGGCATGGCGTTTGTCATCGGCGGAGAGGCCGGTGAGGGCGCCGACGAGGGTGTTGTTGCCGTGATAGGTGTGGTCGGTGCAGACGATGCCTTGCGCGCCAGTCGCGATGCGAGCGATGCGGATCGCGACTTCGATCGCCTCTGTGCCGGAGCAACTGAAAATGGCGCTTTCTGTAACGCGTTGGAGGCCGGTCAGGCGTTCGGCAAGCGCGATGGCGGGTTCGCTGAGGTAGCGGCTGTGGGTGTTGAGCGTGGCCTGCTGGTGGGCCATAGCCTCAACGATGCGCGGGTGCGCGTGGCCGACCGAAGCAACGTTGTTGTACATGTCGACATAGCGGCGGCCATCGGCGGCGTAGAGATGCGCGCCTGCTCCGCGCACGAGATGCAGCGGGATGTCGTAGAACAGCTTCGCACCCTTGCCGAAGGCAAGCTCACGACGCGCGAGGAGCGGATCAGGCGTTTTTGAGGTACCAGTCATAGTCGAGCGCCGTGACCTCGCTGAAGAAGCGGTCCTGTTCGGTGCGCTTCACCGCGCAGTACATATCCACGAAGCGCGAGCCGAGATAGTCGCGCATGATAGCCGACTTATCCAGCGCGTCGATCGCGGCGTACCAGTTGCCGGGCACCTGATGGGTGGAATCGGCGGCCGCCTTGTAGCCATCGCCGACCACCGCCGGACCTGGATCGATCTGGTTTACCATGCCGTAGTGCACGCCCGCGAGCATGGCGGCGAGCGCGAGGTAGGGGTTGGCGTCGGCCCCGGCGAAGCGGTGCTCGACATGGCGCGAGGCCGGCGGGCCTGCGGGCACCCGCAGCGAGACCGAGCGGTTGTTCACGCCCCAGATCGGCGCGGTGGGCGCGTAGGAATTGGCGCGAAAGCGGCGGAAGGAATTGGCATTCGGCGCGAAAATACCGAATGCGCCTGCCTGTGTATCGCGCAGGCCGCCGATGGCGTGGCGCATGAGCGGGGTGCCTTCGGGGTCTTCGCTGGCGAAGATGTTCTTGCCGTCCGCGCCTGCCATGCTGAAATGGAGATGCATCGAGCTCCCGGCGGAGTGGCTGAACGGCTTGGCCATGAAGGTCGCCTCCATGCCCTGCGAGACTGCGACACCCTTGGCGAGGCGCTTGTACATCTGCGCCTCATCCCCGGCGCGCAGCGCATCGGGGCGGTGGTGGAGCGTGAGTTCGACCTGGCCTGCGGCGTATTCGGCGATGACGGCTTCGAGCGGAATGCCCTGCACGTCGGCTTGCCGCCACAGCTCCTTGAAGAACGGGGCAAAGTCCTGCACATCGCGCAGGCTGAACACGTCGGTGAGATGCGGGACCACGCCGGTGGCCGGAGCGCCGGCGAGGCGCAGCTTGCCATCGGGCGCGCGCACCGGATCGACGAGGTAGTACTCGATCTCGCAGGCGACGACGGGCGTGAGGCCGAGCGCGGCAAACCGGTCGACCACACCTTGCAGCACATGGCGCGGATCGAGTTCGCAGGGCGTGCCATCCAGATAGTACATCGAGGTGAGCACTTGCGCGACATCATCGCCGAGCCACGGGGCCTTGACCAGAGTGCCCGAGACGGGACGCAGCAGATAGTCCGGATCGCCGGTGCCCCAGACGAGGCCGGTGTCCTCGCAGTCCTGCCCGGTCACGTCCGCCACCAGCATTGAGCTGGGGAACAGGCGGCCGCTTTCGAAGACGGTGGCGAGCTCGCTGCGGCGGATGCGCTTGCCGCGCGGCACGCCGGAGAGTGCGGTGAAGATCACCTCGATAAAGGCGATTTCCGGGTTGGCGGCGAAGAATGCCTCGGCCTCTGCGGGCGGGGCGATCTGGCTGGATGGCGTCGTCATGGCTTTTCGGAATGTCCCAAGGCCGGCTGGGCTTCCGGCAAATTCGTGATCACATAATGAGGCTGTGCGATGGGTGTCAATCAGTCTCGGCGCAGTCTGGGGTCGATGGCGGGTAGACCAGATACTCTGCACCAGCTAATTGTGATCACATAAGGGCGCTTTGCCCGACAGCGGGATTGTAGGTGCGCGTGATGGACTATGGCGATTTCGGAGAGGCGCGCTTGGCCGATGATCCGCGCACACTCCAGCAGCAGGTGCTCAGCCGGCTGCGCCGCAACATCATGCTCGGGCGGATCGAACCCGGCCAGTCGCTGACGATCCGGGGGCTGGCGGAGGAGCTCGATGTCAGCGCCATGCCGGTGCGCGAGGCGTTGCGCCAGCTGGTTGCAGAGCGCGCGGTGGAGCTGCAGGACAACCGCCGCGTGCGCATTCCGCCGATGACGATCGAGCGGTTCACCGATCTGATTGCGGCGCGCATCGTGCTGGAGGCCGAGGCGGCGGAGCGCGCGATGCCATATGTGACAGGCGCGATCATCGCCGAGATGGTGGAGCTCGACGCAGCCATCACGCGCGCGGAGGCGGCGCGCGATTATGATATGTGGATCGGCGCCAACTTCGCGTTTCATGCCTGCCTTTACGGCGCGGTGCCGCAATCGACATTTCTGCCGCTGATCGAATCGCTGTGGCTGCAGATTGGGCCATTCCTGCGCCGCGCGATCATGAGCAGCGATGCGCACTATGCGGTCGACCGCCACCACGAGGCGCTGACCGCGCTGCGCGCGCGCGACACCATGGCGCTCAGGATCGCGATCGAGGCGGATATCCGCGACGGCATCTCGCATATCGGCAGCACCCTGATCCGCAGCGAGGCGAGGGTGACGGGACATGCTGGGGCCAGCAAGAGGCGCGCCGCGGCTTCTGCCGAGAACGCTTGACCAATTCTGCATTGCAGCGTGTGATGCGGTTTCGCCTGGTGGGGGCGCGCCGTTCGGGGGGATGCTTGCGGACATGACAGAGCAGAGTCTGGCCAAAGGCGCCCTGAGTGCGCTGGAATCGACCATCATGGGCATTGCCGGCACGTCTCCGGCCTTCTCCATCGCGGTCACCACCGGCACGATCTATGCCGCGATCGGGCCGCTGTCGGTCGGCAGTCTGCTCTATAGTGGTCTGCTTATGCTGGGGTTGATGTTCGCCTTTGCCAGCCTCAACCGGGTGATGCCCGATGCGGGCGCGGCGTTTGCGTGGGTGGGCAAAGTGTTCGGTCCGACCTGGGGCTTCTTTGCCGGGTGGGGCCTGATGGTCGCCTCGGTGGTGTTCATGGTCTCCGCCACGCTGCCCGCCGCGACCGCGACGCTGCTGCTGGTTGCGCCCGATCAACTGGATAACACGCCGCTAGTGACGGGCATTGCCGCGATCTGGCTGACGGCAGTCACGGGCATCGTGCTGCGCGGCATCCGCCATGCGAGCTATGCGCAGGTGATCGTGACCATTGCGGAAGCGGCAATCATCTTTGCGCTGATCTTCGCGGCGGTTTATACGTTCGGCGGCAAGCCGGCACATGCGGTCTCGCTGGCGTGGATTTCCCCGACTGCGTTCACTTTCAAGTCCTTCGCCGATGGCGCGATGGTCTCGGTGTTCCTGTATTGGGGCTGGGATGTGACGATGAACCTCGGCGAGGAGACCGAGCCGGCCGATGCCTCAAGCGGGGCGTTCTGGGCGATGATCAACCTCATCGTGTTTTTCGTGGTGCTGATGGCGGTGATCCTGATCGCGCTTTCGGATCAGGAGATCGCAGCGTCCAACACCAACGTGCTCTATGCTATTTCGGCCAAGCTTTTCCCCGCGCCGTGGAGCTATCTGGTGGTGCTGGCGACGATGCTGAGCACAGTGGGCGCACTGGAAACGCAGATCCTGCAGTTCAGCCGCAGCATGTTCTCAATGTCGCGCGCCGGGGTACTCCATCCGCGCTACGCGGCAGTGCATGCCGAATGGCAGACGCCGTGGGTTGCGACCGTGGTGATCTGGGGCTTCGGCATGGTGCTGCTGTTTTCCTCGTCCTACATGCCCTCGGTCGCCTCGATCCTGCAGGCCTCGATCGCGGCGATCGGGCTGCAGATCTGCTTCTATATGGGGCTGACGGGGTTTGCCTGCGCGTGGCATTTCCGCGGGTTGCTGAAGACAGACTTGCGCGCGGCCATGACGCAAGTGATCCTCCCCTTTATCGGCGGCGCATTCATGGCGTTCGTGGCGGCCTGGAGCATTCCCACGTTCAGCCCTGTAGTGCTGACGGTCGGGATCGGTGGGCTGCTGCTCGGGTTCGTGCCGCTGCTGCTGGGCGGGTGGCAGCGCTCGCGCAGCGCGGCTTCCGCTTTGCCCTGACCCGGGAGGCGTTCTGTGCCGTCCACGCTGTATGACAAGATCATCGATCGGCACCGCATCTGTGCGTTGAATGACGTGCGCGGGCCGGGCGAGAGGCTGCTGCTCTATGTCGACCGGACCGTGCTCAACGAATATACGAGTCCGCAGGCGTTCAGCGGGCTGCGCGAGGCGGGGCGCAAGGTGTGGCGGCCGCGTGCGGCGATCGGCGTGGTGGACCATGTTAATTCGACCGCGCCGGACCGGGCGGGGCCGGTTGCGGATAGCAACGCGCAGCAGCAAATCGATTATTTCGCGCGCAACGGCCGGGATTTCGGGATCGAGATGTTCGATGTGTTCCATGCCCTTCAGGGGATCGAGCATGTCGTGCTGCCCGATCTGGGCTGGGTGCTGCCGGGCATGGTCATTGCGGCGGGGGACAGCCACACGACCACCTACGGTGCGCTCGGTTCGGTCGGGTTCGGCATCGGCACTTCGGATATCGAGCATCTGCTGGCGACGCAGTGCCTGCCTTATACGCGGCTGAAGACCATGCGTGTGACCGTGGCGGGCGCGCTGCCGCTGGGGACGACGGCCAAGGACTTGGTCATGGCCGTGATCCGCCAGATCGGCGCGGCGGGGGCGCATGGCCACGCGCTGGAGTTTGCCGGGGAGGCAGTGCGCGCGCTTGGGATCGAGGGGCGCATGACCTTGTGCAACATGGCGGTGGAATGCGGCGCACGGGTTGCGCTGATCGCGCCGGATGAGACGGTCCTGGCGTATATTGCCGGGCGGCCTCGCGCGCCGGGGGCAGTGATGCTGGCGCGGGCCAGGGAGGTGTGGAGCCAATTTGCCAGCGATCCTGAGGCGCGCTTCGATCGGGAGATTTCGCTGGATGCCGCCGCGATTGCGCCGATGGTGACCTGGGGGACAAGCCCCGATCAGGCGCTGCCAATTACGGGCGCGGTGCCCGATCCGGCTGCGTTGCCTGCCGCCGTACAGGCCGATGCAGCGCGCGCGCTTGCCTATATGGGGCTCACGCCCGGCACGCCGCTGAGCGCGATCCGCATCGACCGTGCCTTCATCGGATCGTGCACCAATGGCCGCCTTTCGGACTTGCGCGATGCGGCGCGGGTGCTGGCGGGGCGCAAGGTCGCGCCGGGGGTGCGGGCGATGATCGCGCCGGGCAGCAGCACGGTGCGGCGTGAGGCCGAGGCCGAAGGGCTTGACCGGATTTTCATGGCAGCAGGGTTTGAATGGCGGCAATCGGGCTGCTCGATGTGTCTGGCGATGAACGACGATGTGCTGGCACCCGGCGAGCGCTGCGCTTCCAGCACCAACCGCAATTTCGAGGGACGGCAGGGCACGGGCGGGCGCACGCATCTGATGAGCCCGGCGATGGTCGCGGCGGCGGCGATTGCGGGGCGCCTTGCCGATGTGCGCGAGATGGCGCTGTGAGCGCGGGGTTTACGCGGCTGAGTGCGCCGGCGGCGGTGCTACCCGGCGCGAACATCGATACTGATGTGATCATGCCCAAGCAGTTCCTGAA
>JBJXEK010000210.1:0-4304 GCA_046155055.1 Novosphingobium sp. | reverse complement strand
GCATCGGATTGGCTGCGCTAGGCGTCTGTTTTAACCGCGTTTTCCGAGGCAGCAGATGACTCCACCTGCTCCGAAAACGCTTTAACCCGGCTCGCCCTGCACCTCTTGCGGTTCGGGCGCGGTGAGGATGCGGTCGCGGGCCGTGCGCGGGTCGCCGCTTACGATCTGCAGGTCCAGCCGCTCGGTATCGCGCGCGCGGAACAGGGTTTCGGCGCGGGTGATCGCCTCGTTGCTGAGCCCGGCGTTGTCGAGTGCGGCGCGGGCCATCGCGATGGCGGATTCGAATGTCTCGCGCACGATCAGGTTGACCGGTGCACCGCGCAGCTTGATCACCACGCGCCGATCGAACGCGCGGACATAGAGTGCGGCACGGGGGAACGCCTCATTGACCGCGCTGAGCATGGCGGCATCGAGCTGGTCGCCGTCGATACAAAACATGATCATCTCCGCCTCGGCCGCACCAGCCTGCCGCAGCATGTCGATCCGCGTGCCATCGCCGAAATAGACCTTGGCCCCGAACGTGCCCGCGACATCGATCATCTCGACATCGGTGTCGATCAGCGTGACCGAGATGCCGCTGGCTTGCAGCACCTGGCCCACCGATTGGCCGAAACGGCCATAACCCACGATCAGTGCGTTGGCGCAGTCGTTCTGCGGGCCATCGCGCTGGGCTGCCGCGGTAACCGGCTCGGCGCGGAAGCGTCGCGTGGCCATCATGAGGAACGGCGTAGTTGCCATCGACAGCGTGACCACCGCTCCGAACAGGCTCGCCGCCTCGGGTGCGATCAGCAGCGCATGGCTCGCCTGCGCAAACAGCACGAAACCAAATTCGCCGCCCTGGCTGAGCAGCAGGCCTAGCGCCAATGCGCCGCGCCACGGCATGCCAAAAGCACGCGCAATGCCGAACATAACAGCGGCCTTCACCGTAATCAGCATCAGCGCCATCGACAGCACGAACAGCGGATCGCGCGCAATCGCGCCCAGATCGAGCATCATGCCGACGGCCAGGAAGAACAGGCCGAGCAGTATCGACCGGAACGGCTCGACATCGGCTTCGAGTTCATGGCGATAGGGGCTGTCGGCCAGCATCACGCCGGCGATGAATGCGCCAAGCGCTGTCGAGAGCCCGAGCAGATCCATCACGGCGGCCGACGCCATGACCGTGAACAGTGCAGCGACCACGAACATCTCGCGCTCGCCGAGATTGCCGATCAGGCGGAACAGCGGACGGATGAGGAAGCGCCCTGCGGCGACGAGGCCAGCGATTGCGGCCACGGTGTAGAGCCCCAGCAACCAGCCCGGCGGGCCGCCGGCATCGGCGGGATTGCGGCTTAGGGCTGTGATGATCGTGATCAGCGGAATGATCGAGAGATCCTGGAACAGCAGGATCGAGAATGCCCGCTCGCCAAAGCGCGTCTTCATCCTGCCCGAGGACTGCAGCATCGGGAGGACCTGCGCGGTGGACGAGAGCGCCAGCGGCAGGCCGAGCGCGAGCGCGGCGGCGGGCGAAAACGTGGTGGTGAGCATGATCACGCCGGCCACGGCAAGCCCGCAGACTGTCACCTGCAGGAGGCCGAGGCCGAGGATATCGCGCTTCATGTTCCACAGTTTGGTGGGATCAAGCTCCAGTCCGACGAGGAACAGCAGCAAGGTTATCCCGAGTTCGGCAAAACCCAGCTTCTGCTCGGCATCGCCCACCAGATGCAGCACATGGGGCCCCAGCACTGCGCCTGCGACGAGATAGCCCAGCGTCGCGCCGAGCCCGAGCCGCCGGAACAGCAGCACGAAAGCCAGCGCGAAGCCCAGCAGCAAAAACCCGTCATGCAGGATCGAGGTGGGCTGCGCTGCGTTCACGCTGAATTCCAAGCTCCATGCTGGCCGTGCAAACCGCCCGGTTACAAAGTGTTGTCACGGCTTGGTTCCCGTCCGTCAACCGCTGTCGCGGCTGTAATGCTATTGACATCCATGTAGGCAAAGTGATTGTTCCGTGTCTGAACCACAAAGGAGAGGCCCATGTCTGTTGCCGGAAAGTATGAATGCGTGACCCGTTCGCCGATGGGCGATCAAACCTCGATCCTGACTGTTGATGTCGATGGCGACACGTTCAGCGGCAGCAATTCGGGCCCCATGGGCAATCTTGCGATCACAGGCGGATCGGTCGATGGCAACACCATCAGCTGGAGCAGCGACATCACCGTTCCGATGCCGATGAAACTCGATTGCAAGGTCACGATCGAGGGTGACGAAGTGACAGGCACGGTCACCGCCGGCATGTTCGGCAGCTTTCCGATGACAGGCAAGCGAATCGACTGAACGCCTGATTGCGGGGGCGGCCAAAAAGGGCTGCCCTCGCGATCGAAGACCTCTGCCGGGGCAGAGGCAGATCTCCTCAATGCGATGGCGGGGCCGCGGTGCGCTTTATCGTGCCCGAAAACGAAAGCGCCGCTTCGCCATCTGCCGTGATCAGCCCGCGTGCGAAGATCAGGCTGCGTCCTGCGCGAATGACGTCGCCGCGTGCCAGCAGCAGCTGGCCGGGTTGCGCCGCGCCGACAAACTCGCAATTGAACGTGACCGTCACCCCGTGCACTTCCTCGCCGCCTGACGAGGCGATCATGAACAGCGAGAAATCTGCAAAGGTCATCATGCAGCCGCCGTGGACGCTGCCGTGGCTGTTGCGGTTTGCCGTGCCCGGGCGAAAACCGGTCACGATTCCGTGCGCATCGCGTTTGACGTAGAACGGGCCGACATCTTCCTCAAAGGGATCGATACCCGCCCATTGATACCAGCCGGCCCAATCGGCGGGGGCAGCGTGGCGGAGCTTTCCGGAAAAGGGCGGCGCAGGGTCGGACATGGCAGGCGGTTCCTGGTGGGCGAAGGCGGTGCCTGCATCGCTGGCCAAGCTTCGCCTTCGCGTCAACTGCGCCACTGCGCTTCCATCAAAGAACAAAGTCCGCTGCGACCAGCGTAAGTCCTGCGGCGAGGCGGATATAGCCATCGCCCACCCCGTCTCCGTTGATATCCTCGACAACATACGTCGCGTTCGCGGTGTGTTCGATCCGCAGTTGCCCGGCATGGCTGGTAAAGGCAGCGGTGCCGATGAACGTGAACGCCTGATCGCCCGCGACCATGGCGTTGGCGTCGACTCCGTGCAGATCGATGCTGTCGTGCTCGCTGTGACTGAAATCGCTGATGCGGTCTGCCTGTGTCTGTGCGCCCGCATCGGCCATGGCAGCGGCCCCGAACACGAAGCTGTCGGCACCGCTGCCGCCAACCAGAATGTCGAAGCCCGAACCCGGATCGAGCCGGTCATTGCCGCCGCCTGCGATCAACACATCGTTGCCTGCGCCGCCGGACAGGCTGTCATTGCCCTGGTAGCCAACCAGCCTGTCGGCGCCGCCGTTGCCGGTGAGGGTGTTGGCATTGCTGTTGCCGGTCAGCGTATTCGCGCGGTCATTGCCGGTCGCATCGATCGCGCCTGTTCCAGCCAGCCTGAGGTTCTCGACGAACTGTCGGCCGCTTTCGGCGAGGCTGTAGCTTACTGTGCTGATCACCGTATCGACGCCGCCGGCATCGTCCGCGCTGGTTGTGGTTACCGTTTCGAAGACGCGGTCGCCGCTGTTGTCGATATAGTAGGTATCGTCGCCCGCCCCGCCGATCAGAACATCGCTACTGCCTCCGCCATCGAGCACATTGGCCGCGCCGTTGCCGCTGATGCGGTTGGCCAGCGCGTTGCCGGTGCCATTGATGGACTTATCCCCGACCAGGACCAGAGTCTCGACATTGGCCGCAAGTTTCAGGGAGATGCCGGAGTAGATCTTGTCGATCCCGCCGCCGACCTTCTCGATCACGGTGTCGCCGGTGCTGTCGACGCGGTAGGTATCGTTGCCGGTGCCTCCGACCATGCGGTCACTGCCGGAATTGCCGCGCAGCAGATCATCGCCGGCTCCGCCAATCAGCGTATCGGCGCCGC
Organism: Novosphingobium sp.; assembly: GCA_046155055.1. GTDB lineage: Bacteria > Pseudomonadota > Alphaproteobacteria > Sphingomonadales > Sphingomonadaceae > Novosphingobium. Next base: position 334 of record JBJXEK010000210.1, on the reverse strand, counting down.
TTCCGCCGTCGAGCACGTTGGCGCTCGCGTTCCCGGTAATCGTGTTGGCCTGTGCGTTCCCTGTGCCGTTGATGGCGCCCGCTCCGGCCTTGAGGGTCAGTTTCTCGACGTTGTCGGACAGGGTCCATGAAAGATCGGCAATGATCGTGTCGGTGCCCTCGCGCGCGAGCTCGATCACCTCGTCGTTCGCGGCGTGCACGAGAAAGGTGTCGTTGCCGGTCCCGCCGGTCAGCACATTGTGGCGATCAAGCGGCACGGCGGTGGAGAGACTGACCTTGGTATACCCAGTCAGGTTGACGTTCCCGGAACCGTTCGTGCTGACCTCCAGCACATA
>JBJXEK010000209.1:0-10367 GCA_046155055.1 Novosphingobium sp. | reverse complement strand
TTCACCGCGGTCCTGAAGGCCGGCGTGCCGTTCACCCGTGCGCCGGAAATGCGCCACGAATACGCCAACCTCGGCTACGCGATCCTTGGCCGCGTGATCGCCAACATCACCAAGGCCCCCTACCGCGCCTTTGTCGAACAACGTCTTCTCACCCCCCTCGGCATGGGCGCCAGCGGCTTTGACGTGTTTGCCCGCCCCAAGGGAGTCCAAAAGGGAGATGGGCGCGCCGTGGGCTACCGCTGGGACAACGAAGCCTGGGCCGAAGAGCCGACGATGAAGGACGGCGCGTTCAACGCGATGGGCGGGCTAGAAGTCAGCGCCACCGACTATGCCAAATGGCTCGCCTTCGTGCTCTCCGCCTGGCCCCCGCGTGACGGGGCCGATGCCGGGCCCGTCAAGCGCGCCACCGTGCGCCAGATTATGCGCGGCGCCAACAACGCCGCCGTGTTCCACCGTCCCGCGACCGGCGGCGACAAGCAGTGCCCCGGCGCGATTGCCTATGGCATGGGCTGGCGCGTGATCACCGCTTGCGATTACGGCACCGTGCTCGCGCATGGCGGCGGTTTTCCGGGCTACGGCAGCCACGTGATGCTGCTCCCCGAATACGGCGCGGCGCTGTTCGCGCTAACCAACAAGACTTACGCCGGCCCCAGCCAGCCGGTGTGGGACGTCGCGGCATTGCTGCGCGCGAAGGGCGTGCTGGTGAAGCGGGTGGAGCCGGTGTCGCCGGGCCTCGCCAGCTTCTACAGCGCCGCGCAAGCCGTGTGGGCGGCGGGAAGCATCGATGCGCTGCAAGGCCGCTTCTCGATGAACTTCCCGATGGACCGCACCGCCGCCAACTGGGCCAAAGTCCTCACCGAAACCAAAGCCAAGTCGGGCACCTGCGACACCGCCGCGCCGATCATCGCCGAAGGCGCGATGAGCGGCACTTTCACATGGAAATGCGAGAAAGGCCGCATCGAGGGAAGCGTAATCCTTGCGCCGACCAGGCCGATCACGCTGCAGGCTCTTGGCTATGCGTTCGAGGCGAAGAATTGAATAGACAGAGCTTTGCGTATATACGCAATGTATATACGGAGGATGGCATGGGTCAGGAATATACAGCCAAAAGCTTCAAGTCGGGCAACTCGGTCGCTATCCGCATCCCGGCGGCTTTGGGCGTGCAACCGGATCAGGAGTGGATCGTCGTTCGAGGCGACAGCGGAGACCTGCTGATCCGTCCCAAGCCGCAGGCGAAGGCCAAGCTTGATGTCAGCAAGTTCTGGGGCAAGGCAAAGGGTCTGAAGGTTCCTGAACGGCGCGATTTCGATGAACGACCGAGCACCATCGCCGCACGCGCGGCGAACCCGGCCAAATGATCGCGTACCTGCTTGATACCGATTGTTCGATCTATGCCATGCTTGGAACGCACCCCGCTCTGCGAGGGCGGCTGGCGGAGTGCGATCCGGGTGAGGTGGGCATTTCGGCTGTGTGCTTTGCTGAAATCGTGATGGGAGAAAACCTGGGACATCCGCCTGATCGCGAGGTCATCGAGGATTTCGTGTCGGTCATCCCGATCCTCCCGTTCGATGAAGCCGCCGCCCGCGAATACGCGAAGCTGCCGTTCAAGCGCGCGCGCTTCGACCGGCTGCTGGCCGCGCATGCGCTGAGCATCGGGGCGACAGTGGTGACGAACAATGCGGGCGATTTTGCCGATGTGCCGGGGCTCAAGGTCGAGAACTGGACGGCGTGATGAGTGACCTCATTTGTCTCGCACTCCTAGGCATCGCGCCAATTCTCTTTGGTCTTGGCTTTGGAAGATTTAGACCCGCTTGGTCAGCGGTGAAGTGCTCCCTGATTTCAGCGGCTCTTTTGCCCGGCGTGATATCGGTTCTCTCGATCGTGATCATCGCTAGAACCCTCCCGGGGACGCAGGAAGATTGCGGCGTTGACGCATGTGGCATGGCTATAGCCTTCGCCCTAATGGGCTTGGCTGCGGCGTTCTTCGGGTTCCTAATCGGTTTTGGTTCGGCATTTGCTGCGGTAAAAACGGTGCGTGGCCGAGGTCAGCCCTCCAATTCGGCAAGCACCTTCGCATGACCTTCCAAGCCACAGTCCTCACGCTCTACCCCGAAATGTTCCCCGGCCCGCTTGGCGTCAGCCTCGCCGGCCGCGCGCTGGAGGCGGGGACTTGGGCGATCGATGCTGTCCAGATCCGCGATTTTGCTGCCGACAAGCACCGCACGGTGGATGACACGCCCGCAGGCGGCGGGGCGGGGATGGTGCTGCGCGTCGATGTGCTGGCGGCGGCGGTGGATCATGCGCGAGAGAACCTCCCCGGAACGGGGAGGGGAACCGCTGCCGAAGGCAGTGGTGGAGGGGTGGGGGCTGAACCACCCCTCCACCAACCTGCGGATGGTCCCCCTCCCTGTTCCGGGGAGGTCCAAGAACGCCCCGTCATCGCGCTTACCCCGCGCGGAAAGCCGCTCACGCAGGCCCGCGTGCGCGAGCTGGCGGCAGGCCCCGGCGTCATCCTGCTGTGCGGGCGCTTCGAAGGTTTCGACGAGCGCATCTTTGAAGGCCGCTCCGTCGAGGAAGTCTCCGTCGGTGATATCGTGCTCTCGGGCGGGGAGCCCGCCGCGCTCATGCTCCTCGATGCTTGCATTCGGCTGCTTCCCGGCGTAATGGGCGCAGCTTCCAGCGGGACCGAAGAGTCGTTCGAGAACGGCCTCCTTGAGTATCCGCACTATACCCGGCCCGCAATGTGGGAAGGGCGCACGATCCCTGAAGTGCTGCGATCGGGGGATCATGCGAAAATCGCTTCCTGGCGGAAACGCTGTTCGGAAGACGATACCCGGTCACGCAGGCCGGACCTTTGGGAGCGCCATATTGGCGCTCGGGTCCAGTCTGCCTCTGGCGCGCAGCATGAAGTGCAGGACGAATGACATGAATATCATCCAGCAGCTTGAGGCTGAAGCCATCGCCGCATTCAAGGCGAACAAGACCATTCCCGAATTCCGCGCGGGCGATACGCTGCGCGTTGGCGTGCGCGTCGTTGAAGGCGAGCGCACCCGCGTTCAGGCCTATGAAGGCGTGTGCATCGCCCGTTCGAACCGCGGCCTCGGCTCCAACTTCACCGTGCGCAAGATGTCGTTCGGCGAAGGCGTTGAGCGTGTGTTCCCGCTCTACTCGCCCAACATCGACAGCATTACCGTGGTGCGCCGCGGCGTGGTGCGGCGTGCCAAGCTCTATTACCTGCGTGGCCGCACCGGCAAATCGGCGCGTATTGCCGAGCGCAAGGTGACACGGGCACCCAAGGAAGGTTGATCCAGGGACGGGCGAAAGCCTCCTGCCCACGGGCACCATAGCGTGCTTCAAGAGGCGCCCTGGCAACCAAGCCGGGGCGCCTCTTTCCGTTTCTGCTCCTCTCAATTCGCGCTCAAAGAAGAGGGCCACCCCATGCGAATGCTCACTTGCCTGCTCGCCGCGAGCGCCATGCTCGTTGCCGCTCCCGCACTTGCTACCGAGCCCAAGGATAAGCCCGTGACCGCATCGAACGCTATCGCTGCCCTTTCGCTCGAGCGCGTCTTCGCCAGTCCCAGCCTGGCCGGCCCGGTGCCGCGCGGGGTCAAGCTCTCGCCCGATGGCCGCTTCGTCACCGTGCTGCGGGGCCGGCCCGATGACCGCGAGCGTTATGACCTCTGGGGCTTCGACCGCAAAGCCGGCGACTGGCGGATGCTGGTGGATTCGCTGAAGCTCTCCTCGGGCCGCGAACTCAGCGAAGCCGAGAAGATGCAGCGCGAGCGCCAGCGCATCGGCGATCTCAAGGGCATCGTCAGCTATGAATGGGCGCCGGGCAGCAAGGCCGTGCTGGTACCGGTCGATGGCGATCTGTTCCTCGCCGGGCTCGACGGTACGGTGCGCAAGATCGCGGGCACCAAGGGCGGCGAGCTCGATCCCTCGCTCAGCCCCAAAGGCACGCGCATCGCCTTTGTGCGCGACCAGCGCCTGTTTGTCGGTCCGGTCGACGGTTCTGCCGTGCCGCAAGCCGTAACGCCTGAAGAAGCCTCCGCCACCGTCCACTGGGGCGAGGCGGAGTTCGTCGCGCAAGAGGAAATGAACCGCTTCAAGGGCTTTTGGTGGGCCCCGGACGAGAGCCGCCTCGCGGTCGAGCGCTTCGACGAGGCCCCGGTGGGCACCGTCACGCGCGCCGCCATCGGCGCAGAGGGCACCAAGACCTTCGAGCAACGCTACCCCGTTGCGGGCAGCGCCAATGCCGTGGTCTCGCTCTGGGTGATCGGCGCGGACGGTAGCAGCAAGGTGCAGGTCGATCTGGGACAGGACAAGGACATCTACCTCGCCCGCGTCGATTGGGCACCGGATGGCAAGACGCTCTATGTCCAGCGCGAGAACCGCGCGCAGACCAGGCTGGACATGCTCGCCGTCGATCCCGCGACCGGCAAGGCCTCGGTGCTGTTCACGGAAGACGCTGCGCAGGGCAGCTGGATCAACCTTTCCGATGCCTACCGCTTCCTCGCCGATGGCAGCCTGATCTGGAGCTCGGAGCGCGATGGCTTCCGCCATCTCTATCATTTCAAGGCAGGTCAATGGACGCAGCTGACCAAGGGCCCATGGGTCGTCACCGATTTGCTCGGTGTGGACGAGAAGGCTGGCCGCGTGACCTTCGCCGGAACGCGCGATGATGTGCTGGCCGGCCAAGTCTATGCGCTCGATCTAAAAGCGCCCGACAAGATCGAGCGCCTGACCGATCTCGCGTTCAACAACGACGGTGCGATGGACAAGAAGGGCCAGACGCTCGTCGTCACGCGCAGCGCTGACCGCCAGCCGCCGCAGTCCTATCTGGCCGACGCGACTGGCAAGCGCCTCGCGTGGATCGAGGAAAACCGCATCGAGGGCACGCATCCTTATGCGCCCTATCTCGCCAGTCATCGGCCCGCAGAGTTCGGCACGATTTCGGGGGCTGATGGCACGCCGCTCCACTGGATGATGATCACCCCGCCGCTCGAACCCGGCAAGCGTTACCCCGTGTTCTCCTACCACTACGGCGGCCCGCACGCGCAGGTCGTCAACAATGGCTGGCAGGGCGCACTGGCGCAGGCAATTGTCGACAAGGGCTATATCTACTTCGCCATCGACGGCCGCGGCTCCGACAACCGCGGCGTGAAGTTCGAAACCGCGATTGCCCGCGCGATGGGTTCGGTTGAAGTCGAGGACCAGCTCGCAGGGGCGCGCTATGTGAAGACGCTGGCGTTCGTCGATCCGAAGCGGGTCAGCACGTTCGGCTGGTCCTATGGCGGCTACATGACGATCAAGATGCTCGAAGCGCATCCGGGCGAATGGGCGGCGGGTATCGCGGTCGCCCCGGTCACGCGCTGGCAGCTGTATGATACGCACTACACCGAGCGCTATCTCGGCGATCCGAACAAGGAGCCCAAGGTCTACGAAGGCTCAAACGCACTCGCTGAAACGGCAAAGATCAGCGATCCGCTGCTGCTCGTCCACGGCATGGCCGATGACAACGTGGTGTTCGAAAACTCCACCGCGCTCATCGCCAAGCTGCAGGCCGAAGCCGTGCCGTTCGAGATGATGCTCTACCCCGGCTACACACACCGCATCAGCGGGCCGAAGGTGAGCAAGCATCTCTATGAAACCATGTTCCGCTTTCTCGATCGCAATGGCGTGGGTAGCGGACAGTAAGATCAATTGGGGCCGCAAGGCCGCCACAAGGAGAGTACAATGGGTTACCGGGTAGTGGTCGTAGGCGCGACCGGCAATGTCGGACGCGAAATGCTCAATATCCTCGCAGAGCGCGAGTTTCCGGCCGACGAGATCGCGGCGCTTGCATCAGGCCGCTCGCACGGCATCGAGGTCGAGTACGGCGAGACCGGGCGCATGCTCAAGGTGCAGAACCTCGAGCACTTCGATTTCACTGGCTGGGATATCGCACTCTTCGCGATCGGTTCGACCCCCACAAAGGTCTATGCGCCCAAGGCGGCCGCGGCGGGCTGTGTGGTGATCGACAACTCGTCGCTGTTCCGCATGGACCCCGATGTGCCACTGATCGTGCCCGAAGTGAACCCGGACGCCATCGACGGCTATACGCGCAAGAACATCATCGCCAACCCCAACTGCTCGACCGCGCAGATGGTCGTGGCCTTGAAGCCGCTGCACGATGCCGCCAAGATCAAGCGGGTCGTCGTTGCGACGTACCAGTCGGTCTCGGGCGCGGGCAAGGAAGGCATGGACGAGCTGTTCGAACAAAGCCGCGCGATCTTCGTCGGCGATCAGGTTTCGATCTCCAAGTTCACCAAGCAGATCGCCTTCAACGTGATCCCGCACATCGACGATTTCCTTGATGATGGTTCGACCAAGGAAGAATGGAAGATGGTCGCCGAGACCAAGAAGATCCTCGATTCCAAAATCAAGGTTTCGGCCACCTGCGTGCGCGTACCGGTGTTCGTCGGCCACTCAGAGGCGATCAACATCGAGTTCGAAAACGAGATTTCGGCCAAGCAGGCGCAGGATATCCTGCGCGAAGCCCCCGGCGTCATGCTGATCGACAAGCGTGAGGACGGCGGATACGTGACGCCGATCGAATGCGTGGGCGATTACGCCACGTTCGTATCCCGCGTGCGTGAGGATCCGACCCTCGACAGCGGCCTTTCGCTGTGGTGCGTCTCGGACAACTTGCGGAAAGGCGCTGCGCTCAACGCGGTGCAGATCGCGGAGCTGCTGGGCCGCCGGCACCTGAAGAAGGGCTGACCAGCCGGGCACCAAAGCCCCTCCCTTTGCGGGAAGGGCTTTGGCCTGAGTTTACATCGGGTTGTGCGTGACGGTCGTCGTTGTGGTCACCTTCGCCGCTGCGCGGTGATGCACCACATGGCGGTGATGCATGCGGCGGCGCGTATGCTTGACGGGCGCGGCGGCCAACTTGCGCACTTCGGCCGGAGCAGGCTGCTCTGTGGTCACCGTCGTCTGGACCTGCGTCGGCTGCGCTGCCTGTGCGGTCATGGCGGCGCTCCGGGCAACGGCGGCATCGGTGGCGGAAGCCGCTGCCGAGTTTTCCGCGCGGACGGCCCGATCATTGGCCATGTCGGTCTGCTGGTGCGCAGCATCCACACTCATCTGTGCTTGCGCCGCGCCGTCGGCCTGCATCTTGGCTTGCATGGCCTCGGCATGCTCCTTCGCATGCTTCTGCATCATGCCGAGCGCGGTATCAGCCAGCGCCGAAGCACGGATGGCATCGGCAATCGCTTCGGGCTTGTGCCCGGCGGCGAGGTTTTCTCTGGCCTGCGCCAAGGCTGCGTTGGCCTCGGCGGTCTGGCCCGGCTGGGCGGTCGAAGTGCCCAGCGCTTCAGCGGTGTCGATCTTGGTCTGGGCTTCGGCGATCGCCGTGCGGGCGCGTTCGGCCTTGCCTTGCGCATAAGCGGGCGATGCCAGGGAGAGGCACAGCGCGGTAGCCATGAGCAGGGGCGCAAACGGGTTAGGGCGGGGGTTGGAGCGGGACATGATGGGGAATCTCCATGACGGAGACGCCGAGTGCGCAGCCGTATGACCAGAAGAACCGGCCCCGGCCCGCAATGTTCCGCAACGCCCGGGCCGCGTGAAAGCAACGTCAATCGCGCTGATAGACTTTCTTGGATTGCAGCGCGGCCCCGGCGGCCCTAGTCCGGTGCTTCCGCACGGGACCCGATCACGGGACCGGTAGGGGGCACCGATGTTTGCGCATTTCGATTTTCTGCACGGCGTGGCCGGGTTGCTCGTGGGGTTCCTCGTCGGGCTGACCGGCGTGGGCGGAGGCTCGCTGATGACCCCCATTCTGGTGCTGCTGTTCGGTGTCGCCCCGACCACGGCGGTCGGCACCGATCTGCTGTTCGCCGCAGTCACCAAGATCGCAGGTTCGACAGTCCATAGTGCGCGCAAGACGGTCGATTGGCGCATCATGCGCCGCCTGGCGGCCGGCAGCGTGCCGGCGGCGGTGGTGACGCTGATCCTGATCTCCGACTTCGGGAAGATGAGCAAGGGATCGAGCCATGTCATCCTCCTCTGCCTCGGCGTGATGCTGATCATCACCTCGGTCGCGACGCTGTTCCAGAAGCAGCTAGCCGTGTTTGCCAAGCAGCATGAACGGCTCGATGATCGGGAGGCCCGCATTCCCACCGTTCTGCTCGGCGCGGTGCTGGGCACGGCCGTTTCGATCAGCTCGGTCGGGGCCGGCGCCATCGGGGTGACGGCGCTGCTGATGCTCTATCCGGCCCTGCGTGTCTCGAAGATCATCGGCACCGATATTGCCCATGCCGTGCCGCTCACGCTGGTCGCCGGGTTCGGCCACTGGATCATCGGCAATGTCGATTTCTCCTTGCTTGCCAGCCTGCTGGTCGGCTCGCTCCCCGGCGCGGTGCTTGGCAGCCTGCTCTCGACCCGCTCGCCCGATCACGTGCTGCGCCCTGCACTTGCGGCGGTGCTGCTGTTTTCGGGCATCAAGCTGCTGACCTGACATGGCTGAAACTTATCCCGGCTTCGATGGCGCACCGCTCGCGCTCCACCGGCTTGGAGCCGGCCAGAGTCCGGGCCATGTATCCGCGGGAAAGCCGGTCATCCTGCTCCACGGCCTGTTCTCCTCGGCGCACGTCAACTGGATCAAGTTCGGCACCGCCGCGCAGCTCGCCGCCGCCGGGTTTGAATGCCTGATGCCCGATCTGCGCGCCCACGGGATGAGCGCCGCGCCCCGCGATCCCGCTGCCTATCCGCCCGATGTGCTGGTGCGCGATCTGGAAGCGCTGGTCGTCCATCTCGGCCTGACAGACTATGACCTCGTCGGCTTCTCACTCGGCTCGCGCACCGCCGCCCGCGCGGTGATCGCGGGCGCACGTCCCCGGCGGCTGGTGCTCTCCGGCATGGGCCTCGAAGGCCTGGCGGGTTGGGCGCAGCGGCAAGCGTTTTTCCTCGAAATGCTAAGCCGCTACGGCACAATCCGCCCCGGCGATCCCGCTTATGTCGCGCAGCAGTTCCTGAAAACCATGGGCACCGATCCGCTCGCTGCGCGGCTCCTGCTCGGCACGATGGAAGACACGCCGCCCGAAGCCCTCAGCGCAATCACGATGCCCACCCTCGTCCTGTGCGGCGACAAGGACAACGACAACGGCAGTGCCGACCGTCTTGCCGGAGCCCTCCCCAACGCCCACCGTGCGATCATCCCCGGCACGCACATGAGCAGCCCGACCGAGCCCGCGATGGGGGCAGAGCTGGCGCGCTTCCTCTCCACCTGAGGCCCCTCTTGCCCAGCGGCGCTGCTGCGGACGGGCAAGAACCAGAACCTCCCCGGAACGGTGGGGGGGCACCCGAAGGGTGGTGGAGGGGGGAGCGGGAGAGCGGATATGGTGGATTTGGTAACCTGCCACCGCAGCTTGCACACCCTAACTTGGCATCAAAGTCTATCGAGCATTGACAAAATAGATAGACTTGTCTATTTATAGCTGATGGGCAGTTTGGGCACAAAGAACATTCTGATCGAAGCCATGGCGTCCAGTCTGCAGGAACATGGCTATCGCTCGACCAGCACGACCGATGTGCTTGCGCTGACCGGCGTTTCCAGAGGTTCGCTCTATTTCCATTTCCCGGGTGGGAAGGAGGCATTGGCGGCGGCTGCGGTGCACGCATCTGGTGGACGTATGACCAATTGGATCACAACGGAGTTTGCAGACGGCCCCGACGCCTCGGCTGCAACTTGTCGGCTTATTGATGGCTTTGCTGCGGCACTGGATGCCAGTCAGTTCACCAAGGGGTGTCCAGTGGCGTTGAGCGCACTAGAGGTCGGCGAGCAGGAACCCGTGCTTCAAGCGGCCATCCGAGCCGTATACGCGGAATGGCAGTCGGCCATCGGCGCCGGCCTCGTGGCGCGTGGCATGGAGCCGGATGCTGCAGAGAGGCTATCAGAACTCGCGCTCATTCAGATCGAAGGCGCGCTGCTGCTAGCGCGCGTCAGCAAATCAATAAAACCGCTGATGTTGGCGAAGGCGGTTCTCGCAGATGCAATCGGAGAAACACTTTGAAGAGAGCTCGGAGCCTTGTGCTAGCTGTGCTGGTTGTTATCGGCCTAGTAGTTGCGGGCACTGTTTTGTTGACGCGCCGCAACATTGATATCGCTACCCATGCGGAGGGCTCTGTCGCCCCGCGAGCAGCGACGCCAGATGTTGGCCTGAGATTCTCAATTTTGCCTACGGCCACGATCATGGCGCCTGAGGGCGTGATGTTCGAGGGGGGCAACTGGCTGCGGCAACGGACCATGGCGCATAGCGCCGTGTTGATCTGCCATCCGAAGGGTCTTGTCGTTTTTGACACTGGCCTTGGGCGCGCGATTGATAACC
>JBJXEK010000208.1:0-7103 GCA_046155055.1 Novosphingobium sp. | reverse complement strand
AGGTCGATCTGCTGCGGGTGAACTTCATCGGCGAGTTGGGCTGGGAAATCCATCATCCGATCGAGCTGCAGAACTACATCTTCGACAAGCTGATGGCGGCAGGGGCGGAGTTCCAGATCAAGCCTTTCGGCATCCGCGCGATGACCGCGATGGCGATCGAAAAGAGCTACAAGCTGATCCCGCGCGAGCTTTCGACCGAGTATGCCGCGCTGGAATCCGGGCTGGACCGCTTCGTCAGCTTCAAGAAGCCTGCGTTCCATGGCCGCGAAGGGCTGCTGGCGCGCAAGGATGCCGGGCTGAAGTGGCAGTTCGTGACATTGGAAGTGATGGATGTGACCGATGCCGATGCACGCGGGTCCGAGCCGATCCTGCGGGACGGCACGCTGGTTGGCCGCGCCACTTCGGGCGGCTATGGCTGGCGCTGCGGCAAGAGCCTTGCGCTCGCGATGGTCGCGCCGGAGCATGCGGCCGTGGGCACCGAACTTGAGATTACCATCCTGGGCGAAACGCACCGCGCGGTGATCATCCCGGATTCGCCGTTCGATCCGGACAACAACGCATTGCGGAGCTGATCCCATGATGCACTTTGACGCGATTGCCGAGAGCCTGAAGCAGACCCGGACCGGGTTCACGCTTCCGCAGAACCTCTATGTGAGCGAGGAAGCCTTCCGCTTCGACACCGAGGTTATGCTGAAGTCGGTGTGGCTTTATGCGTGCACCATTGCGCATGTGAAGAACCCCGGCGATCAGTTCCTATTCGAGCTGGGCGAAACCTCTGTGATCGTGGTGCGCGACAAGCAGGGCGAGATCCGCGCCTTTCACAATACGTGCACGCACCGCGGCTCGAAATTGTGCGAGACGGCGGGGAAAGGCGCGCGGATCACGTGCCCTTATCACCAATGGTCGTTCGCGCTTGATGGCAAGCTGCTCGCGGCGCGCAATATGCCGCCCGAATTCAACAAGGCCGAAAACGGACTTCGCCCGGTTGCGCTCGAAAACATCGGCGGGCTGATTTTTCTGTGTCTGGCCGATAATCCTCCGCCGATTGACCGGGTGAAGGCAGACATCGAGGCGCAGATAGGCCTCTATGACATGACCAAGCTCAAGGTCGCGGTGCAGGATGATCTGATCGAGCCAGCCAACTGGAAGCTCGTGATGGAAAACAACCGCGAGTGCTACCACTGCGATGCAGGCCATCCCGAACTGATGAAATCGCTTTCGACGTACGGCTTCGGCAAGGGCCTGCCCGAGGACGGCGAGGACGATGTGGTCGATGATGCCGCGTTCGATGCCATGCTGGAGGCGCAGCGCACGCGATGGCAGGAGCTCGGTATCTATCACGATCTGATCGAGTTTCCGGACAACTGGTGGCACCGCGTGGCGCGCCTGCCGCTGGCCAATGGCGCGGTTTCGCAGACGCTGGACGGGAGGCCCGCCTCGAAGAAGCTGATCTGGCCGCATGGCGCGTCGGAGCAGACCAGCCTTTCGGTGTGGACCCAGCCCAATTCCTGGCACCATTTCTGCTGCGACCATGTAGTGACATTCTCGCTCACCCCGCTGAGCGCGAACCGCACTTTGCTGCGCACGAGCTGGCTCGTGCACGAAGATGCAGTTGAAGGCGTCGATTACGATCCCGATAACCTTGCTGCCGTGTGGCGTGCCACCAACGCGCAGGACAGCCATTTTTCCGCGATCAACCACGAAGGCATCAAGGGCAATGGCTACCGGCCCGGAATGTATTCGGTCGAGGAGAAGCTGGTGGACGCATTCAAGACGTTTTACGTCGAGGCTTCGCAGGCCGCGATAGAGGGGCGCGTTCGATGAAGCGGTTTTCCGGCTTCAACCTGATCGGTCAGGCGTTCCGCAGCCATCAGGGCTGGCCCGAGCATTGGCCCGACAAGGCCCCCAAGGCGAGCTACGATGCCATCATCGTCGGCGCTGGCGGGCACGGCCTTGGCGCGGCTTACTACCTTGCGAAGAAGTACGGTATCACCAATGTTGCGGTGATCGAGAAGGGCTGGCTGGGCGGCGGCAACACCGGCCGCAATACCACGATTATCCGCTCCAACTACCTCTATGACGAGAGCGCGCATCTCTACGATCACGCGGTCAAGCTATGGGACGGGCTGAGCCAGGAGCTCAACTACAACATCATGTATTCCAAGCGCGGCGTTCTGATGCTCGCGCACAATGTGCATGATGTGCAGAGCTTCAAGCGTCACATCCATGCCAACCGGCTCAACGGCGTCGACAACGAATGGCTGACGACCGAGGAGTGCAAGGCCTATTGCCCGCCGCTCGATATTTCCCCCCATGCGCGCCATCCGGTTCTTGGCGGCGCGCTGCAGCGGCGCGGCGGCACCGCGCGGCATGACAGCGTTGCCTGGGGCTATGCCCGCGCGGCCTCGGCGCTGGGTGTCGACATCATCCAGAACTGCGCGGTGACGGGCATCCGCCGCGGCGCAGACGGTGCGATTGAAGGCGTCGAGACCGAGCGCGGGTTCATTGCCTCAAAGCGCGTGGGCGTTTCGGCGGCAGGCAGCACCTCGCTGGTGATGAAAATGGCGGGGCTCGATTTCCCGCTCGAAAGCTATCCGTTGCAGGCTTTGGTGTCCGAGCCGGTCAAGCCGATCTTCCCGTGCGTGGTCATGTCGAACACGGTGCACGCCTATATGAGCCAGTCCGACAAGGGCGAACTGGTGATCGGCGCGGGCACGGACCAATACACCAGCTATTCGCAGCGCGGTGCGTTCCATATCGTGGAGCACACGCTGGCGGCGATTTGCGAGATTTTTCCGATTTTCACGCGCATGCGCATGCTGCGCACCTGGGGCGGGATCGTGGACGTGACACCGGATCGCTCGCCAATCCTTGGCAAGACGCCGGTTCAGGGGCTCTATGTGAACTGCGGTTGGGGCACTGGCGGGTTCAAGGCAACCCCGGGCGCGGGCGATCTGCTCGCCTATACCATCGCGCACGATGCGCCCCACGCGATCAACGCGCCCTACAACCTCGACCGGTTCCGCAACGGCCGGCTGATCGACGAGGCGGCGGCTGCCGCCGTCGCGCACTGAGGCACCATCGATGCTGCTGATCCATTGCCCTTATTGCGAAGAGACGCGGCCCGAGGTGGAATTCGCCTATGGCGGCGAGGCGCATATCGCACGGCCGACCGATCCTTCGACCTATTCTGACGCCGAGTGGGAGGCATTCCTTTACATTCGCAGCAATCCGCGCGGGCGGCATCACGAGCGCTGGCGGCACACGCATGGCTGCGGGCGCTTTTTCAATGCGGTACGCGATACGCTGACGGATCGCTTCGAGGCGACTTACAAAGCCGGGGAGCCCAAGCTCAAGGAGACGGGCGCATGAGCGGTTTCCGGTTGGCAGACGGCGGCCGCTTGGATCGCCGCACGAAGCGCAGCTTCACCTTCGATGGCAAGGCGCAGTGGGGCTATGAGGGCGACAGCCTTGCCTCGGCGCTGCTGGCGCAGGGGCGGATGCTGTTCGGGCGCTCGTTCAAGTATCACCGCCCGCGCGGCATTCTTGGCGCTGGCGTCGAGGAACCCAACGCGCTGGTGACGGTGGACCGCGGCCCCGGGCGCGTGACGCCCAACCTGCGCGCGCCATCGGTGCCGATCTATGACGGGCTCCACGCGTCGAGCCAGAACCGCTTCCCCTCGCTGCGCTACGATCTAGTGGCGCTCAATGATCAATTTGGCGCGTTCTTCCCTGCGGGCTTCTACAATAAAACGTTCATGTGGCCGCGCGCCGCTTGGGAGAAGGTCTACGAGCCGATCATCCGCCGCCTTGCCGGTCTGGGCGACAGCCCGACGACGCGCGATCCGGACCACTACGACGCGACGTATGCGCATTGCGAGACGCTGGTCGTGGGTGCTGGTCCCGCCGGCATCGCAGCCACGCTGGAAGCGGCGGCCGGTGGCGGACGCGTGATCCTGATCGACGAGCAGGAAGAAATCGGCGGCGGTGCCCTGAGCGATCCGGCGCAGTGGGCCTGGCTGGCCGAAGCGAGCGCCAAGCTGGCGGCGATGGACAATGTAACGGTGCTTTCGCGCACCACCGCGATCGGACACTATCACCAGAACTTCGTGGTCGCGGCCCAGCGCCTGACCGACCACCTCTCGCTCGGTGAAGCGGAAGGCGCGCGCGAGAAGCTGTGGCGCATCCGCGCTGGCGAGGTCATGCTGGCGATGGGCGCTATCGAGCGCCCGCTGGTGTTCGAGGGCAACGATGTGCCCGGCGTGATGCTGGCGAGCGCCGCGCGCACCTTTGCTCTGCGCTACGGCGTGGCGGTCGGGCGCAGGCTGGTCGTCATGGCGGTCCACGACAGCGGTTGGCGCGATGCGCTGGCGTTGCAGGAGGCGGGCGTCAATGTAGCAGCAATTGTCGATTTGCGCCGGAATATCGATCCCACGCTGGTCGAAGCGGCGCGGGCTGCCCGCATTGCCTGCTATGCCGGCTATGCGGTGACCAAGGTGACCGGGCGCATGGCCGTCACCGGCGTGAAGATCGCACTCGATGGCGTCGCCAAGGAGCAGGCGCTCGATTGCGACGCGGTGCTGATGGCCGGCGGCTGGACGCCCACGGTGCACCTGTGGAGCCACGCCAAGGGTACGCTGCGCTGGGATGCCGATTGGGGCGCCTACCTCCCGGACAAGACCTACGAAGTGCTGCGCTGCGTTGGCGGCTGTGCGGGCGAATGGAACTACGGTTCGGGCCTTTCCATCGGCGCGCTGCCAGCTGCCAAGCCGCTGCACGAAAGCAAGGCCTTCGTCGACTTTCAGAACGACGTGAAGGCGCGCGATATCGGCCTTGCGGTGCAGGAAGGTTTCCGCTCGATCGAGCATATCAAGCGCTACACCACCAACGGCATGGCGACCGATCAGGGCAAGACCTCGAACCTCAACGGCCTGCAGATCGCGTCGGACGTGCTGTCAAAGCCCGTCACCGAGATCGGCCTGACGACATTCCGCCCGCCCTATACGCCGCAAAGCTTCGGCGCGATTCTGGGGCACCACAAGGAAGCGCTGTTCCAGCCGCTGCGCAAGACGGTGATCGACGACTGGGCCGAACGCAAAGGTGCGGTCTACGAGAATGTCGCGCAGTGGCGGCGCGCGCGCTATTTTCCGCTGATCGGCGAGGATATGGACACAGCCGTCGCGCGCGAATGCCTTGGCGTGCGCAGCGCTGCTGGCCTGTTCGATGCCTCGACCCTCGGCAAGATCGAAGTCGTCGGGCCAGACGCCGCCGAATTCCTAAACCGCATGTACACGAACCCGTGGAAGTCGCTCGAGCCGGGCCGCTGCCGCTATGGTCTGCTGCTGGGCGAGCACGGGTTCATCATCGACGACGGCGTTTCGGCGCGACTCGCGCCTGACCGGTTCCACCTGACGACCACGACCGGCGGCGCGGCGCGCGTGCTGGGGATGATGGAGGATTACCTCCAGACCGAGTGGAGCGATCTCGACGTCTGGCTGACGAGCACCACCGAGCAATGGGCGGTGATTGCGGTGCAGGGCCCGAAGGCGCGCGAGATCATTGCGCCGCTGGTCGAGGGGATCGACCTTTCTTCCGACGCATTCCCGCATATGGCGGTACGTGAAGGGCATTTCTGCGGCGTTGAAACCCGCCTGTTCCGCGTGAGCTTCACCGGGGAACTGGGCTTCGAAGTCAATGTGCCCGCCCAGCATGGCCGCATGGTGTGGGACGCGATCTGGGCTGAGGGACAGAAGCACGGCGCGGTACCCTATGGCACCGAGACGATGCATGTGCTGCGCGCCGAGAAGGGCTTTATCATCGTCGGGCAGGATACCGACGGCACGGTGACGCCGGACGATGCCGGGCTCGGCTGGGCGGTGGGCAAGAAGAAGCTCGATTTCGTCGGCAAGCGCTCGCTCGCGCGGCCCGATATTGTCGCGCCGGGGCGCAAGCAGCTGGTCGGCTTGCTCACCGACGAACCGCAGACCGTGCTGGAGGAGGGCGCGCAGATCGTGGCTGATCCAAACCAGCCGGTGCCGATGAAGATGATCGGCCACGTCACGTCGTCGTATCACAGTGCCACGCTGGGCCGTTCGATCGCAATGGCGCTGGTGGCGGGTGGACGCGATCTGATGGGCCAGACGCTGCATGTGCCGATGCCGGAGGGTGTGATCACCGCGAAGGTGGTGGCCCCCATGTTCTATGATGTCGAAGGGAGCCGCCTCAATGGTTGAGATCGCTCCGATTGCGGTGTCTGCCGCTGATCTGAAGCTGGGGACGGGGCCTGTCGAGGGCGCAGATGTGCGTCTCTCGATTGCTTCCGATCTCGTGCGCTATTCGATGCGCGGGCGTGATCCGGCGGTGCTGGAAGGTGTGCTGGGCCGTCCGCTGCCCACGCGGATCGGTGATACTTCGGACGGCATCGTCTGCCTTGGGCCGGACGAATGGTATGTCGTCCTCCCCGACAATTTCGACCTGCCGCGCGGCGAGGGGCTGCCCGTCAGCGTGGTCGATGTCTCCTCGCGCGCGCTTGGTTTCGTGCTTGACGGGCCCGGCGCGCTGGCTGTGCTTTGCAGCGGCTGCCCGCTTGATCTGGCGCGCATGGGCGTTGGCCGCGCGACACGCACGGTGTTCGAGACCGTCGAGATTATTGTCTGGCGGGAAAGCGAGACGCGCTGGCACATCGAAGTCTGGCGCAGCTTTGCGCCGTGGCTGTGGCATGCGCTGCTCGCGGTGATGCCCGGCGCAAAATGAGCGTTACTGGGGACAGACGCGTGCGCGAGGCGCTCGCCTATCTCGGCCTGCCGTGGCGCGGGATCGAGCATGAGGCCGTCTTCACGGTCGAGGAGAGCGAGGCGATCCATGCCTTGCTCCTAGGCTCGCATACGAAGAACCTATTCCTCAAGGATTCGGGCGGCGAGTTCTGGTTAGTCACCTTGGGTCATCACAAGCGCGTTGATCTGAAAGCGCTTGCCGGGGTGATCGGCGCAAAAAAGCTGAGCTTCGGCAAGGCTGAAGATATGGAAGCGCTGCTCGGGGTTAGCCCAGGTTCTGTCACCCCACTCGGCGTCATGAATGATATCCTGCGCGAGGTGCGCGTGGTG
>JBJXEK010000207.1:0-14556 GCA_046155055.1 Novosphingobium sp. | reverse complement strand
GTTTCCTTCTCCTGCTCGGAAACCTCGCTGCCGCCGCTGCCGCTGCCACTGTTGCCGCTACCCGATGCACCGCTGCCCGTCCCGTCGAGCAAAGTGCCCGGCCCGCGGATGTGAACATAGGGCACGGTCACTTTCACGCTGAAGCGGCCCCGGGTGTATTTGATCGAAACCGGAACAGTGGCGATTTCAGATCGCGCCGCCTGGCCGTAGCGGCCTTCGGCATAAGTCGCGCCGACACTGACGCGCAGAGTGTCCTCCGGGGCTGCCGAGACATCGCCGGCAACTTGCGCCGAAACCGTAGTTGGCGCGATGAATGCCAACAGAGCCAGCGCGCCACCGGGGCCGAACCATCGCGAAACCTGCACCATCTGCCCCTCCCATACCTGCACATGCGTCTGTGCAACGCGGCTGCGAGAAGGGCAAGGTGAAGCCGGTTTGTTTGTGTCAGACCGTTTGCGTCAAGATCGCCGCGCGAGGCCGACCAGCAGATCGGGGGTCAGCACTTGAGGCAGTTCGCTGCTCCCGCCGCCAGCCGGATACCACAGGTAAAGCGGCACCCCGGCGCGGCCGTGCTCCTTGAGGAAGCGGCTGATGGCCGGGTCCTGCCGGGTCCAGTCGCCGCGCAGCACCGAGACTCCACCGGACGCAAAGGCCTTTACCACCGCAGGCGAAGAGAGCGAAGTCGCTTCGTTGACCTTGCAGGTCAGGCACCAGTCGGCCGTGAAATAGACGAACACGGGCCTGCCTTCACGCTGCAGCGCCTCGAGGCGGCTCTGCGCAAAGGGCTGGCCGCCAAGCGCATCGCCCGCCTCCACCTGTGTCGCCGCAACCGGGGCCGGAACGACACCGAGCACCACGACCGGCAGCGCCGCCGCCACGATCGCCAGAGCCGAAAAGCCGCGCTTGCCGGCGCGCTGCTGCGTGCCGTACCACCACAGGCCGAGGCCCATGATCAGCGCCGCGCCCAGCGCCGCAGTCATCGCCCCGATCCCGGCCTGCCGCCCGATCAACCAGGCAAGGCCGAGCGCGGTGGCGAACATCGGCACACTCAGCACGTGGCGCAGCGTCACCATCCATTGCCCAGGGCGCGGGATCAGGCGGCGCGCAGGCTTGTAGAAGCCGAGCACGAAGAACGGCAGCGCCATGCCGATGCCCAGCCCTGCAATCACGCCGAGCCCGGCAAGCGGCGGCATGACGAGGGCAGCGCCAAGCGCGCCCGCCATGAACGGCCCAGTGCACGGCGTCGCGATGAAGGCCGCCAGCGCGCCGGTCGCGAGCGAGCCGGAGAAGCCCGACGAGGGCTTGCCGTTTACACTGAGCGACGGCAACTCGAACAACCCTGCCATGTTGAGCGCAATCCCTGCAACGAGCAGCAGCAGCCCAGCCACGACCGACGGGTTTTGCAGCTGGAAAGCCCAGCCCGCCGCACTGCCCGCGCTGCGCAGCGCCAGCAGGATCGCGCCGAGGCCGACGACGGTGCCGATCACCCCGGCCGAATAGCCGAGCGCCTCGCTGCGGGCATGGGCATCGTTGCCGCCCGCGCGCGCCAGTGCCATCGCCTTGAGGCTGAGGATCGGGAACACGCAGGGCATGAGATTGAGGATCAGCCCGCCGAGCACGGCCGCTCCGAACACGAGGAAATAGCCCGCGTCGAGCGGCACGCCGGTGCCTGGCGCCCTGGCGGTGAGCGCAGCAACCTTTCTGGCGGAAAAGGCATAGCTCTGCTTGCCTGCGGTGATGACGCCGGAGAGGACCGGCGGAACATCGCCGTCGCCGCGCGGCACGGTGATCTGCAAGCCGCCGTCAACGAGCGTGGGCGCAAGGGTAGCCGCCGGTTTGACCGCGCCGGGCTGATCGACAAACAGGGCGAGCGGGCCGGGCGAGGCTGCGGCGAGACTGGGCAAAGAGACCTGAAGCCCGCCTGGAGTCACGGCAAATTCCGCGCCCGCGCCGGTCGCTTTGGGTAGCGTCCGGCGTGCTGCGGAAAACAGTGTGGCAGCAGCGGGATCGGCCGCGCCGGTGCCCGCTGTCAGGGTGAGAGCGAGGTCCACCGGATCGGGAACGCAGGTGCTTTCGGAGCAGACCAGCAGATCGAGGTGTGCAGTGAGCGGCAGCGCCGTGCCTGCGGCAATTCCGGCCGGCAGCTGCAGATCCTGCAGCAGCACCGTATCGCCTTCGTGGACGAAGCTGACGAGCCCGGCCAGTTCCAGCCGAACCGGCGCCGGATGCGCGACCGGCCCGGCGGTCAGACCCGGCGGCATCGTCCAGGTCACGGCGGGCGCATAGCCGGTATCGCCGGGGTTCGACCAGTAGATGTGCCAGCCTTGCTTGAGCGCGATATGGAGCGCCACAGCCACGCGCTTCCCCGGGGCGGGCGCGCGGGTTTCGGGCACAAGTTCGGCGCGGTAATGCGCGTGATCGGCCGAGGCTTGTGCCTGCGCTAAGATAGGCAAGCCGAGGGCGAGCGCGGCACCGGCGGCGAAAATCGCCCGGCACCACGCGGCAATTGCGAAAACCATGGCATTACTCCCTTGTTTCCTAAGCCGCGCGGCCCTTCCGCCTCAGCGAAACGTGAATCGCACCCCGGTGATCAGGCTGGTGGACTGCGATCCGGCGAACAGGTTGGTTCGCGCCAGAATGCCCGGTGCCCTCCGGTCTAGCCCCGGCCCATCCTGGATATAACGCTCCGCCGCCCCGTAGAGCTCGAGGTTGGGGGCGATCTTCACGCCCGCCTTCAGCGAAAACGTCCAGGCATGGAATTTGCCGAGCCGGCTGTCGGCGCTGACATAGTCCGGGGTGTCCTGATCGATCGGAAGATACGTGCGGAAGAACTGTGCTGCAGTCTGCCGGTAATAGCGGACGCCTGGTTCGAGATAGACGCTGCGGCCCAGCGGAACATGCTCGGAGAGTGTGAATGTCCACGACCGGATGCGCCAGCTGTCGCGGTACCAGCGCACCGAGGCATCGGTGACAGCCGAGCCCAGAGCAAACTTGGTGCCGGCATAGATGCTGTCGCGCGTGCGCCGGTTGGGGCGGCTTTCGTAGATATAGACGAACGGATCGCCGCTCGTGCTGTCGACCAGCGAAACGAGCTTGTAGGGATCGGTCTGATAGCCGCGGCTGAGGCCGTGGCTCCAGTTGATCTGGGCCAGCCAACCCGGGGTGAGCACTTGCGTGACGCCCACGACAAAGCTTTTCACGCTTTTGCGGCGTGTCACCGCTGCGGCATAATCGCCCATGCTGCCCAACGGCTGCGGGATACCGTAGAACGGCTTCGAACGGTCACGTTCATAATTGAAACCGAGCGAGACGGTGGTGTTCTTCTTGAAGAGCTCCTTGGCAAGCCCGATGCGGCCCGAGTAGGAGGTGTAGTCGGTTTCCCACGAGCCCGCTCCTCCAAGGCTTAGCTTGAGCCCATCGGCGACGGGCAAGGTCACGCCCAGATCCACCGCCGAGCGATGATCCTTGAACCCGGTATCGACCGGCAGACGGCCGGGCTTGACCACGTAGGTTCCTGACGCGCCGGTGGTCGTGTCGCTGCCACCCTCGCCCGAACCGGCGGACCCGCGCTTGAATGGCGGGCGGAAGGTTTGGGAATAGCGGCTGCGGGTGGCACCGTTGGGCGTCGCGCCGGTGAGCGAATCGTAGATGTACTTGCCCGAAACGACGACGCCGCTGGCCCCGTTCCAGGTCAGCCCGGTCTCGCTCTCGATCGCGCGGACCCGGCCCTCATCCTCCTGATAATAGAGCAGCGCCGTATCCGCGACGAGGGTTCCGGCCTCGCTGGAAGTCTCGTCGTAGGCATTGGGTTGAGAGGCACCTGTACTGGCACCGGCATTGGCATTGGCACTGGCACCGGTTCCGGCGACGGCCTCGGCCTGCGCCGCGGCACCGGGTCCGCCCAGCAGCGCGCCCGCCAGCAGGCCAAGCGTGGCGGCAACGCCGCTTGTCGTTAGTTGCATCCGCAGCCTCCGCCATCGAAACTGCGGCCGCCAGAGGCCGCTTCCTTGCTGAAATAGGTATGCTCATCGAAGGCCATGATCGCAGGCTCGCGCGCGAGCTGCATCGATTTGCGCGCCAGCACATCGCGCTGCCACGGCTGGGCCCCCACATGCATACCACTATGCGCGCAACCGGACAGCGAGACGAGTACGGCGATGAATGCCGCGCGGCGTAGTACCTTCACGCTCACTTCTCCCGCACCAGCTGGGCGATGTGGGCTTCGTATTCGGCCGACTTGCCGGGGAAGAAGCCCTGATGACGAAAGCGCATCGCGCCCTTGCGGTCGAACACCAGCGACGTCGGCATGTCCGCCACCTTCCATGTCTTGGCAAGATCGCCTTGCGGATCGTAAACCACCGGCAGCGTGCTATGAACCTGGCGCAGGAACGCTTCGGCTTGCGGACGCTGGCGATCGAGATTGATCGTCACTACCGCCACATCATTTGCCGGATAGCGCACGGCAAGCTGCTGCATAAACGGGAACGAGAGCTTACACGGCCCGCACCATGAAGCCCAGAAATCGACGTAGACGACCTTGCCGCGATACTTCGCGAGATCGAGCAGATCGGTTTCGGCCCGTGACGCGACGGGCGCCATGGCGAGCAGGGCCGCACAGGCCCCAAGCAGGGTGCGACGCGCAAGCAGCGGTGAAAAACGGATCGGCATTGCGGGGGGTCTCCGGGCGGGGGTCTCTGGGCAGAGTCTCTGGGCCAGTGCAGGAAAGCCCCTGCACTGGCATGGTCGATGGGATTGGCTAAAGGATGAAATCAGTGCCCGAAAGGGTGTGCACACCATCCAGCTTGATACAGAAGTCTGCGACCGTATCGCCGTTGGTGTTGCCATAGACGTACGTATTGCCGCCGATCACATCGTAGCGGAGTTCCGCGCCGGTGTGGTTGTGGAAGCTGTTGTGGCCGATGAAGTGGAAGGCCTGGTTGCCGCTCGCGCCGTAGCCGCTTGCGGAGACCAGTGCATCGATTGCGCTCAAATCGATGTGATCACCAGCCGTAAAATCGGTAATCCTGTCGGCGTTTGTACTTGTCTTGCTGGAAAAATCGCCCGTTGCGAACACGAAATTATCGTTGCCGAGGCCGCCGGTCATCGTATCCATTCCGGCCCCGCCGATAATCCTGTCGTTGCCTGCGCCGCCGTTGATAATGTCGTTGCCGGCCAGCCCTGAAAGCGTGTTCGCCCCGCCGTTCCCGGTGATCGTGTTAGCGAGCGTATTGCCCGTCCCGTTGATCGCGGCAGACCCGGTGAGCAGCAGGTTCTCGACATTGGCCGCGAGCGTATAGCTGATGCTGGCATTGACGGTATCGATGCCTTGTCCGGCCAGTTCGATCACCTTGTCGCCGATGGAATCAACGACGTAGGTGTCATTGCCGAGACCTCCGTACATCATGTCACTGCCAGTGCCGCCGTCGAGGCGGTCATTGCCGCCGAGACCCTTGAGAATATCGTTTCCGGCAAGCCCCAGCAGCGTATCGGCAAGCGCCGTGCCGGTCAGCGTATCGACGTTTACCGTTCCAGTGATGTTGGACATGCTTAGCCTCCGGTTTGCGTGTCAGGCTCCGCAGGGGCACGAGGGCACCGCCAGAGCGGGAAGCCCGGCCGTGGCAGCGGCGCTGCCTGCTCGAACCTCCTGGGCTGACAACGCCGCCGATCACGAATTATTCCCCCTAAAGGGTGCAGAGGGAATATTTCCGTCGTCGCTACAGGGCGCTTCGCCGGCTTCCATGCAGGCCGCGCTAAAACAAGAAATCGGATGCAGTGAGCGTGTGAACACCGTCAAGCCTGATGGCAAAGTCGGCCACTGCATCGCCGTTTATGCTGCCGTAGATATAGGTGTTGCCGCCGGAAACCTCCCAACGCACCTCGGCTCCGGTCCACCTGTGAAGCGGGTTGTGGCCGATGAAGTGGAAGTCCTGCTTGCCGTAGGTGAAAGCCTCGCTGGCCGCCACCAGCGCGTCGACATTCCTCAGATCGATATGATCACCCGGCGAGAAATCGACGATCCTGTCGGCCCCCGTGCCGGTGCGGCTGGAAAAATCGCCATCGAAAAACTGGAAGAGATCGTTGCCGGGCCCGCCGGTCAGAACGTCGGCACCCTTCCCGCCAATGAGCACGTCGTTGCCGGCGCCGCCATAAATCGTATCGTTGCCGGCCAGTCCCGAAAGCGTGTTGGCAGCGGCATTGCCGGTGAGCGTGTTGGCAAGGCCGTTGGCGGTGCCGTTGATCGCGCCGGTGCCGGTCAGCAGCAGGTTCTCGATGTTGGCGGACAGCCTGTAGCTGATGGTGGCACGAACTGTATCGATGCCCTCGCCGACGCGTTCGAAGACCCGGTCAGCCGCCTGATCGACAATATAGGTATCGTTTCCGAGCCCGCCGTAGAGATTGTCGATGCCTGTCCCGCCGTCGAGCGTATCGTTTCCGCCGAGCGCTCTCAACGTATCGTTGCCGCCCAGACCGAACAAAGTTTCAGCCAGGGTCGTGCCCGAAAGCGCATCGGCTTTGGCCGTTCCATTGATGATCGACATGTCATACCTCCGGAGCGCGGCCATATCCGCGCAGTTGGTGCAAATCTCCTGAGCGGGGTCGCGGCGCGTAGCGCCACGCTGCGGCGCAAACACCGCAGCGTGAAACCGCCGTTACCGAAGATCATACTCGCTCTTCGCGCCCGATCGCCACTTGGTTACGGGCTATGGTTTTATAAGAGCCGGAGGATGGCGCTGGCGCGAGGTCGAGCCCCGCGCGTTGCTGTCAGACTGCCGTTCCGACAAGGCGGCCGATGCCGGCCGTCAGCGCCATGGCCAGCGCGCCCCAGAACGTAACGCGCAGGGTGGCCGTCAGCACCGGAGCACCGCCAGTGCGTGCGCCGATCGCGCCCAGCAGCGCGAGGAACAGCAGCGAGCCGGCTGCTTCGATCTGGACCAGCAGGTCCGCCGGTGCGAGCAGCACGATGGCCAGCGGCAGCGCGGCCCCGGCGGTGAAGGTGGCCGCCGAAGTCAGCGCGGCCTGCACCGGGCGCGCAGTAGTCACCTCGGAAATGCCGAGCTCGTCGTGGGCGTGAGCCCCCAGCGCGTCCTTGGCCATCAATTGCCGCGCGGCCGCGTCTGCCGTCGCCGGATCGAGCCCGCGCTTGATGTAGATGCCGGCCAGTTCCTTCACTTCCGCTTCGGGGTTGCCGAACAGTTCAGCCCGCTCGCGCGCAAGGTCGGCCTGCTCGGTATCGGCCTGCGAGCTGACTGAGACATATTCGCCCGCCGCCATCGACATGGCGCCGGCGACCAACCCGGCAGCGCCCGCGATCAGGATTTCCGCCGGCTTGCCTGCCGCTGCCGCCACCCCGAT
Organism: Novosphingobium sp.; assembly: GCA_046155055.1. Taxonomy (GTDB): domain Bacteria; phylum Pseudomonadota; class Alphaproteobacteria; order Sphingomonadales; family Sphingomonadaceae; genus Novosphingobium. The sequence continues at coordinate 7,203 of JBJXEK010000207.1, read as the reverse complement.
GATGAGGCTGGCCGTCGAGACGATGCCGTCATTGGCGCCCAGCACGGCGGCGCGCAACCAACCGATCCGCGAGACGAGATGCCTTTCGGCGTGAAGGTTTGCGCGTGCCATCGGCGGGTCCAATCGCTCCATCGAAGGATTGTTCCCTATCACGCTTTGCGCGCGCCTTCAGTCGGCGAAAAGGAGCTGTGCTGCCTGATCGGACAGCGCGATGCACCGTGCACGCGGGGTGCGGATATCGGAGAGATAGTATTCGATCCAGAGACCATCGAGCACGGCCGAGAGCAGCGCGATCGCATCGGTCAAGGGCAAGGTTGGCGAATGGGCCGATGCAGAAACCGGCAGACGCGTGACGAGCCGCTCTAGCAGCGCGCGCTGGCGCATGTTGAAGGCGTGGCTGACCGCCGCAAAATCCTCACGGCTGCGCGCTTGCTGCCAGAACACCATCCACGCGCCGATGATCTCGGGGCTGGCCCATTCGTCCGAGAACACTGCCACGAAATAGCGGTGCAATGCGTTGCGCGGATCGGCCTCGAACGGGGTCGCTGCCGCATCGAGATGCGCGAGCATTTCCTCGCACAGCTGCTCGTAGGTTTCGAGCAGGAGATTATCCGGGTTGCGGAAATAATGGCGCAGAAGGCCGTGCGAGACGCCGGCTTGCCGGCAGATTTCACGCCCCGTGGTGCCGCGCGGACCAAGCCGGGCGAGGCAGCTGACCGTGGCGGCGAGCAGGTCCTTTCGCCGCACCAGCGCAGATTCGCGTCTGGCCCGGCGCTGACGGACGGGTCCCGCCGCCGCGGCCATCATGCCTCGCGCCGGGCGCTGCGCTGCCCGAGGACATAGACCAGCGTTCCACTGCCCAGCAGCACCGCTGTAAGACCGAGGATCTTGATGATGGCGAGCAGCTTGTTCGGTTCGTCCGAGGCGGGAAACGCCGCCAGCACCACGGCGGCCAGCGTCGTCGCCAGACCGATACAGGCGAACAGGGTGGAGGTGTAGCGTCCGCCCGGCAGGCGCGTGACGGGCGCGTCTGCCGGACGGTCCTGCAGACGGATAACCGCCATGAATACAAGCGCGAACGGCAGGAACGCGGCGATGATGCCCATGCTCACCAGCACGTCGTAGGCCCCTTTCACCCCGGTGCCCGCCTGCCCCAGAATGCAGAACACCGCACCCAGCCCGCCTTGCAGCAGGATCGCGACATAGGGCGTGCCCCACTTGGGATGGACGCGCGCAAACACCGGCGGCAGCAGCCGGTCGATCCCGACAGCAAAGGGAATGCGCGCGGTGCACGAGAGGAATCCGCTCGCCGCGCCGAGATTGCCGATGGTGATGAGTAGCGCCAGCGGTACGATGATCCACGTTGCGCCCAGCCGCTGAGCGGCTACAGCCCCGGCCTGAATCAGCCCTTGCAAGGTGTTGACCTCGCCCGATGGCATGGCCAGCAGCACCGCAAACGTCCCGATGATATAGCACGAGACGATGACCACGCCCGCGATCGGCAAAGCACGCGGGATCGTGCGGCGGGGGTTCTTGATCTCGCCGCTCATGAACGAGGCTGTTTCCGCGCCCGAGAGCGCAAAGGCGATCGACGACCACACGATCATGTGCTGGATATCGAACACCGGCACGAAGGAATGCGGGGTAAACGCGGTGGCCGAGCCGAAATTCCACCAGGCAAGGCCGCCCATGACGATAACGATCAGCGCGGGCAGCCACATGCCGACCGCGCCCGCGTTGTGGAGCCAGCGCCCGAAGCGCAGTCCGACGATGTTGATGACCGTGATGAACAGCAGCGCCAGCAGCGCAAAGGTCATGAAGAACGTGGGGCTATTGCGCAGATGGAGCCAGCTGTCGCCGCCGATGTAGATCGCATTGCCCGCATCGAAATAAAGCACGCTGGGAAAGTAGGGCAGATTGGAAGTGAAATAGCTCCACCCCGCCATGAAGCCCACGTAAGGCCCGAACGCCTCGCGGGTCCAGATATAGAGCCCGCCCTCCTGCGGATAGCGCGACGACAGTTCGACAATGGCGAGCACGAACGGCAGGTAAAAACACACCAGCGCGCCGATCCAGATAACGATCGAGCTGGGCCCGAAGGCGGCAGCGGTTGCGATCCAGCGCAGGCTTACCCCGGTCACGACGTAGAACATCGCCAGATCGGCAACGCCCATGACCTTTGGGGGATGGGGCGCTGCTCCGGACATCAGGCTTTCCGCCGCCGGCCGGTGTCACGCAGCACCTGCATCGCCGCGTTGTGCCCCGGCGCACCGGTCACCCCGCCACCGGGATGGGCCCCTGCCCCGCATAGGTAAAGCCCGTGGACCGGCGTGCGATACTGCGACCAGCGCGGCACCGGGCGCATCGAGAACAACGCCCCGGCGTGGAGATCGCCGTGGAAGATATTGCCCTCGGTCAGGCCGTAGATCCGCTCCAGATCGAGCGGAGTGAGCATCGTATGGCCGAGGATCAGTCCGGGCAGATCGGGCATGTGCCGCGTGATCTGCGCGATGACGGACGCGGTGAAAGCCTCGCGCCGCTCGTCCCAGGTGCCTTCGCGCAAGTGGTAGGGCACATACTGGATGAAGACGGTCAGCATGTGATGGCCCGGCGGGCACAAGCTGTCGTCGACGAGGCTGGGGATGACGCAATCGATCCACAGTTCTTCGGGCACATCGCCGAAGCGCGCGATATCGGCGCAGCGCTGCGCACCTTCCAGGGTCGGCGCAATGGTCAGCAGCGCGCGTTCGAGCGGCGTGGCATCGGGCCTGCGACCGATCACCGTAGGCTCGCCTGAAAGCGCGATGTTGAGCTTGGCGGCAGGCCCGCCCATCTTGATCGCGGCGATATCGCGGCGAAATTCCTCGGGCAGTTCGTCCGCGCCGAGCAGGCCGAGGAATGTGCGCTTTGGATCGGCATTCGACAGCACGACATCAGCGTGGAACTGCCGCCCATCCGTCAGCGTCACGCCTTGCGCGCGGCCACCCACGACATCGATGCGCGCAACGGGCGCATCGGTCTCGATAACAGCGCCAAAGCCGCGCGCCGCCGCCGCTATGGCGCCCGAAACAGCACCCATGCCGCCCATCACATGGCCGTTGAAACCCTGCACTGCATGGTCGCCGCCTGCGAGCAGGTGGAACAGCAGCCCCACCGCCGAGCCCGGCTCATACGGTCCGCCATGCTTGCCATAGACATTGTTGGCCAGGATCATGCGCTTGGTCGCGTCCGCCTCGAAATGGCGGTCGAGAAAGTCGCCGAGGCTGCCGGTGAGGAACTGCACCATCTCGCCGATCTCGGTGCCCTTGATTCGGCGGAAGCGCCGGATCATCCGCAGGCCTTCGCGCAGCCTGTCCAGCCCGCGTGCGGCCAGATCGGGCGGCGATTCCAGAAAGAACGGTTGGAGATAAGCCGCAAGCGCCTTGAGCTTGCGATCGACTTCCAGAAACGCCGCACCGTCGCGCACCGAAAAGCGGGCGATTTCCTGCGCGGTCCGCTCAGGGTCGGACCACCAACGGATGATTTCGCCCTCCCCCGAAGTGTTTAGGCCGAGCGGAACCGTCAGGATCGGATCGCAAGCGACCATGCGCAGCCCGTGCCGGCCCAGATCGAGATCGCGGATCACCGTGGGCATCAGCATCGAGGCGATGTAGGAGGTGAACGAGACGCGGTACCCGGGGATCACCTCTTCGGTCACGCAGGCCCCGCCGACAATGCCGCGGGCTTCGAGCACCAGCACAGAACGGCCGGCACGCGCCAGATAGGCCGCCGCAGTCAGCCCGTTGTGGCCGGCGCCAATGACGATTGCGCCGTACGTCTGCGTCTGCGATGCCGCCGTCGAAGCCATTGCCGGTATGCTGCCCCCGCCTGATCGATTGGTACTGGATAGGTGCCTCAAGCCAGCTTATAAGGCAAGTGTCCAATAAGTGGCGGGAAAGGAATGGCGGGATGGAACAGTCGCTGGCGAGCACCGCCTACCTGACCGCGGAGGCCTTCGCGCAGGACCGCTCGGCCATCTTCAACCGCCAATGGTTCTGCGCCGCGCGCGAGGAAGACTTGCCCGCAGCCGGCGATCATCTGGTGCTCGACATCGCAGGCGAGAGCGTGCTGCTGGTGCGCGACAAGACCGGCACACTTTACGCGCACTACAACGTGTGCCGCCATCGCGGTTCGCGCATGTGCGACGCGGCCAACGACGCCCGGTGGGGCCTGGCGCTCGATGCCGGAGTTGTAGGGCGCAATATGATCCGCTGCCCCTATCACGGCTGGTCCTATGGCTTCGACGGCAAGCTGCTTGCCGCGCCGCAGCTGCAGGACACGCCCGGTTTCAACAAAGCCGACTTTCCGCTCTACCGCGTCGGCGTTGCCACGTGGGGCGGCTTCGTGTTCCTCAACCTCTCGCCAGAAACTGCGCCCGATTTCGCAGCGGAACTCGCCGACCCGGCGCGCCGCCTCGCCAACTATCCGCTTGCCGACCTGCGCACCGCGCAGACGATCCGCTACGAAGTGAACGCCAACTGGAAGCTGATCCTCGAAAACTACAACGAGTGTTACCACTGCCCCGGCGTCCATCCCGAGCTTTGCGCGATCGTGCCAGCCTTTCGGGAGCGCGGCGGCATCGATCTCGATTGGGAAGCCGGCATTCCGCACCGCGAGGGCGCATATACTTACACCATGAGCGGCACCACCACCCGCGCCCCCTTCCCCGGCCTCTCCGGGGACGAGAAAGTGCGCCACAAGGGCGAGCTGATCTATCCCAACCTCATGCTCAGCGTTTCCTGCGACCATGCGGCGGCATTCGTGCTCTGGCCGGTGGCGGCAGACCGCACGGTCATCGAGTGCCGCTTCCTGTTCCACCGCAACGAAATGGCCGGAGCCGACTTCGACCCAGCCGATGCGGTCGACTTTTGGGACCTGGTCAACCGGCAGGACTGGGCCGTGTGTGAGCGCGTGCAGTCCGGCATTGCCGCAAGGGTCCACACCCATGGCTACTACGCTCCGATCGAGGACTTGAGCCTCGATATCCGCCGCTATATCGAGCGTTGCGACCAGCACTGAACCGCCGAGCGGGCCGGCGCTGGCCAGTGCGACGTTGCGGTTCTAGCCTAAGCCGTCTTCGGGCCATTGCGGGAAGGAAATGCCGGTGCGCCGCCGCGTGATCCGTCGTGCCGGGCTATTCGCCAGTCTTGCCCTCGCCGCACCGGCATTTGCAGGGCTCCAAGGTGCCCGCCCGTGGCAAGATCTTCCGGCCTTCGGCATGCTCGACGCCAATGGCACTGGTGTGCGCCGCCGTGCTTGCATGCGCGGCCAATGGCTATGCCGTTGGCGCGGCGGTGGTCGATAGCAAGGGCGAGGCGCGCGCTGCGCTTTCTAGCGAAATGTTCGATGGCAGCCACGTTTTTGTTGCACTGCGCAAGACACAGGTCGCTGTGGCATTCGGTATGGCCCGCGACTTGTCTGCACAGGCCGCGAAGGGCGAGGCACTGGAGGGCAAGCGCACCAAGGCCCGCAAGGCCGCTGCACATAAGCAGGCCGAGGCGTTGACGGGAACGCCAGTGGCTGAGGTACTGCGCCGAATGGGGATTTCTGAGCAGACGTTTTACCGCTGGAAGAAGCTCTACGGCGGGCTTGGGGTGGGTGAGCTGCGCCGGCTGAAGCAGCTCGAGGACGAGAACCGGAAGCTCAAGCAGCTGGTGGCGGACCTCAGCCTGGACAAGCACATCCTGCAGGACGTGCTATCAAAAAAAGTCTGAGGCCTGCTCGGCAGCGCGAGATCGTCCGGTATGTCCAGTCGAGCCATGGGGTCAGCGAGCGGCGCAGTTGCGCAGTGCTGACCTTTGACCGGCGGAGCGTAAGATACCGGTCGGTTCGAGCCGATCAGACGCCTTTGATCATGCGCATCCGGGATATCGCGCAGTCCCGGATGCGATACGGATACTTCAGGATCTATATCCTGCTTCGCCGTGAAGGATGGGTCGTGAACCACAAGCGGGTCTATCGGCTGTATCGGGAAGATGGCTTGAGCTTACGGCTCAAACGGCCGCGTCGGCATGTCAGTGCGGCTCGGCGGGATCGGCAGCCTGCAGCGCTGGCCCCTAACGAGATGTGGTCGATGGACTTTGTCTCGGATGCCTTGTTCGATGGTCGGCGCCTGCGTGCGCTGACCGTTGTCGACGCCTACACTCGGGAGGCTTTGGCGATCGACGTCGACCAAGGCATCAAGGGGGAGCAGGTGGTCGAGGCCATGGACCGGATCGCATCGGTCCGCGGTTGCCCGCGTGCCATACGCGTGGACAATCGCCCTGAGTTCATCTCGAAGGCGCTGGATCGCTGGGCCTACGAAAACGGGGTTACGCTGGACTTCTCGCGACCTGGCAAGCCGACCGACAACGCCTTTGTGGAATCGTTCAATGGCCGGTTCCGCGACGAATGCCTGAACACCCATTGGTTCTTGTCTCTGGCCGACGCCAGGAGCAAGATCGACGCGTGGCGACGGGACTATAACGAGTGCCGACCTCACACCTCCCTAGGCTGGCTTACGCCAGCCGAATTTGCTTCATCTGCCGGGGTTAACCCCGGCAGATGAAGGCCGGAGGCTCACACGATACCCGGACACGAAACCGGGGGACCCTCAAGCGGCCATCGACGAGGCAGTCGTACGAATTCGGGATCGATCAATCTTAAAATATCGCTATGATCCTGGTTCAGGGGGTTTGTTCAAAAATCAGAACTAGTGGTCAAAGTCTGACACTTGGTACCCATAGGGATACAGGCGGCTTTCGCCCCAATCCCAGTCGTTCGGCACAGATTTTCGGTTTCCTGAAACCTGCCGCTCATTTGTCCCTTGACGTGCTTCGACGAATGGCCACGTATGGGACTTAGCCGTCTTTCCCGACGGGGTCGCTGTACGTCGGCATTCGCCTGAAGAGCCGACCTTTGCGACCCCTCATCCGTTCATCGGAACCTGTCATACGTTCATGCAGTGCGGATGGCTTTAGCTGGCTGTAGCATGTCGGACCGTTTGCGGATTTGCGCGAACGTACGCTAACGTGACGGCGATTTTCAACTTGGGAGGGTGAGGAACCATGACGACTGATCTTACGATGTTGGTGGCAACTGCGCTGCTTTGCCTTGGTATTCCGTTCATTTATGGACTGGGCCGTTTTAAACAGCCGGGCGGCGCGGTTTGGGCAGCAGGCAACC